>NZ_JBHJUO010000003.1:0-463576 GCF_042268445.1 Streptomyces sp. NPDC056169 | reverse complement strand
TCAACTAATCTGGCGTTGATTTTTGGCACGCTGTTGAGTTCTCAAGGAACGGACGCTTCCTTTGTACTCACCCTCTCGGGCTTTCCTCCGGGCTTTTCCCTTCGTTCCGAAGCTTATCAGATCTTTCCGATCCGATTTCCTCGGTGCTTTCCGGTCCGTTTCGCTTTCGCGTCAGGCCCTTCCGGCGTTTCCGACTCTATCAGATCCTTTCGGCGTCTGACCCCCAGTCAGCGGGGTTTGTCTTTCCGGCTGTTGGGCCGTTCCGACGTCTCAAACTCTAGCGGATTTTCCCCGGCGACTCATAATCGAGTCTTTCGAATTGAATTTCGGCATGCCGAAATTCATCCCGGTGGGGAGATCGTGCTGAGAAGAGGTGCCGCATCAGCGGCGTGAGTGGTCGTCGAAGAACCGTTCCGGCTCCGTGACAACTCGGAGAACATTACGGATCCGGTGGGGGCGTGTCAACCCCCGGCCGGTGACCGTGGCGGGTGGATCAGTCCAGGTCCGTCAGGCGGCCGCCGGCGTCCGGCTGGGTGAGTTCCACACGGCGCAGGAGGCGGATGAGGACCTCGCCGAGGACTCCCCTCTCTTCTGCCGTGAGGTCCTGGAGGAGCTCCTCCTCGAAGTCCGTGGCCATGCGCATGGCCTCCAGCCACTTCGAGCGGCCCTCGTCCGTGAGCTCGACGATCACGCGTACCCGGTTGTTCTCGTCGCGGTCGCGGGTGACCAGGCCCTCGCCCGCCATGCGGTCGATGCGGTGGGTCATCGCGGCCGGGGTGAGTCCCAGTCGCTTGGCGAGCTCGCCCGGGCCGAGGCGGTAGGGCGCTCCGGCGAGGACGAGGGTCTTGAGGACCTCCCACTCGGCGTTGCTGATGCCGAGGTCGGAGAGCTGGCGACCGTACGCCACGTTCATCCGGCGGTTCAGCCGGCCGAGGGCGGAGACGACCTTCTCGACCTGGGGGTCGAGGTCGCGGTACTCGCGCTGGTAGGCCGCGATCTGCTCGTCGAGGCTCGGCTCCTGCGGGGCCTGCGGGCCGGGTCGCTCGGGGGTGTCGGACATACGGCGAGTATCCCACGGACCTCGTTGGCGTTGAAGTCCTTCGGTGTGTACTGTTAAGGAGTTAACTTTAGGAGTTAAGTCTTCAAGGTTCAGAGCTACACCTCTGAACCTGCGACCGAAGTGGGTGAGTGTGACCAAGGCGAGGGGCGCTGCGATGCGCCGTATTCAGGCAGGCAGCGCGCTGAGCGCGTTCGGACTCGGCTTCACCGTGCCGTACCTCTATGTGTACGTCGCCCAGGTGCGGGATCTGGGCGCGGCGACCGCGGGCATCGTTCTCGCCGTCTTCGCCATGGCCGCACTCGTGGTGCTGCCCTTCAGCGGGCGGACCATCGACCGGCGCGGGCCCGTGCCGGTGCTCGTCGTGGCCTCGGTCGTCGCGGCCGTGGGTGCGGTGGCGATGGGCTTCGCGTCCAGCGTGCCGGCGGCCGTGGGGGCCGCGGCGCTGCTCGGCGCCGGTACGGCGGTGCTCCAGCCGGCGCTCGCCACGATGATCGTCTGGTGCTCGGAGCCGGTGGGCCGGACCCGGGCCTTCGCCATGCAGTTCTTCCTGCAGAACCTCGGCCTCGGTGTCGGTGGTCTGATCGGCGGCCTGCTCGTCGACACGAGCCGGCCGGGCAGCTTCATCCTGCTGTTCTCGATCGAGGCGGCGATGTTCCTCGTGCTCGGCGCGGTCGTCGGGACCGTCCGGATGCCGGGCTCGCCCGCGTTCCGGGGCAGCCGTCCCGCCGAGGGCGGCAAGGGCGGCGGGGTCCGCGCGCTGCTCGGGCACAAGGCGATGGTGCAGCTGTGCGTCCTCGGCTTCGTCCTCTTCTTCGCCTGTTACGGACAGTTCGAGTCGGGTCTCGCCGCTTATGGCACCGAGGCCGCCGGGATCGAGCCGTCGACGCTCGGTATCGCGCTGGCCGCCAACACGGCGGTCATCGTGGCCGCCCAGTTCCTGGTGCTGAAGTTCGTCGAGCGCCGGAAGCGGACCCGGGTGATCGCGGCCGTCGGTCTGATCTGGACCGTGGCGTGGCTGATCGCCGGGTACGCGGGGCTCGGGCACGGCAGCCAGACCATGGCGACCGCGGCGTTCATCTCCACGTACGCGCTCTTCGGGCTCGGTGAGGCGATGCTCTCGCCGACCGTGGCGCCGCTGGTGGCCGATCTGGCGCCGGAGTCGATGGTCGGGCAGTACAACTCGGCCTTCGCGCTGGTCAAGCAGCTCGCGCTCGCCGTCGGTCCGGCCGTGGGCGGGCCCATGGGGGCCGCGCTGCACGGTCCGTACATCGTGACGTTCGTGCTCTTCTCGCTCGGCATCACGTTCCTCGCGGTCCGGCTCGGCCGGCAGCTGACCCCCGAGCAGAACCAGCCGTCGCTCGCCGGCGCCAAGCCGTCGAAGGTCGTGGCGCGGCACCAGCCGAGCGAGCAGAGCGGGCGGAAGGTCGAGGCCTCGGCCTAGGGCCTATCCGACCCTGATCCGCCGGACAGGCCCTAGGTCGTGTCCGGAAAGTAGCGCCGTCTGCCCGGAGGGCAGGAGCCGCGGCGTCTGGTGCGTGCGATCGCAAGGCGCCGGGATGTCCTCGTAGCGGAGCTACGTGGGCATTTCGGCAACGCGGCGAGCGTGCGTGCCAGGCGCCGCGGCTCAGGCGGGACTTTCCGGACACGGCCTAGTTCTTCTCGCTCTTGCCGGGCTTGTTCGGCAGGGCGAACTCGCACCAGACCGCTTTGCCGCCGCCGGGTGTGCGGCGGCTCCCCCAGGACGAGGCGATCGTCGCGATGATCGAGATACCGCGACCCGCCTCGTCTTCCGTTTCCGCCCTGCGGCGGCGGGGCAGGTGGTCGTCCCCGTCCGTGACCTCGATGATCAGGCGGCGGTCCGTACGGCGGAGGCGCAGCCGCATCGGCGGGGTGCCGTGCTGGAGGGAGTTCGCCACGAGCTCGCTGGTGGCGAGGACGCCCAGGTCGCGGAGCTCGACCGGGAAGCGCCAGCTCGACAGGACGCCGGAGGCGAAGGCACGCGCGCGGGGTGCGGCCTCCACCCCGCCGAGGAGCTCCAGGGCGGCGTTGTGGAAGAGCTCGGCGTCGGAGCCCTCGCGGGCGGGGTGCTGGACGACGAGGACGGCCACGTCGTCGTCGTGCTCGGCGGTGACGCCCAGGGCGCGGAGCAGCCGGTCGCAGACGACCTGCGGGGTGCCGCTCGCGCCGGAGAGGGCGCGGGCCAGGGCGGCGACGCCCTCGTCGATGTCCTCGCGGCGGCGCTCGACCAGGCCGTCGGTGTAGAGGACGGCGGTCGAGCCGGGCGGGAGGGCGATGGAGCCCGAGGCGTGCAGCCAGCCGCCGGTGCCGAGGGGCGGGCCCGTGGGGTCTTCGGCGCGGCGCACGGTGCCGTCCTCGTCCCGTACGAGGATCGGGAGATGGCCGGCCGACGCGTACACCAGCTTGCCTTCGCTGGGGTCGTGGATCGCGTAGACGCAGGTGGCGATCTGGCTGGCGTCGATCTCGGCGGCGAGGCCGTCGAGGAGCTGGAGCACCTCGTGCGGGGGCAGGTCCAGGCGGGCGTAGGCCCGGACGGCGGTGCGGAGCTGGCCCATGACGGCGGCGGCGCGCACGCCGCGTCCCATCACGTCGCCGATGACGAGCGCGGTGCGGCCCGCGCCGAGGGTGATCACGTCGTACCAGTCGCCGCCGACGGCCGCGTCCGTGCCGCCGGGCTGGTAGGTGGCGGCGATCCGCAGGTCGTCGGGCTGCTCCAGCTCCTGCGGGAGCAGGGAGCGCTGGAGGGTGACGGCGGTCTCGCGGTGGCGGCGCTCGCTGGCGCGGAGCCGCTCGGCGGCCTCGGCGTGGTCGGTGACGTCGGCGGCGTGGACGAGGACTCCGCCGTCGATGTGGGGGCTGTCGACGGGCAGGCACGTGACCGTGTACGAGCCGCCGTCCTGGGTGCGGCGGGACTTGACCGTGCGGGGCTTGCCGCTGCGCAGGACCTGGTCCATGAGGGGCAGCAGGCCGAGGTCCTCGGCCTCGGGGCAGGTGTCGGCGACGGTGGCGCCCGCGGGGCGGGGGCCGAAGGCGGCGGCGTAGGCGTCGTTGACGTAGGCGATGCGGTGGTCCGGGCCGTACACGAGGGCGACCAGGCCGGGGAGGCGGCCGAGGAGCTCCCGTACGGCGAAGTCCTCCAGGGCGGGTGCGTCGGCGGCGATGTCGGCCTCGGCGGTCTCGCTGCCGGGGTGCTCCAGCTGCTGCCCGTACTCACCGCGGGCGGCGGGCACGGAGCCTTCGGTCCCCCGCGCCGCGCGGCGCTGCGTGCCGGGGAGCCGGGCGCTCCAACGGGTGAAGTTCACGGATCTGTATGCCTCGTGGTGTCGGTGCCGTGCAGAGTCACGCTGTGCAGGTGTGAGCCCACCTATGGTCACACGTCCAGTGTGGACGAGTGCACTGACAGTGATGTCAGGACGACGGCTTGTCGCCGTGGTCGGGTGGCGGTGCGGCGGCGAGTTCGAATTCGGCACGCGGGTGTTCCAGCGAGCCGAGAGAGACGATTTCCCGCTTGAACAGGCCGGAAAGGGTCCATTCGGCGAGGACGCGGGCCTTGCGGTTGAAGGTGGGGACCCGGCTGAGGTGGTAGGCGCGGTGCATGAACCAGGCCGGGTAGCCCTTGAGTTTACGTCCGTAGACGTGGGCCACTCCCTTGTGGAGGCCGAGCGAGGCGACGGACCCCACGTACGCGTGCGCGTACTCCGTGAGCGGTCGGCCGCTCAGGGAGGCGGCGATGTTCTCCGCGAGGACCTTGGCCTGGCGGACGGCGTGCTGGGCGTTGGGGGCGCATTCCTTGCCGGGTTCTCCGGAGGTGACGTCGGGGACGGCGGCCGCGTCGCCCGCCGCCCAGGCGTGCTCGACGCCTTCGACGGCGAGGTGGGCGGTGCAGCGGAGCCGGCCGCGTTCGTTCAGGAGCAAGTCGGTGGCGGCGAGGACGGGGGCGGGCTTGACGCCGGCGGTCCAGACGACGGTCCGGGTGGGCAGGCGGGTGCCGTCGCTGAGGACGGCGACCCGGTCCTCGCAGGATTCGAGGCGGGTCTCCAGGCGGACGTCGATGTTGCGGCCGCGGAGCTCGCGGATGGCGTACTTGCCCATCTCCGCGCCCACCTCGGGGAGGATCCGGTCCGAGGCCTCGACGAGGACCCATTTCAGGTCCTCGGGCTTGACGTTGTGGTAGTACCGCGACGTGTAGCGGGCCATGTCCTCCAGCTCGGCGAGGGCCTCCACGCCCGCGTAGCCGCCGCCGACGAAGACGAAGGTGAGGGCGGCGTCGCGGAGCCCGGGGTCACGGGTGGAGGACGCGATGTCCATCTGTTCGATGACGTGGTTGCGCAGGCCGATGGCCTCCTCGACGGTCTTGAAGCCGATGCCGTGGTCGGCGAGGCCGGGGACCGGGAGGGTGCGGGAGACGGAGCCGGGGGCGAGGACCAGCTCGTCGTAGGTGAGCTCGATGCCGCCGGTGCCCTCCTCCTCGGTGGCGAGGGTGGAGAGCGACGCCGTCCGCTTGGCGTGGTCGATCGAGCCGACCTCGCCGATGAGGATCCGGCAGCGGTCGAGGACCCGGCGGAGGGGGACGACGACATGGCGCGGGGAGATGGAGCCGGCCGCGGCCTCGGGCAGGAACGGCTGGTACGTCATGTACGGATCGGGGGTGACCACCACGATCTCGACGGTGCCGGCTCTGAGCTCGGCCCTGAGCTGCCGCTGGAGGCGCAGCGCTGTGTACATGCCGACGTATCCACCGCCGACCACGAGAATGCGCGCAGGTTCGGTCACTGTCCCATGACGCAACGCCGTCCGTTGTTTGTCCACAGGCTCGACAAATTGTGTGACCGGCGGGGTACGGAGGCGCGGGGTGGCGCGCGAGCGGGGTGCGGGGTCAACGGTGCAGGTCACGGTGGGTGTGACAGGTGTGCCGTGGGGTCGGAATCGGGAGTCTTCCGGGCCTTGCTCCGATCGGGGGGCGGACCGTACGGAACTCCCCCTTCTGAATTGACCCGGACTCAACTATGTTCGTACTTCATCGGGGTGGGACGGGAGCGCGTGGACCGAGGCGCTCACGGGCCGGAAGCCCCGTGTCAGGGCGGGGAGTCTCCGGGGGGAGACATCATGAGCGGGGGAACGCTTATGCAGATTCAGGATTCACGGTGGCAGTCGGTCGTCGGGACGGCGACCGCCGACGACGGCCAGGGTGCCGGGGCGCTGTCCCCGTTGGCGGGCGGCAGATCCGCGCCGCTGCGGGTGGACGCCCAGCGCAATCTGGAGCACGTGCTGCGCGCCGCGCGCGAGGTCTTCGGCGAGCTCGGTTACGGGGCGCCGATGGA
Source organism: Streptomyces sp. NPDC056169 (assembly GCF_042268445.1). Taxonomy (NCBI): domain Bacteria; kingdom Bacillati; phylum Actinomycetota; class Actinomycetes; order Kitasatosporales; family Streptomycetaceae; genus Streptomyces; species Streptomyces sp. NPDC056169. The sequence goes on along the minus strand of NZ_JBHJUO010000003.1, from coordinate 457,177 downwards.
GGACGTGGCGCGCCGCGCCCGGGTCGGCGTGGGCACGGTCTACCGGCGCTTCCCCAGCAAGGACGTGCTGGTGCGGCGGATAGCCGAGGAGGAGACCTCCCGGCTGACCGAGCAGGCGCGGGCCGCGCTGGGCCAGGAGGACGAGCCGTGGTCGGCGCTCTCCCGGTTCCTGCGGACCTCGGTGGCCTCGGGTGCCGGGCGGCTGCTGCCGCCGCAGGTGCTGCGGGTGGGCGTGGACGACCCCGCGGGGCCGCTCGTCGCCGACGCCGGTGAGGACGCGGCCCGGGTGCCGTCCCAGCGGGGCGTCGCCGATCCCGACACGCGGGTGGTCGCGCCGCGCGCGGTGCCGGCGGAGGAGCGGGACGACGCGGGGGCGGCGGAGCTGCTCGACGTCGTCGGCCGGCTCGTCGACCGGGCGCGTGAGGCGGGTGAGCTGCGGACCGACGTGACCGTGGCCGACGTGCTGCTCGTCATCGCCACGGCGGCTCCGGCCCTGCCGGACGCGGCGCAGCAGGCGGCTGCCTCGACGCGGCTCCTCGACATCCTTCTTGAGGGGCTGCGCTCCCGGTAGGAGTTCCCGGTAGGGAGTTCCGGTAAGAGACCCGTAGCGAGAAGTTCTTTTGTGGTCCGGGCGGACCAATGAGCATCACACGAACGTGTGAGCGGTTACGCCCGGATACAGGAAGTCGCCCCGGACGAGTGGTAAGTGGACGCGGCGCTTCGGCGTGCCCGCGCTCTGTGGCAGTCTTGGCCGGTGTTCTGGTCTGGGCGTGCGTACGGGGGCTTCCGCGATGAGCGGTGACGGTCGGGACGATCCGCTGGGCAGCGGCGGCGCCGCGGAGACCGGAGGCCCGCCTCCCCGGCAGGTGCCGAGCCAGGGCGGCCCGGGAAGTCTCTCCGGTGGGCCCGCGAGCGGGGCGCCGGGTGCGCCGGCGAGCGCGGCCGGGACGGTCGAGGCGAGCGTCCCGCAGCAGCGCGAGGGCAAGACGGGTGCCGCGTCGGGTGCCGGGGTCGTCGCGGGGGCGACCCACGCCGCGGCGGACCACAACGGGGACGGGGACGGGCTGGGCGACGAGGCCGAGGGGGTCCTTCCGCCGGCCGTCGAACTGCCGCCCTCCGACGCCGAACTCGTCCAGCTCATGCGCGACGGCGACGACTCCGCGTACGAGGAGCTGTTCCGGCGCCACTCCGAGGCCGTCCGCCGGTACGCGCGTACCTGCTGCCGCGACGCGCACACCGCCGACGACCTCACCGCCGAGGTCTTCGCCCGCACCCTCCAGGCCGTACGCGGCGGGGCCGGGCCCGAACAGGCCGTGCGCGCCTACCTCATGACCACCGTCCGGCGGGTCGCGGCGAACTGGGCCAGGACGCAGAAGCGGGAGCACCTCGTCGAGGACTTCGCCGTGTTCGCGGCGGACGCCTCCCGCTCCTCCGATGTCTCCGATCAAGACACCATGGACCTCGGCGCCGACGTACGGGCCATGCACGAGGCCGAGCAGTCGCTCGCCATGCAGGCCTTCCGCTCGCTGCCCGAGCGCTGGCAGGCCGTGCTGTGGCACACCACCGTCGAGGAGGAGTCGCCGAGCGACGTCGCCCCCCTCTTCGGGCTGACCGCCAACGCCACGGCCGTGCTCGCCAGCCGGGCCCGCGAGGGCCTCAAGCAGGCCTATCTCCAGGCCCACGTCAGCCAGTCCCTCACCTCGGGCGGCGACTGCGCCCGGTACGCGGACCGGCTCGGCGCCTACGCGCGCGGCGGGCTGCGGATGCGGGCCGAGCGCGGGCTGCGCAAGCACCTGGAGGAGTGCGCGAAGTGCCGGCTCGCCGCCGGTGAGCTGGCCCATGTGAACGCCGGGATCCCCGCGCTGCTGCCGATCGCCGTCATCGGCTGGTTCGCCGCCGGGTACTCGCTCAAGGCCGCCGGTGTCGTCGCGGGCGGTGCCGTCGGCGCCGCCGGCGCGGGCGCGGCCGCCGCGGCCTCGGGTGCTTCCGGAGGCGCGGCGGGAGGCGCGACCGGGGGTGCCGCAGGCGCGGCCGGGGGCGCTTCCGGGGGCGCGGGTTCGGGTGGTGCCGTCGGCGAGGGGCTCGGCATGCCCGCGAAGGCCGGCATCGCGGCCGGACTGGCCGTCGCCGCGGCCGCCGGGCTCGTCTGGGCCATGGCCGGGGACCCGCAGCCCGTCGCCGCGCCCAAGCCCCCGCAGCCGGTCGTCACCCCCGTCGTCCCGGAGGAGCCCGCTCCCCCGGCGAAGCCGACGCCGACGCCCGAACCGCCGCCTCCGCCCGTACCGTCCGATCCGCCGAAGCCCACGCCGAAGCCGACCCCGACGCCCACGCCCACACCCACGCCCAGCCCGGAGAAGCCCTCTCCGCAGCCGAGCCCCACGCCGACGCCCACACCCACGCCCTCGGCGACGCCGACGCCGAGTCCCGAGCCGACGCCCACGCCCACCCCGACGCCGAAGCCGACGCCCAGCTCCGAGAAACCCTCCCCGAAGCCGACCCCCACCCCGCCGCCGCCCGCTCCGGCCGCCGTCTACCAGGTCGACGAGCTGGAGTACGGGATCTTCGGCGACGGCACCAAGCCCGAGGTGTCCCTCTCCGACAGCAGCTGGATGTGGCCGCGCAACGGCCTCTCGATCAGCGACACCTCGTACGCCCACGGGGTCAGCGTGCACGCGCCGTCCTCGCTGCTCATCAACCTCAACCGGCAGTGCACGAGTTACGACGCGGTCGTCGGCATCGACGACATGAGCGCCCTGTTCGGCCAGGGCGGCGTCCGCTTCTCCGTCTACGGGGACGGCGAACGGCTCTGGCGCTCCGACGTGGTCCGGGCGGGCGACCCGCCGGTCCCGGTGCACGTCGACATCACGGGCCGCTCCACGATCCGGCTCGTGGTCGAGGAGCACACGCCCTTCGGCCGGGCCGCGGTCGCCGACTGGGCGCAGTCCCGGATCAGCTGCTCCTGACCCGCCCGGGCCGCCCCGGCGGCTCCGGCGGCTCCAGTCGCTCCGGCCGCTCCGGACTCGTACTGATGTAGGCGTCGACGAGGGCCAGGACGTCGTCGAGGGCGAGGCCCGCGCCGGTGGCACGGGCGGCGGCGAGGCCGGACGCGCCGAGGGCAGCGAGCGACCGCGCCGTCACCTCCTCGAGCTCCTTCAGCTCCGGGACCGACCGGGGCAGCCCGCCGCGCCAGGAGTCGACGGCGGCCAGCACCGTCATCGCGAGGGCCGTCTCGTCCGCCTCGGCCAGCGTGACCGCGAGCCCCTCGGCGAGCGCCGCCACGATGAGGTCCGCGCACTGGGCGTCCCGCGCGGCGCGCAGCGCGTCGGCGGCGGCGGCCACGGCGGCGGCGCCCCCGCCCTCGTACGCCTCGACGCGGGCGGCGAGCCCGGCCATCACGGCCGCGAAGTGCGGCGGTGCGGGACCGGTGTCGACCAGGCCGCCCGCCGTCTCCAACCGGGCGCGGGCCGCCGCGATGTCGCCGAGGTGGAAGGCGATGGCGGCGCCCAGGAAGCACACGAACACCTGGGTGTCCCGCACGTGGTAGCGCTCGGCCTCCCGCGAGGCCTCGTCGAGCCCCTTCCGGGCGGTCTCCATGTCACCGGCGCGGTAGGAGAGTTCGGCGAGCCGGGCGATGAGGAACGGGGTCTCGGCGTGGGCGCCGACCTCGCGGGCCAGCCGGAGGGCCTCCTCGTACGCCTCCCCCGCGGCTTCGTGGCGGCCGCGCATCATGTTCGCCTCGGCCGCGGCGCTCGCGATCTGGGCGCCCATCCAGCGGTCGCCGACGCGGCGGGAGAGGACGCGGAGTTCCGCCAGGTCCTCGTCGACGCCGGACATGCCGTCGGACAGGCCGCCGGGCATGTCGACGACCAGGTGCGTACGGAACATCAGGCTGACGCCGACCTCCCAGTCGCCACCGTGGCGGCGGCAGTTGGCGACGGAGGCGTCGAGGAGGGCGCGGATCCGCACCGGCTCCTCGGTGAGGTACGCCGTGAACGGCCACAGCAGGCCCGGGAAGCGGGCGGCCTCGGGGCCGGGCTCGGAGCCGAACGCGGCGCGCACCCGGGCGACCAGGGCGACGGTTTCGGGATCGTCGCGGAACTGGGCGGCCGTGTGGTTCTCGACGGCGAGGAAGAAATGGAGCATGCGGAGGTGCATGCGAGGCCAGTACCGGGGGTCGGCCGGGGCGGCGGGGGCGGTCGGGACGGTCGGGGTAGCGGGGGCGGTCGGGGCGGCGGGGTCCTCGCCGAGGTCGAGCGCGCGCTCGACCCATGCCAGGCCCTCGGGGCGGTAGTTGCGCAGCCACCAGAACCAGCCCATGGCGAAGACGAGACGGTGGGCGGCGGCCTCGTCGGGGGCGGTGAGGAGGACACGGTGCAGCGCGGCGCGGATGTTGTCGAGGTCCCGCTCGATCCGGCCGATCCAGGGCAGCTGCTCCCCGGACCGCAGCTTGGGCTCGGCCTCCTCGGCGAGGGCCGTGAAGTGGGCGGTGTGGGCGGCGGCGGTGGCGGCGAGGAGCTCGGGGGCCTCGGTGGCGCGCTCGACGGCGTACTCGTGGATGGTCTCCAGGAGGCGGTAGCGCATCTCGCCCTCGTCGGTGGGCGTGGCCACGACCAGCGACTTGTCGACGAGCGCGCCGAGGGTGTCGGCCGCGCCGGGGGCCAGTGCCTCGGCGGCGGCGAGGTCCCAGCCGCCGGCGAAGACGGAGACCTGGCGGAGCAGGGTGCGCTCGGCGGGTTCGAGCAGGTCCCAGGACCAGTCGACGACGGCGCGGAGGGTCTGCTGGCGGGGGAGGACCGTGCGGGAGCCGGAGGTGAGGAGCCGGAACCGGTCGTCGAGACGGTCGGCGATCTGGCGCGGGGAGAGCAGCCGGAGGCGGGCGGCGGCCAGTTCGATGGCGAGCGGCAGGCCGTCGAGGCGGCGGCAGATCTCGTCGACGGTGGCGGCGTCCGCGGTGGGGTCGAAGGAGGGGCGTACGGCGCGGGCGCGCTCGGCGAAGAGGCGGTGGGCCGGGTCGGGCGGGAGGGGCTCGACGGGGCGGACCGATTCGCCGGGGACGCCGAGGGGTTCGCGGCTGGTGGCGAGGATGCGGAGCTGCGGGCAGTGGGTGAGGAGGGTCTCGGCGAGGGCGGCGGCCGCGTCGATCACGTGCTCGCAGTTGTCGAGGACGAGGAGGAACGGGCGGCGGGCGAGGTGCTCCACGAGGTGGGCGGTCGGGTCGTCCTGGAGGGGCAGGCCGTCGCGGTTGAGCAGGTTGATCTCGCGGAGGCGGAGCGCGGAGAGCACGGCGCCGGGGAGCGCCTCGGGGTCGTCGAGCGGGGCGAGCTCGGCGATCCAGGCGGCGGGGCCCGCGGCGCGCAGCGCGGTCACTTCGGCGAGGCGGGTCTTGCCGGAGCCGCCCGGGCCGGTGAGGGTCACGAGGCGGGAGTGGGTCAGGTCGCCCTGGAGCGCGGCGATCTCGGGCTCGCGGCCGACGAAGGAGGTGAGGCGGGGGCGGATGTTGCCGGGGGCGTGGGGCGTCTCAAACACGGGACCGGACGCGGACGCGGGCGCGGGATCCGACTTGGGCTCGGGCTCCGACGCGGGCGCGGGCTCCGGGGCGTACGTGAGGAGTTCGCGGTGGAGGGCGGCGAGTTCGGGGCCCGGGTCGGCGCCGAGGGCGTCCGCGAGGGCGCGGCGGGCCGAGTCGTACGCGGCGAGGGCGTCGGCGTGACGACCCTCGGCCCGCAGGGCGCGGATGAGGTGGGCGTGGAAGGCCTCGTCGTACGGGTACGTGGTGGTGAGCTCGGTCAGCTCGGGTACGAGTCCGTCGGTGGCGCCCCGGCGCAGGTCGGCCTCGACGCGGCGGCGCAGGGCCGCGAGTCGCTGGGCCTCGGGCCGGACGCCCGCCGGTTCGGGGAGGTCGGCGAGGGCGGGGCCGCGGAAGAGGGCGAGGGCCTCCCGGAGGAGGGCGGCGGCGGTCTCGGGGTCGTCGGCGTCGAGGCGGGCTCCGGCGTCCCTGACGCGGCGCTCGAACACGTACAGGTCGATGTCGTCGGGGCCGGCGACGAGCCGGTAGCCGGGGCCGGGGGTCGAGGCGACGGCCTCCGCGCCGAGGACCCGGCGGAGGCGGCCGACGAGGGCCTGGAGGGCGGCGGGCGCGTCCTGCGGCGGGTCGTCCCCGTACACGTCGTCGGCGAGCTCGGAGGTGGAGGCGGCCCGTCCACCGCGCAGCGCGAGCGCGGCGAGAAGCGCGCGCAGGCGGGCGCCGCCGAGGGGAAGGGGGGTGCCGCGGGGGTCGAGGGCCTCGGTGGTCCCGAGGATGAGATACCGCACCGGCTCATTGTGTCCGGTGGCGTACGGGTACGCCTCGGGGTTTACCCGGGTGGGACCCTGAGGGCGCGACGGTCAGAACTCCGAGGTGTCGAGCTCGAAGCCGAGCGGGTAGGGAAGCGGGACGACTGCCCCCAGCTTGTGGATGGACTTGTGGCCGAAGTCGTCCCCGGAAGGCTCGGAGCACACAACGGTCTCGCCGGCCTCGCAGTCGATCAGGAGGTAGACGGGGATGCCTGCCCGGGCGTAGGCCCGGATCTTCTGGACGCGATCGCGGCTCGCGGTGGAAGTAGAGGTCACCTCGGCAACGAGAAGGACGGCGTCGGGGACGTGCCACTCGTGCTGGTCGTCGAAGCTGCCCTTCGGGGCGATCACGAGGTCGGGAATGACCCGCGCGGTGTCCGTGGCTCCGGGAACGTGCAGGCCGATGCCTGTGAAGTTGCGCAGTTCCTTGTCGACACGACGGGCGATGACCTGTTCGACTACTTCGGTCACGATCGCCTCGTGCTCACCATTGGCCGGAGGTACCACGCAGATCTCCCCTTCGATCAGCTCCACGCGCCAGCCCTTCGGGGCCATTGCGCTGAACAGCTCGAAGGTCTCCTGCACACTCGCGCCCTCACGGTCGGGCATGCCCTCGGAGAACGCATCCTCCGGTGCCGGCGGCGCCATCGCCATGGCAGACCTCCTTCGCTCGGTGAGACGTTCTCAGCGTAGGCCCAACGTGCCGGCAGATCAGGGAGTCGTTCACTCGAACGAGCGTGCTGTGACGTTTCATCCGAAGGCCGCGGCCCAGCCTCACGCCGGCAGTGACCGCGATGCCGGGATCAGGGGGCCCTGGACCGCTCGGTGGGCGCGGGGTTCCGTGGTGTTCGTCCAGCAGGAGCCTCGGCGGGCGAGGAGGCGGTGGAGCCAGAGTTCGGTGGAGACCAGGTCGGCGAGGCCGTCCAGGGGGATCGGGGCGCCGTCGGCCGCCGCGCGCAGGGCCTCGCGGACGACGCGGGCCTCGATCAGGCCCGCGTCCGCGAGGAGCGGGGCGTCGAAGAGGGCCAGGAGGTGGGGGAGGGCGGCGCGCAGGCCCGCGCGGGTGGCGGCGGGCGGGACCGCCGGGTGGGGGGCGCCCCAGCCCGGGGGGAGGTCGTGGACTCCGGCGCCCGCGAGGACCGTGCGCAGGATGGTCGCCCGGGCGTCCGGCTGGACCCTGAGTGATTCGGGGAGGCCGCGGCAGGCCCGTACCACCTGGTTGTCGAGGAACGGGGCGTGGAGGCGCTGGCCGCGGATCTCGGCGGCCTGCTCCAGGACCCGGTGGTCGGCCGCCGCGCGGGCGAGGGCGGCACGCGCGCGTGCTTCGCCCGGGCGCTGGACGGAGGCCGGCAGGGTCGCCGCACGGTTCAGGCGAACCGATACTTCAGCCAGTGCCTCCCCCGTCATCCAGCGCGCCGCCGGCCCCGGACGCGACCAGGTGAGGGCGGAGAGCGAGGCCTCCAGGGGGCCGAAGCCGTCGGGGGGCGTGCGGTTCGCCTCCTGGACGCGGCGGGCCGCCGCCTCCAGACCGGTGCGGTACGGGGTACGGGCCAGCCTCCGCGCCGCCCTGTACACGGTCAGCGGCACCAGGAGCGCGCCCGCCGACGCACCCGACGCCTTGGCGAGCGCCGCCACCGGGCGCACCAGCGAGCGGCGCCTGCGGTCCATCAGGAGGTCGGCGAGGCGCGCCGGGTGCGCGTCCAGGACCTGCTTGGCGCCCATCCCCGTGAAGTGGTCGGCGCTGCCGCCCGCGAGGCGCCTGCGGTGGCGTTCCGCGGTGACGAGTGCGGGGCCCGGTTCGTCGGTGAGCGGCCCGTCCAGCGCGGCGTACGGGAGCGCCTCCTCGCCGGCCGCGACGACCACGTGGTGCAGGCGCGGGTCGGCCGCGAGCTCCCCGGCCCGTTTCAGCTCGTCCTCCCGGTCCGCGCCGGTCCGGGTCGCCAGGTCGTTGAAGGTGACCGCGAGCAGCCGCTCCCCCGCGCCCGTCCCGTGGCCGAGGATCGTGCCCGGCCGCCCCGGCAGCCCCGCCGCGAGGAGGGCGAGCGTGCCGGAGGCGCTGCCGCCGGACAGGTCGGCGCCGATGCCGGGCGCCGGGCCGCCGCCCCGGGCCGCGCGCCGGTCGGCGGGCCCCATCCCGGGGACCGGGCCCGGGTCGGGCAGCGGGGCCTCGGGCGCGTGCCGGGGCGCGGTGAGCCGGGCCCGTACGGCCTCGACCAGCGCGTCCCGCACCCCTTCGACGGCCTGCCGGGCGTCGGACTCGGGCGCCGCGACCGCGAGCGAGGCCACCGCCTCGTACCCGGCGATCTCCCGCGAGCCCTCCCGCAGGATCAGCGCGTGGCCGGGCGGCACCCGCCGCACCCCTTCGTACGGGGTGGAGTCGCGGAGCGCCTCAGGGGTCTCGGGGCAGGCGAGCAGGGCGCCGAGGTGGCCGATGTCGAGCTGGGCCTCGACGAGGTCGGCGAGCGGCAGGGCGGCGGTCGCGTAGGCGGTGCCGCCGGCCCACGGAGTGTGGAACACCGGCCGGGCGCCCGCGAGATCACCGGTGACGGTGACGCGGCGGCCGGCCTTGACGACGACGGTGTAACTGCCGGGCCACGCCGTCAGATGCCGCAGTGCGCCCCCGCGCGCGGTGAGCAGGCCGACCCGCAGCTCCTCGTCGGTGGCGGCGCAGCAGCCGAGCACGGCGAGGCGGGTGTGGTCGTCGACGGCCACCACCCGCACCTCGTCGGGGCGCCAGTCGCCGACCGCCCACAGCGGATCGGGGTCGCCCCAGAGGAGTTGCGCGCCCACCGGTTGCACGGTGTGCACCGTGTGCCTGTCAGCCCCCGGGGCGTGGCCCGTGCCGTAACCGGCGTCGTACCCCGCCGTGGAGTCGTAGCCGCCGTTCACCGCTCCCGCCCAGGCCCCCGCGGTCGTTGCGAAGCTCGCGGCGACGCTGCTCCAGCCCACCAGCCATCGCATCGGCGCCTCCACGTCCGTTTCGGTGGAGGCCATGCTGCCACGACAACGGCGCACGGGGCGGAGTCCGGGTGCACGCGTGCGAAAGGTGAATGCGCCCCTGGCATGGGCCAGTTGGGTACCGGCGTCATTCGGCCAAATATCGACCCTCCCCGGAGGGTCGGAGGGGCGTCCGGGGGTCCGGGCGTCCGCCCGGCTCGCCCCCCGTCCTCATGCGTCACCGGCAGCCCGGGAGGCGCTCCCGCCTCCCGGCGCCGTCCGCCGCCCGCGGGGAGCTGAGCGGCGGTGTCCCCCAGCCCACTGGTCCGGGACACCGTTCCCGGCCGAGCGGGCCGACCCACGCACCGTCCATGGAAGCGCTCCCCCCGCCGCCCGGACGAGAGCGCACGGCCGGGCGCACGGCCACACGGCGGGAGCACGGGGCGGGCGGGCACCCCCTTCCGCCGACCGGTCACACAACAATCTCGCCATACGGAACACCGCCCCTTAACGGTAGGGATGCGGCGAACTACGCTGTGTTTACGAATGCCGCACGCCTATGCCCGGCGTCGTGGCGGCCGTCTGGGTTGTCGAGGGGTGGCGTGATGTCCAGGGAGCAACGCGGGCCGAACGAAAAGCTCGGCACGGTTCTCGCCCTCGCGGGAATCAGCAACGCCGGGCTCGCCCGGCGCGTCAACGACCTCGGCGCACAACGGGGACTGACGCTTCGTTACGACAAGACGTCGGTCGCCCGGTGGGTGTCGAAGGGCATGGTGCCGCAGGGCGCCGCGCCGCACCTGATCGCCGCCGCGATCGGCCAGAAGCTCGGCCGGCCCGTGCCGCTGCACGAGATCGGGCTCGCGGACGCCGACCCGGCGCCCGAGGTGGGGCTCGCCTTCCCGCGCGACGTGGGCGAGGCGGTCCGCTCGGCCACCGACCTGTACCGGCTGGATCTCGCCGGGCGGCGGGCCGGCGGTGGCGGCATCTGGCAGTCGCTGGCCGGCTCCTTCGCCGTGAGCGCGTACGCGACGCCCGCCTCCCGCTGGCTGATAACCCCCGCCGACCCGTCGGTGGAGCGCGAGGCGCCCCGTCCCGGCGGCGGCCCCGGCTCCGGGACCGGGTCCGGGACTGGCTCCGGGGCCGGGACTGGCTCCGGGTCCGGGTCCGGGTCCGGCGGGTTGGACCCGGGCTCCGCCGCCGCGGTCGCCGCGGAGCACGTGCGCGTGGGCCACAGCGACGTCGCCAAGCTCCGCGAGGCCGCCGAGGACGCGCGCCGCTGGGACTCCAAGTACGGCGGCGGGGACTGGCGCTCGTCGATGGTGCCCGAGTGCTTACGCGTGGACGCGGCGCCGCTGCTGCTCGGCTCGTACTCGGACGAGGTCGGCCGCGCCCTCTTCGGGGCGACCGCCGAGCTCACGCGCCTGGCCGGCTGGATGGCCTTCGACACCGGCCAGCAGGAGGCCGCCCAGCGCTACTACATCCAGGCCCTGCGGCTCGCCCGCGCCGCCGCCGACGTGCCCCTCGGCGGCTACGTCCTCGCCTCCATGTCCCTCCAGGCCACCTACCGGGGCTTCGCCGACGAGGGCGTCGACCTCGCCCAGGCCGCGCTCGAACGGAACCGGGGGCTCGCCACCGCCCGCACCATGTCCTTCTTCCGGCTCGTCGAGGCCCGCGCGCACGCCAAGGCCGGCGACGGGCCGGCCGCGGCGGCCGCGCTGAAGGCCGCCGAGGGGTGGCTGGAGCGGTCCCGGGCCGGCGACGCCGACCCGACATGGCTGGGCTTCTACTCGTACGACCGGTTCTGCGCCGACGCCGCCGAGTGCTACCGGGACCTGAAGGCGCCCCGCGAGGTGCGCCGCTTCACCGAGCAGGCGCTGTCCCGGCCGACCGAGGAGTTCGTCCGCTCGCACGGACTGCGGCTCGTCGTCTCCGCCGTCGCCGAGCTGGAGTCGGGCAATCTGGACGCGGCCTGCGCGGCGGGCACGCGCGCGGTGGAGGTGGCGGGGCGGATCTCCTCGGCGCGGACGAACGAGTACGTACGGGATCTGCTGCACCGGCTGGAGCCGTACGGGGACGAGCCGCGCGTCGTGGAGCTGAGGGAGCGGGCCCGGCCGCTGCTCGTCGCGCCGGTGTGAGGTCCGGTCGCCGGGGCCGTGTCCGGAGTCGGAGTCGGAGTCGGAGTCGGAGCCGTACGACGACGACTGCGACTGCGGCCCGGCGCCGCCCGGATCCGCCCGGATCCGCGTGACCTGCGTCTCGTGCGGTCCCGTGAGGTTTCGCGGGATTGTCAGTGGGCCAGTGCACTATCGGGGGTGGGAGGTGACAGGTGGCGCCGGTGTTTGACTGTGACGTGCTGGTGATCGGTGGCGGGATCGTCGGTCTGTCGACGGCGTACGCGCTGACGCGTGCCGCGCCCGGCACCCGGGTCACCGTCCTGGAGAAGGAGCATGCCCCCGCGCGGCACCAGACCGGGCGCAACAGCGGGGTGATCCACAGCGGGATCTACTACCGGCCCGGCTCGCTCAAGGCGCGGTTCGCGGTCGAGGGCGCGGCCGAAATGGTCAAGTTCTGCGCGGAGTGGGGCATTCCGTACGAGGTGACGGGGAAGCTCGTCGTCGCCACCTCGCGCGACGAGCTGCCCCGGCTGCACGCGCTCGTGCAGCGCGGCAGGGAGAACGGCATCCCGGTGCGGGAGCTCGGCCCGGCGCAGATCAGCGAGTACGAGCCGCGGGTGCGGGGGCTGGCCGCGATCCATGTCGGCACGACCGGCATCTGCGACTACACGGCGGTCGCCGGGCGGCTCGCGGAGCTCTCGGAGGCGCGGATCCTGTACGGGGCCGAGGTCACCGTGATCGACCGGCGCCCGTGGGGCGTCGCCGTGCGGACGGCGGACGGGCGGGTCGTGCGGGCGCGGGTCCTGGTGAACTGCGCGGGGCTGCACTGCGACCGGATCGCGCGGCTCGCGGGCGACGACCCGGGGATGCGGATCGTCCCCTTCCGGGGGGAGTACTACGAGCTGGCGGACCCCTCGCTCGTGCGGGGTCTGGTCTATCCGGTCCCCGACCCGGCGTTCCCGTTCCTCGGGGTGCATCTGACGCGGGGCATCGACGGCGGCGTCCACATCGGGCCCAACGCGGTGCCGGCGCTCGCCCGGGAGGGATACGGCTGGTCCGTCGTCCACCCGCGCGAACTGGCCGCCACGCTGGCCTGGCCCGGGTCGTGGGCGATAGCGCGCCAGCACTGGCGGTACGGGGCGGGTGAGCTGCGGCGCTCCGTGTCGAAGCGGGCCTTCACGGAGGCCGTACGGAGACTGCTGCCGGTGGTGGAGGAGTCCGACCTGCGGCGCGCGGCGCCGGGGGTGCGGGCGCAGGCGGTGCTGCGGGACGGGACGCTGGTCGACGACTTCCTGATCCGGGAGGCGGCCCGGACGGTCCACGTGCTGAACGCACCTTCGCCGGCGGCGACGGCTTCGCTGCCGATCGGGCGCGAGGTGGCGCGGCGGGCGCTGGCGCGGTTGTAGCTCCGCGGGTGGGGGGTGCCGAGCGGTTCGTCTCCCCCACCCCGCCCCTTCCCGAAACCCTGCCGGGGGCTGGTGGGGGGCAGGGGGGCTTCTTCTCCGGGGGCTGCGCCCCCGAACCCCCGCGGCGGCGGCTTCGCGCCGCCGGCACCGTCGGCGCCCGGACCCGGCCGCTCCGGTGACGGGCCCCGGGCGGGCGCCTGCCGCTCCGCCGTCGGCCCAGGACCGTGCGCTCTCCCCCCGGTCCCCCGGACCGTGCGCTCTCCCCCGGCGGACCCCGGTAGTCGTGGGGCGATCGTAGGATTGGGGCATTGTGTCTGAGCAGCCAGAGAACAGCCCGCGTTCCGTCGCCGACCCCGTCCAGCCCGTCGCGCGGCGGGGCAGTCGGATGTTCGCCCCCGGTGAGGGGCCCCTGCCCGATCCCGCCGGGGCTCATCACGAGCGGCGGATCCGGAGCTTCCAGCCGCGCCGCAGCCGTGTCACGTACGGGCAGGCCGAGGCCATGCTGAAGCGGTGGCCCGACTGGGGCCTCGACATCGACGGCAAGCGGGTCCTCGACCTGGGCGAGATGTTCGACGGGCTCCCGGTCGTCCTGGAGATCGGCTTCGGCATGGGCGAGGCGACCGCGCAGATGGCCGCCGCCGACCCCGGCACCGGCATCCTCGCCGTCGACGTCCACACCCCCGGCCAGGGCAACCTGCTGGGCCTCGCCGACCGCAACGGCCTGACCAACGTCCGGGTCGCCAACGGCGACGCGATCATCCTGCTCCGCGAGATGCTCGTCACCGACTCCCTCGACGGCTGCCGGGTCTACTTCCCCGACCCCTGGCCCAAGGCCCGCCACCACAAGCGGCGGCTCATCCAGCCCGAGTTCCTCAGCCTGCTCGCGACCCGGCTCAAGCCCGGCGGCGTCCTGCACTGCGCCACCGACTGGGAGTCGTACGCCGAGCAGATGCTGGAGGTCCTCTCCGCGCATCCGGACTTCGAGAACACCCGCGAGGACGGCGGCTTCGCTCCCCGCCCGGACTTCCGGCCCGTCACCCGCTTCGAGGGTCAGGGTCTGGACAAGGGACACGTCGTGCACGACCTTCTTTTCCGGAGGAAGTGACCCGGAGGAAGTGACAGGGAGTTCGTTACTCCTTCGCCCGGTGTCGGTGCGGGTCGTTAGGGTCGCTGACGTGTCGAACCCCGTCCTCGCCCCCGTCCCGCACCGGGACACCGAAGAGCCGGCCTTCCCTGTCGCCGCCGACCGGTCCCAGTGGCGCTACCGGCCGCGCCGCGCCTTCTGGCGCAGCCGGCTGGTCCGGGCCGTCGCCGTGATCACCCTGCTCGCGCTCTGCGCCCTGGTCATCCTGGCGCTGGTCCGCGAGCAGACCGGCACCCAGGGCTTCCTCGTCGGCCTGGGTCTCGCGGTGCTTCCCGTACCGCTGCTCATGGCCGCGTTCCGCTGGCTCGACCGGGTCGAGCCGGGCCCCTGGAAGAACCTGCTCTTCGCCTTCGCGTGGGGCGCCTTCGCCGCCGCGCTCGTCGCGATCCTGGCGAACTCCTTCGCGGTCCGCTGGATCGCGACGGCCACCGCCGACCCGGACTCGGCGGACACCCTCGGCGCCACGGTGATCGCGCCGGTCGTGGAGGAGAGCGCGAAGGCCGCCGCGATCCTGCTGCTCTTCCTCTTCCGCCGACGGCACTTCGGCGGGCTCGTCGACGGGGTCGTCGTCGCCGGTTTCACGGCGACCGGCTTCGCCTTCACCGAGAACATCCTCTACCTCGGCAACGCCTTCGGGGAGGACCAGCAGGTCGGCTCCACCGGCATCGGGATGGTGACCGCCGGAACGTTCTTCGTCCGGGTCGTGATGTCGCCGTTCGCGCATCCGCTCTTCACCGTGCTCACCGGCATCGGCTTCGGCTTCGCCGCGCTCGCGCCGCGCGGGAAGCGGCTCCGGCGGGTGCTGCTGCCGATCGTCGGACTGCTCCTCGCGATGGGCATGCACGCCGCCTGGAACGGCGCCGCCACCTTCGGCGGCCCCCTGGCCTTCTACGCCGTGTACGGCGGCTTCATGGTCCCCGCCTTCGGTCTGCTGACCTGGCTCGCGGTGTGGAGCCGGCAGCGCGAGCTGCGCACGATATCCGGGGAGCTCCCGGCGTACGCGGCGGCCGGCTGGCTCTCCCCCGCCGAGCCGCTCGCGCTCTCCTCGATGCGCGCCCGCCAGCTGGCCCGCGCCTTCGCCGCCCGGACGTACGGTCCTCCGGCGGCGCAGGCCGTCGGCGAGTACGAGTCCTTCGCGACGACCCTCGCGTTCCTCCGGGACCGGGCCCGGCGCGGTACGGCCGGGCCCGACTTCCCGGCCCGGGAGGAGGAGCTCCTGCACCACCTCTGGCAGCGCCGGGCGGTCGCCTCCCCCGCGCTCACGTACGCGGCGCGGGCGACGGGCCGGGTGTGGGCGCCGCCGCAGTACCTGGACTACGGCGGCTACAACCCGTACCGAAGCTAGGCGGTGGCCGAGGCCTCCGTGAGGAGCGCCAGGTCGGCCTCCGTCAGGGTGAGGTCCGCGGACGCGACCAGGGCCGGGAGCTGCTCGACCGTACGGGCCGAGGCGATCGGCGCGGCGACGGTCGGCCGGGAGGCGAGCCAGGCGAGGGCGACGGTGGCGAGCTCGGCCTCGTGCGCCTCGGCGACCGCGTCGAGCGCGGAGAGCACGGCCCGGCCGCGGTCGGTCTCCAGGTGGCCGCCGGCCCCGGAGGCGCGGACGCTGTCGACTTCGGTGCCGGGGCGGTACTTGCCCGTGAGGAAGCCGGCGGCGAGACCGTAGTACGGGACGGCGGCGAGTCCGGCGCTCTCGACGGTCTCCAGGAGCGGGCCCTCGTAGGTGTCGCGCGAGACCAGGTTGTAGTGCGGCTGGAGCGCGACGTACCGGGCGAGGCCCTCGGCCTCCGCGAAGTCGAGGGAGGCGCGCAGCCGCTCCGGGGAGATGTTGGAGGCGGCGACGGCGCGGACCTTGCCGTCCTTCACGAGCTGGTCGAGGGCGGTGACGATCTCCTCGACGGGGACGGTCTCGTCGTCGAAGTGCGTGTAGTACAGGTCGATGTGGTCGGTGCCGAGGCGGCGCAGCGACTCCTCGGCGCCCGCCTTGATGGTGGTGGCGGAGAGCCCCTTGAAGTGGGGGTGGGCGCCGACCTTGGTGGCGACGACGATGTCGTCGCGGTTGCCGCGGGAGGCGAGCCAGCGGCCGATGACGGTCTCGGACTCGCCGCCTTCGTTGCCCTCGGCCCAGGCGGAGTAGACGTCCGCGGAGTCGACGAAGTTTCCGCCGGCGGCGGCGTAGGCGTCGAGGACGGCGAAGGACTGTGCCTCGTCGGCGGTCCAGCCGAAGACGTTGCCGCCCAGGGCGAGCGGGAAGACGTGCAGGTCGGAAGAGCCCAGCGTGCGGAGAGAAGTCATGGGGTGATCAACCCTCCGCGCCACCGGGCGTATTCCGCTTGGGACGTCCCGAGGCCTTCAGGGCCTCAGACCGGCAGGCCCTTGGAGCGGAGCCAGGCCGCCGGGTCGATGCCGTCGCCGCCCGAGGTGTGGACCTCCATGTGGAGGTGGGCGCCGGTGACGTTGCCGGTGGCGCCGACGCGGCCGATCGTCTCGCCGGTGGTCACGGTCTGGCCCGCGGCGACCGTCATGGAGGAGAGGTGGGCGTACCAGATCTCGGTGCCGTCCTCCATCTCCAGGACGACGCGGTAGCCGTAGGAGCCGGACCAGCCCGCCGACTTGACGGTGCCGCTGTGGACGGCCTTCAGCGGGGTGCCCGTGGGGGCGGCGAAGTCGAGACCGGTGTGGTAGCCGGAGGACCACATCGAGCCGGACTGCATGTAGGTGGCGCTGAGGGAGTACGAGGAGAGGGGCATCGAGTAGCTGGCGGCGAGCTGGGCGAGGCGCTCGGCCTCGGCGGCCGCGGCCTTCCGCTCGGCCTCCGCCTTGGCTTCCGCCTCCGCCTTCGCCTTGGCCTCCGCTTCGGCCTTGGCCTTCGCCTCGGCGGCCGCCTTCTCCGCCGCTTCGGCCTTGGCCGCGGCCTCGGCCGCCGCCTTCTCGGCCGCCGCCTTCTCCGCTGCGGCCTTTTCGGCGGCGTCGGCGGAGGCCTGCTGCTGCTCGGCCTGCTGGAGGATGCGGGCGCGGAGGACCTCGCCGGCGTCGGCGACATCGGCGGCCGTGGCCGTCCCTGCCTGCGGGGTGTACGTGGCCTGGGCGGTCCGGGCGGTCGTCCCGGTCCCGGCCGTCGTGTCGGCTGCCGGGGTGACGTACGTGGCGGCGGTGAGCGGGTGCGCGTTCCCGCCGGTCGCCTCGATGGTGTCGCGGATCTGCTCGTCGGCGTCGTCGGCGAACAGCTCGCCGACGCCGGGGAGGTCCTCGGCGGCCGGGAGGTTCAGGTCGGCGAGGTCCGGGAGGTCGGGGAGCGATATCGCGACCGGCGGCTTCTCCTGCGCGGTGGCGAGACCGCCCGCGCCGACGGCCGCGATGACGCCGACGCCGAGGACGGTGGAGGAGCGGGCGAAGTTGGAGCGCTGCTTGACGACCCGGTGCCGGCCGCCGGAGCGGCTCTCGGCGCGGAGGGAGCCCTCGGTGGGATTCCACTCGGTGTCCGGAGCGGCAGGACCCGCACCACCACCGAAGGCATCGAAGGGGGCTTCGGGTGCGGGAGTGTTGGACGCCACGGAGGCGCGCTCCTTTCCTTCCTTCTCGCCTACCGGGTTAGCTGACGGGTTCGGAGCAGGAAGGTCTCCTACGGGCACGGTCGCACGGGTGCGAAGGGCCCGATTCACCCCAAGTAGTGGTTCCCCGGTTCCTTTTCAGGATTCGGCGCGTGCGCACGGTGCCGTCTCTTGCGACGGTTGTGACGACCGCGCTGCGTTATCGAACGTTAATAGACAGGGGGGTCCGATTCCAAGCTGTTCCCGGTGATCATTCATTGAATTGGTCGGGAATCGCCCGAGTTGACCCCCCTTCAGAAAGGCGCCGCCAAACCCCCACGATCTGACGTTATGTCAATTGTTATCGGAGTGACACTCCTCGACTACGCCTGGTGACCGGTCCGGTCCGGCGGCACCGGCGGCACCACCGGCATCGTCCTGCGCCTCTCCTGCTGCCCCGCCGCCGGCCGGCTCAGCGCGAGCAGCGCCATGTCGTCCGTCGACGCGCCGCCCGTGTGGAGCCGTACGTCGTCCACGAGCGCGTCGAGCAGCTCCTCGGGCCCCGGGAAGATCCGCCCGGCGAGGCGGGACGCCGGGTCGTAGAAGACGCCCGCCGTGTTCCGCGCCTCCGAGAGGCCGTCCGTGTAGAACAGCAGCGTCGCGCCGGGCGGGTACGGCCGCTCCTCGGCCCGGTCCGGCCACGCCGCCAGCTCGCCCATGCCGAGCGGCAGCGCCGGCTCCGCCGGATCCAGCACGTCCAGGCTGCCGTCCACGTACAGCAACAGCGGTGGCGGATGGCCCCGGTTGACGACCCGTACGGTCCCGGCGCCGCCCTCGCGGACGCGCGGGATCTCCGCCAGGACGGCCGTCGTGAACCCCTCGAAGGCGTCGAGCCCGTCCCTGCGGGTCCCCTCCCGGGTCAGCGCCCGCTCCAGCCGCTGCGCCACGCCCTCCAGGCTCCGCTCCTGCTCGGCCGCCTCCCGGAACGCCCCGATCACCACGGCGACGGCCTCGACCGCGTCCATCCCCTTGCCCCGGACGTCCCCGACGACGAGCCGCACCCCGTGCGGGGTCTCCTGCACGGCGAACAGGTCGCCGCCGATGAACGCGTCGGCCTGCGCCGCCTCGTAACGGGCCGCGCACTGCAGCCCGTCGATCCGCTCGGCGGGCGTCGGCAGCACCGCCTTCTGCGCGGTCTCCGCGATGACCCGCGCGGAGGCCAGCCGTTCGCCGCTGCGCCGCACGACCCGGTTGATGAGGAGCGCGAGCGCGGAGACGGTGACGACGGTGAGGGCCTCGGTGAGGGCCGGGATGCCCGCCGCGGTGTCGTTGTAGAGGTGGAGGCCGACGGAGGCGAGGACGGCGGCGAGCCCGGTGAGCAGGGTCGTGAGCATCGAGAAGAACGGCGCGGCGATCAGCGGGGCGGCGGAGAAGAGCGGCGCGGCGGTGTACGCGGGCGGCGTCAGCACGTCGAAGACGACACCGCCCACGATGATCAGCGGGGGCAGCGCGCGGAGGAAGCGCCGGGCCCCGCCGTACGGGCCGCGGCCCTCGCCGCCCCGCCGCCCGCGACCCGCTGCTCCTAGGGGGTGCCCCACCTGTGCTCTCCTGCCCGGTCCGTACCGGCCACGGTGATCCGTACCGCGCCCTCCCAGGGTGGCCGCCGCCGCACCCGGCGGCGACCTCCACGGGGCCGACTGGCGTACGCCCCCGGACACCCCCTAGGGGGTGTCCGGGGGCGCCGCGAGGCGGCCGCCGCGGGCGAGGAGGGCGACCGCCGCCGCGCACACTAGGCCCACCGCGCACAGCGTCAGCCACGGCACCGCCGACCAGCCGGTGACGTCGAGCAGCGCGCCCGTGCCCAGGTTCCCGAGGGTGATCCCGATCCCGCAGACCGTGTTGTAGAGCCCGTAGTGGGTGGCCACCCAGCGCCCCCGGGAGAGGGCGACGACGGTGTCCATCTCGTACGGGTAGAGCACGGCGTTCGCCACGGCCAGGACCGCCGCGCACAGCAGCAGCCCGGCCACGCCCCGGCCCAGGGCCACCGGGACCAGGAAGGCCCCGCCCATCAGCGCGAGCCCGAGGACCAGACACCGCTCGCGGTCGAGGCGGCGCCGGCACCAGGCCGTGATCCGCAGCTGCCCTGCGAGCGCGACCAGCGCCGACACGACGAACAGCGCCGTCGTGAGCCCCGTGCCCTCCGCCGCGAGCGGCAGCGCCAGATAGACCTGGAAGGACAGCACGTACGAGCCGGTCATGGCGAGCGAGAAGAGCCAGAAGGTCCGGTGGGAGAGGACCGTACGGAACTGCCCCCGCTCCCCCCGGCCCCCGGACACGCCCCGTACGGGCAGATGCCGGAGCTGCACGAGGGTCAGGCCGGCGAACAGGACCGCCGCCACCGTGCACGTCAGCCGGAACGACACCCCGGTGAGCGCCACCCCGACGAGCGGCCCGAGCAGGATGCCCGCCTGGTAGTACGCGTTGAACAGCGCGAAGGCCTGTACGCGCCGCTCCTCCCCGGCCTCGGCCGCGAGGCAGGCCCGGACCGCCGGGTTGAACAGCGCCCCCGCGAGCCCGGTCGCGAGCGAGGCGGCGATCAGCATCGGCAGCGACTGCGCGAAGGCGAGCGCCCCGAAGCCGACGGTCCGCAGCGCGCAGCCGGACACGATCAGCGGTTTGAAGCCGAGCCGGTCGGCGAGCGCCCCGCCGACCAGGAACATGCCCTGCTGGGAGAGGTTCCGGGCGCCGAGGACGAGCCCGACCGCCCAGGCCGCCATGCCGAGCCCGTCCGCGAGGTGCGCGGCCAGGAACGGCATGAGCATGTAGAAGCCGAGGTTGATGGTGAGCTGGTTGAGGAAGAGCAGCCGTACGGCCGGATCGAAGGTACGGCTCTGCTTCCAGAGGCCTCCCTGCGGAGGCGCGGTCGCGAGGCTCACCGGCCCAGCCCCGCCCGGTGCGCGGCCTCGGGGCCCATGACGTCACGGCCCGTGGCCGTACGGCCCGTGGCCTCGCGGTCCAGGACCTTGCGGGTCCAGCCGTCGACGGGCGTGTCCGGCGCGTACGCGACCGGGTCCTCCCGCACCGGCCCGTCGAGGAGCCCGTGCGCCGCGCAGAACTCGTCGTTGAAGACGGTGTCGAAGTACCGCTGCGGCCCGTCGGGGAAGACGGCCGCGATCCGCGTCCCGCGCGGCCGGGTGCGGGCCAGCCATCCGGCGACGAGCGCGACCGCGCCCACGCTCCAGCCGCCGGTGGCGAACTGACGGGAGGCCAGGCGGCGGGCCGCCCGTACCGCCTCGGCGGGCGCCACCCAGTGGACCTCGTCGAACGCCCCGTGGTCCACGTTGGCCGGGTGGATGGAGGAGCCGAGGCCGCGCATCAGCCGCTCCCCGGCCGGCAGGCCGAAGACGGTGGAGCCGACCGAGTCCACGCCGACCAGTTCGAGCGCGGGGCTGCCGGTGGCGCGCAGCGCGCGGGCGATCCCGGCCGAGTGCCCGCCGGTGCCGACCGCGCAGACGAGGACGTCGATCCGGTCGAGCTGCTCGGACAGCTCGGCGGCGAGCCCGGTGTAGGCGTCGCAGTTGTCGGGGTTCCCGTACTGGTTGGGCCACCAGGCCCCGTCGAGGCGCACGAGCAGCTCGGCGACCAGGTCCATCCGGGCCTGCTGCCAGCCGCCCAGCGGGCTGGGCTCGGCGGCGACGTGGACCTGTGCGCCGTGGGCGACGAGCATCCGCTCGACGATCGGTTCGAGGCCGGGGTCGGTGACGACGTGCACGGGGTGGCCGTGCAGCACGCCGGCGAGGGCGAGTCCGAGGCCGAGCGTCCCGGAGGTCGACTCGACGATCGGGGCGCCGGGCCGCAGCTCACCGCGGCGGCGGGCCTGCTCGACCATGTAGAGGGCGGCGCGGTCCTTGATGCCGCCGAAGTTGAAGCCTTCGAGCTTGGCCCAGTAGCCGTCGTCGGTCCAGAGCACCGGGGTGTTGCCGACGGTCGGGACGGCGACGGGCAGGGTCGTGCCGGAGAGCGGATTGCGCATGGGAGATACGTCCTTGAGGTGGTACGCCGGAAGGAACCTGGTCACGCGGGTGCGAGGGCACCCGTGGACCCGGCTCAGTTCCGGTCCACTCCGAGGGCGATCAGCAGACGGCCCGGCTCGGGGCCGGGTCCCGCTCTGCCCCGGACGCAGCGCGCGCGGGGGTCGGTGCGGAGGTCCGCCGCGTACGAGGACGGGGTGACGGCCCCGGCCGAGACGTACGGCGCGGCTAGCTGCGGGGCGACGGTCTGCGCGGGCAGGTGGGCGTCGAAGGACCAGGCCTCCCCGGGCTGGTCGCAGCCGTGCGGCAGGGCGGGAGCGGAGACGACCGCGGTGCCGGAGGCGGGCAGGACGTGCCCGTGCGCTCCGTGGCAGACGCTCATCAGGAGGGCGAGGAGCGCGAGCAGGACGAGGACGGCGGGCGCCCGCCGTCGTACGTCACGCACAGACTCGTCACTCATGGTGTGCGCGAGACTACGGTGGGGTGTCGCGCACCGGCAAAGCGACGGGCGCGGTTTTGGCCACCGTTTACTTCCGACTACTTCGGATTACTTCCGGCCGCTCCGAGCACTTCCGGCGCGGTGGCTACAGGTTCCGCTCCGCGTAGACCGCCATCGCGTCCCGCACGAGGAGCGCGGTGCCCTCGCCGTGCTTGTCGTAGTTCGCGGTGAAGCGCGGGTCGTCGACGTACATGCGGCCGAGCCCGATCACGTACTCCTTGGTCGGGGTCGAGGTGGCCGACAGCCAGGCGATCTGGCGCCGCGTGATCGCCTGCACCTCGTCACTGTCGGCGGCCAGGCCGTCCCGTGCCGCCTGCCCGAAGTCGCGGGCGATGCCGGCCTGCTCGTCGAGGAAGGCCTTCCTCCCCTCCGCGTCGAGCGAGCGCCACCAGCGGTCGCCCTTCTCGTACGCCGCGCGGCCCCAGCGTTCGGTGACCTCCTCCTCGTACCGCGTGTGGTCGAAGCCGTCGAAGACTTCCTCTGCCATGAGCTCTTCTCCCTTCTCGGTCTTGTGGAGAGTGGTGCGGACGGCCTCGATCTGCCGGCCGATGCGCTCCCGCTCCTGCTCCAGGAGGAGCAGATGGGTGCGGAGCGCGGCGGACGGGTCGCTCTGCCCCTTCAGGACCTCGGCGATCGCGGGCAGCGAGAGCCCCAGCTCGCGCAGCAGCAGGATGCGCTGCAGACGCACGAGCGCCGCCTGGTCGTAGTACCGGTAACCGTTCGCGCCGATCCGGCTCGGCTCCAGCAGTCCCCGCTCGCCGTAGTGGCGGAGGGTGCGGCTGGTGGTGCCGGCCTTCTTGGCGATCTCCTGGATCGACCACTCCATGCCGACCACGCTAAATCTTGACGTCGCGTCAAGGTCAAGCGGAGAAGTGCGGGGGCGCAGGCGCGCATGTCCGCGGGAACGACGAAGGCCCGGATCCACAAGGATCCGGGCCTTCGTTTGCTACTGAGTAGCGGGGACAGGATTTGAACCTGCGACCTCTGGGTTATGAGCCCAGCGAGCTACCGAGCTGCTCCACCCCGCGTCGGTAAACACGACTCTACGTCATGACCGGGGCAAACACGAAATCGGTTTCTCAGCAGCCGC
This sequence comes from Streptomyces sp. NPDC056169, assembly GCF_042268445.1. Taxonomy (NCBI): domain Bacteria; kingdom Bacillati; phylum Actinomycetota; class Actinomycetes; order Kitasatosporales; family Streptomycetaceae; genus Streptomyces; species Streptomyces sp. NPDC056169. The sequence continues at coordinate 434,096 of NZ_JBHJUO010000003.1, read as the reverse complement.
AGTCGTCGGAGTCCACCGGCGCCGTGAGCGGGTCCGCGGTCTTCTCCGCGGGCCCTTCCCACGTCTCGTACGCAAAGCCCTCGCGCACCCAGTACTCGAAACCGCCGAGCATCTCCTTCACCTGGAAGCCCAGCTGGGCGAGGGCCAGCGCGGCGCGCGTGGCGCCGTTGCAGCCGGGGCCCCAGCAGTACGTGACGACCGGCACGGACTTGTCGAGCAGCTGCTCGGCCTGCTCGGGGATGAGCGCGGTCGGCAGGTGGAGCGCGCCGGGGACGTGCCCCTGGTCCCAGGAGGCGGTGGAGCGCGAGTCGATCACGACGAAGCCCGGGTCCGTGCCCTCGGCGGTCGCGGTGGCCAGCGCGGAGGCCACGTCGGAGACGTCGGCGTGGAAGGCGAGGCTGGCGGAGAAGTACGCGGCAGCGGCGGCGGGGGTGGCCGGCAGGGTGCGGAGTACGGGGTTGACCTGCGTCGTTGTCGTCGTCATGGTGATCAATCTACGGACGAGGATCATGGTCCTGAAGTGGTGATTCACGGTGGTCGGGGGGCTCGGCCGGGGAATCCCGGGCGTTCGCCACGGGGCGGCGGGGATCTCACGCAACGAGACCGTTCGGGCCGCCGGAGCGCCGCGGATCGTGTCACATCGGCAGGGTTCCATCCGTCATGACGACATGACGGGACGCGAAGGGGGAGATCGACGAGTGAACGCCGAACTGGACCACGGCAAGGAAGCACTGGCCCGGCGGTTCGAGGCCGACCGCGGCCACCTGCGGGCCGTGGCCTACCGGATGCTCGGCTCGCTGAGCGAGGCGGAGGACGCCGTCCAGGAGGCCTGGTTCAAGCTCAGCCGCACCGACGTCAGCGCGGTGGAGAACCTCAGCGGCTGGCTGACCACCGTCGTCGGCCGCGTCTGCCTCGACATGCTGCGCTCGCGCGGCTCGCGCCGCGAGGACCCGCTGGAGTACTACGTCCCCGACCCCGTCGTCCGTCCCCACGACGCCACCGACCCCGAGCACACGGCGGAGCTGACCGAGTCCGTCGGTCTCGCGCTCCTCGTCGTCCTGGAGACGCTGTCGCCGGCCGAGCGGCTCGCGTTCGTCCTCCACGACATGTTCGCCGTCTCCTTCGACGAGATCGCGCGGATCGTGGACCGCACCCCGGCCGCCACCCGCCAGCTCGCCAGCCGGGCCCGCCGCCGGGTGCAGGACGCCTCGCCCGCCGCGGGGCCGGACGCGCGCCGCCAGCGGGAGATCGCCGACGCCTTCCTCGCCGCCGCGAACGGCGGCGACTTCGAGGGCCTGCTCGCCGTCCTCGACCCCGACGTGGTGCTGCGGGCGGACGGCGGCCGGATCCTCGCGGCCGCGTCCAAGGTGGTGCGGGGCGCCGAGGCCGTCATCTCGCAGGCGCTCCTGTACGCGAAGTTCCGGCAGGCGTCGCTGCCGGTCGTGGCCAACGGCTCGCCCGCGTTCGTCGCGGTCGTCGACGGCCGCCCCACCGTCCTCATGGCGTTCACGATCGCCGAGGACCGGATCGTCGGTCTCCAGATCCTGGCGGACCCGGAGCGGCTCGCCGCGCTCGGCCTCTCGGAGGAGGACCTGGCCCGCGCGACGTTCTGAGCCGGGAGCCCCGCTCGGGGCACACGGCATGCGGGAGGGGATCTTTCGTGCGATTTTGTACGAGTTGATCCCCTCCCGTCCGCCGACCGCGAAGGTGGCCGCTGTGCAACCGACCCCCGAGGAGGCCCGCCGGACGGCGGCCGACGCCTGGATCTGGGGCTACCCGGTCCTCGAGAACTACCGCACGATGTACCCGCAGGCGATCGACGCCGACGACCCCCGGTACGTGGGCGGCTTCGGGCGCTTCCGGCACTACTCGGAGCCGTTCACCGCGGCCAACACCGACGTCGTGACCCCGAACAACGACACCCCGTACTCCTGGGCCTGGCTCGATCTGCGCGCCGAGCCCGTCGTGATCTCCGTCCCGGCCGTCGACCGCTACTACGTCCTGCCGTTCCACGACCTCGACACCGCGTACGTCGGCTACGTCGGCGCCCGGACGACCGGCCAGGAGGCGGGCGACCACCTCCTCGCCGGACCCGGCTGGAACGGCACGGTCCCCGAGGGCATCACGAGCGTGCTGCGCGCCGACACCTTCCTCGTCGGCGTCGTCGGCCGCACCTACCTGTCCGGCCCCGAGGACGTCCCCGCCCTGCGCGCGATCCAGGAGCAGTACCTGCTGCGCCCCCTCTCCACGTACACGGACACGGCCGCGCCGCACCCCGCCGACGAGCCGGTCTGGCCGGTCTGGCGCGAGGAGGACCTGGAGAACATCGAGTTCTTCACGCTCCTCGACTTCCTGCTCCAGTTCTTCCCCGCCCTGGACGCGGACCGCGAGCTGCGCACCCGGCTCGCGGCGCTCGGGGTCTCCGGCACGGGCGAGTTCGAGCCGTCCGCGCTGAGCCCCGAGCTGCGCACGGCCGTCGAGCAGGGCATCGCCGACGCCCGGGCCCGTCTGGAGGAGGCCGAGAGCACCACGACGGACTCCACCAGCCTCTTCGGCACGCGGGCGGAGCTCGGCGACGACCACCTCGGGCGGGCGGTCGCCGCGGCCATGGGGCTGTACGGGCTCCCCGCGGCCGAGGCCTGGTACGGCGGCTGGGTGGCGGACGACCGCCACAACCGGCCGCCGAACGCCGCCGAGCACGACCACGTCATCCACTTCCCGGCGGGCCACCTGCCCCCGGCCCGCTTCTTCTGGTCGGCCACGATGTACCGGCTGCCCGACCGGCTCCTCGTCGACAACGAGATCGACCGGTACTCGATCGGCGACCGCACCCCCGGGCTCGTGTACGACGACGACGGCGGCCTCACCCTGTACGTACGGAAGGACCGCCCGGCCGAACCCGAGCAGGCCGCGAACTGGCTGCCCGCGCCCGACGGGCCCTTCACCGTCGTCGTCCGGATGTACGGCCCCGATCCGTCGGTCCTGGACGGCGGCTGGCATCTCCCGCCCCTCACCGTCGCGGACTGACGCCGGGCCGCCTCACCCGGGGGCCGCCTCGCCCGGGGCCCTCACCCCGGGGTCGCCTCGCCCGGGGTCACTTCTCCTTGGCGGTCAGCCAGTTCGTGACCGTCAGGGAGACGGCCGCGCTGGCGACGCCGAGGACGGCGCCCGCGACGACGTCACCCGGGTAGTGCACCCCGGTGTGCACCCGGGAGTAGCCCACGGCCGCCGCCAACGCCCCGAGCGGCACGGCGACGCCGGGCAGCACCACCCCCACGGCGGCGGCGAACGCGACCGCCGACGCGGTGTGCCCGGACGGGAACGAGGCCGAGTCGGGCATGCGGACGTGCCGGCTCACCACCACCCGGGCCGCCTCCCGGTCCGGCCTCGGCCGGTGGACGAGCCGCTTGCCCAGGAGGTTGGCCGAGGCCGAGGCCACGGCGATCGCCCCGGCGCCCGCGATCGCCGCCCGGCGCGGCCGGCCGGGGACGAGGGCGAGCGCGGCGGCGACGGTGAGCGAGATCTTGGAGTGGTTCGCCGCGGTGGAGAGCCGGCGCAGGCTCGTGTCGAGCGTGGGCGTGGGCGTGGCGGCCACTGCGGCGTACACGGCGCCGTCGACGGCCCGGAGGTCGCGCAGGACCGCCCGGAGGGTCTCGGGCTCCGCCGTCTCCGCTGTCATGTCCGTCATGCGCCGCTCCTTGGGGAGGTTCAGGGGGTACCAGGGGTGGGGAAGGCGAGCGTGGTGATCCGCCGCCAGTCGAGGGGCGGCAGGGGAGGCACGGTCCCCGGCCGGTCGCGGGGGACGAGGACCCGCAGGGCGCCGGGGCGGAGCGTGCAGACGACGGGGGTGGGCAGGGTCAGCGCCTCGCCGTCGACGGCGACGGCGATGGTGCCGGCACTGCCGCCATGGCCGCTGCCGCTTCCGTTGGAGCTTCCGTTGGGGCTTCCGGGGTTTCCCACGACCTCGACCCTACGGGCCGTCAGCACGTTCAGGCCGGCCGCCTGGGTCCCCCGTACCGCCAGCTCGGCGGCCTGCGCCGCGCCGTCCACGCGGACGCCGATCACCCCGAGCTCGCCCCGGTCGAGGCGCGGCCGGTGGGCGGAGGCGACACCGAAGGGATCGGGCGCCGCGTAGGCGTTGTTGCTGACGAGGAGCGCCTGCTGCGCCGCGAGCCGGACGGTGTCGACGGTCGCGTCGAGGCGCGCGCCCTCGCCGCCCTGGAGCAGATCGGGCAGGACGTCGACCGCGGTGCCGGCCTTCGCGTCGCGGTACTCGGGGCGCTGGACGACGTCCGCGTACACCCCGAAGGAGACGGTGTTGACGAAGGGCCGCCCGGCGACCGAGCCCAGGTCGACCCGGAGCTCCTCGCCGTCGGTCAGCGCCTTCAGGCAGGTCGCCGGGTCGGTGCGGTCGAGGCCCAGGTCCATGGCGAAGTGGTTGCGGGTGCCCGCCGAGATGACGAGGAACGGCAGGTCGTGCTCGGCCGCCACGGCGGCGACCAGCGCCTGGGTGCCGTCGCCGCCGGCCACCCCGAGGAGGTCGGCGCCGTCGGCCACGGCCTTGCGGGCGAGCGCGGTGACGTCGGTCTCCGCGGACAGGTCGAGCAGGACGACCCGGGCGCCCAGCGCCTCCGCGCGCGCGACGAGCCCGAAGCGGCCGACCTTCCCGCCGCCGGACTTCGGGTTCATGATCAGGACGGGCCGCCGGGGACGGGGCACGCGTACGCCGCGCATCAGCGCGTTCCGCTCGTGGTCGGGGCGGCGCAGGGCGGTCCGCGCGCAGCCGAGCGCCACGCCCCAGAACGCGAGGGCCACGAGCGCGTTGCCCCAGACGCCGCCGACCACGTACAGGACGAGGACGGCGATCGGCGCGCCCACGGCGAGCAGCGCGCCGAGCACGCGCACCGGCCCGCGGTGGGCGAGGAACCACCAGACGCCCATGGCCGCGGCGGCGAGCCCCACGAGCCCGGTCAGGAGGATCAGGATGCCGCCCGTCAGCGCGGTCAGGAGCGCCACGACCGCCGCGGCGGCCGCCGCCAGCGCGCACCGGGCCAGCCGCCGGGCCGTCTCCGCCGGATCACCGGAACCGCTCGCCGCCACCGACTCCACCTCCACGCTCCGGATCCACATTCCCTCACGCTCCCCCATCTCGCGCCCCGGAAGGACCCGTTCGAAGGAAAAAGATCACGGCGGACGATCAAGGATCGAGACCAAGGATCGGATCGAGGATCGGGATCGAGGATCGGGACCAAGGATGAAGACCTTCGAACGGGCGCCGCGGTTGCTCCCTCACTGCCCCGGACGCAGGCCGAGACCGGTGAGTTCCGCCCGGCCGGCGGCGGCGTGCTCGCCACCGGCGAGCAGCAGCGTGCGCGCCGACTGGTAGCGGCTGCCGGCCGCGCCGAACGCCCGTGCCGCGGCGAGGAGTCGTGGCAGGTCGCCGTCGAGCAGGGCCTCGGCCCGGTCCACCTGGGCGGTGGCGACCGGGTTGCCCGCGACCAGGGTCCGGGCGGCGGCCGTCCGGGCCCGGGCGTCCGGGTGCCCGGCGAGCACGGACGCCTCCGCCCTGAGGGCCACGTACCAGTGCAGCCAGATCCAGGTGACCCACTTCCACACCCGCTCCGGCTCCGGCGCGACCCGGTCGAGGGCCTCGGCGGCGTCCCCGTCGTGGAGCAGGACCATGGCGTCGAGGATCGCGCCGTAGCCGTGGCGGTACTCCTCCGCCGTGCCCGCCCGGTCGACGATCGCGAGCCACTCCGCCCGGGCCGCGCGGTCGCCGCGCAGACCGTGGACCATGGCGACCGAGGCGGCTGCGGGGCCGAGGGAGAAGGACTGCTGACGGCCGCTCCGCTCCCACGCGTCGAGGAACCGCGCGCTGCCGGTGAGCACCTCGTCGACCCGGCCGGCGAACGCGTCCGCGACCAGGAGCCAGGACGTGGCGTAGTGGCCCACCTCGGCGAGCAGCGGATGCCCGGCGAGCTGCCCGCCCCAGCGGCGGGCCTCCGACAGCCTGCCCGCGCCGAGGGCGGTCCCGGAGGCCATGGCGAGGGCGTCGAGGAGTTCGTGCGTCCGCGCGGGGGTCGACGGCAGGGGGGTCAGGAGATCGATCCGGCGGCGCGCGGCGGCCGCGGCGGCGAACGTGTCACCGGCCCAGCTGCGGGCGCCGGAAAGCGCGTCGAGGGCGGCGGACTCCGCCACCGGGTCCCCCGCACGCAGGGCGAGCGCGACGGCCCGCTCGGCGAGGGCGACGGTCTCCTCCACGGTGTTGTCGGTGGCCCCCTGAACGGCCCCGAAGGCATCCGCAAGCACGGCGGCCTCGGCAAGCGCGACGGCGGCGGAGGCGGCGGGGTCGGGGGCGGCAACAGCAGCGGCGGGGCCGGAGGCGGAAGCGGCGGGGCCGGAGACGGCAGGGTCGGCGGCGGAGGGGTCGGCGGCGGAGGGGTCGGCGGCGGAGGCGGCAGCGCCCGGGGTGGAGGCGACGGAGTCGGCGGCGGAGGCGGCAGCGCCGGGGGCCGCCGGGGTGGTGTCCGACAGTCGGCGGGCCTCCGTGAGCAGCGTCGCCGTCTCCTCCACCGCCGGGATCCGCGTGAACTCGCTGGAGAAGCGGTACGCGACGGTGGCGGCGGCCGCCAGGTCGCGGCCCGCACCGGCGCGGTCCCCGGACCGCCGGGCGGTCTCGGCGGCGGCCCTGTGCAGGCGGAACATGTCGTCGCCGAGCCGCCGGCACCCGGCCACCGCGGCGGCGAGCCGCAGGGACTCCCCCGCCTCGGCGTCGGCACCGGCGAGCGCGGCGGCCTGTTCGTACCGCTGCTGTGCCTCGCCGAGCAGGTTGCGGGTGAAGGCCGACTCCGCCAGGGACAGGGCGAGCCGGTGGGCGTCCGCGCGCAGCTCCGGCCGCTCGGCGGCCCAGGCGAGGGCGGCCCTGAGGTCCTCCGCCACGGCGTCGAAGCGGGCGCGCCAGTCCGCGCCGCCGGCGTCGAGGAGGTCGGCCGCCCGGTCCCGGCACCACGTCACGTGACGCGAGCGGACGACCGCCGACTCGCCGGCGTGGGCGAGGCGCTCGGCGCCGTACTGCCGGATGGTCTCCAGGGCCCGGTAGCGGGTGCCGGCGGCGGACGGCGTCACGGTGAGCAGGCTCTGCTCGGCCAGTCTGCCGAGCCCGTCGGCGACCGTGCCGGGATCGAGCGGGGCGAAGCCGGCGAGTTCCCCGGCCGCCTCGGCGGTGAACGGCTCCACGAAGACCGACACCCGGCGCAGCAGCGCCCGGTCCGCCGGCTCAAGCAGGTCGTGGCTCCAGTCGAGGACCGCCCGTACCGACCGGTGCCGGTCGGCGGCGCGGGGCCCGCCGGCGAGGATCCGCAACTGGTCGGAGAGCCCGGCGACCAGCCCGTCGAGCCCGAGCGTGGGGCAGCGCGCCGCCGCCAGCTCGATGGCCAGGGCCATGCCGTCGAGCCGCTCGCAGAGGGCCACGACCGTGTCCCGTGCCGACGGGTCCGGCGACAGGCCGACCGCCGCCGCCCGCTCCAGGAAGAGCTCCACGGCCTCCGAGTCCGCGCCCCCGGCCCGCGACAGCGGCGGGACGGGGAAGACCCGCTCGAACGGGACCATCAGCCGCGCCCGGCTCGTCACGAGCACCCGCACGCGCGGGCAGGCCGCGAGCAGCCGCTCCAGGAAGGGCGCGACCCCGTCGCGTATCTGCTCGCAGTTGTCCCACACGAGGAGGACCTGACGGTCGGCCAGTGCCGCGAACACCGACTCGTCGACGCCGCGCCCGGGCTGCTCGCCCACACCGACGGCGGCCGCGACGGCCGCTCCGACCCGGCCCGGATCGGTGACCGGGGCCAGGTCGACGAACCACACCCCGTCGGCGAACTCCCCGGCCAGCTCCGCGGCGACGGCCAGCGCGAGCCGCGTCTTCCCCACGCCCCCGGGACCGACGGCGGTGACCTGCCGGTACTTCTTCAGCGCCTCCGTGAGCTCCCCGCGCTCCCGGACCCGTCCGACGAACGCCGTCAGCGGCGCGGGCAACACGGGCACAGGCAGCCCGGCAGCCCCGGCGCCCCCGGCGGGAGCGAACTCGGCCGCCCGCCGCGAGAGCGCCCGCCGGTCCGGCACCGCGAGCTTCCGCAGCAGCGAGGAGACGTGCGACTCGACGGTCCGCACGGAGAGGAACAGCCGCGCGGCGATCTCCGCGTTGCTGAGGTGCTCCCCGAGGAGGGCGAGCACGTCGGCTTCCCGGGACGAGATCACTGAAGTGGACACGCCGTCATTATCGGCGCGTACGGAGCCCGTTCCGTGGTCGTTCCGTAGTCCGTTCCGTGGTCACCACGGAGGCGCCGGACGCCCGGCTGCCCGAGAGTGGAACCACGGCGAACGAACGCCACGGAAAACACCAGCCCCACACACCACAGGAGTGACCATGACCGGCACGACCACCACCCAGGGAATCAAGACCGTGCTGCACCCCGTGTCCGACCTGGCGAAGGCCAAGGCCGTGTACGCCGCCCTGCTCGGCGTCGAGCCGCAGATCGACCAGCCGTACTACGTCGCCTTCGAGGCCGCGGGCCAGCACATCGGCCTGCTGCCGGGCGGCGGCCCGCAGGGCCTGACCTCGTCCCTCGCGTACTGGCACGTGCCGGACATCGAGGCGAAGGTCGCCGAGCTCACCGCCGCGGGTGCCACCGTGAAGGATGCGGCGCAGGACGTCGGCGGCGGCCGCCTGGTGGCCACCGTCGTCGACCCCGACGGCAACCTCCTCGGCCTCCTCCAGGACAGCTGAGCGACCGACGATGGCCGCCGCACCCCGCACCCGCGCCCAGCGCCGCCACGACACCGAGGAACGGCTCGCCCACGACGTCGACGTCTGGGTGGCCACCGCCTCACCGGACGGCGCGCCGTATCTCGTACCGCTGTCCTTCGACTGGGACGGCGAGGCCCTGCTCGTGTCCACGCCGGCGGCCAGCCCGACCGGCCGGAACCTGGCCGCCACCCGGCGCGCCCGTCTGGCCCTCGGTCCCACCCGGGACGTGTCGATGATCGACGGCACCGTCGAGGTCCTGGAGATCGAGGCGCTGCCACGGGACCGCGGCGACCGCTTCGCCGCGCGCACCGGCTTCGACCCGCGCACGGAGGAGACCCCGTACCGCTGGTTCCGCATCACCCCGCACCGCATCCAGGCCTGGCGCGAGGCCGACGAACTCCCGCACCGCGAACTGATGCGTGCCGGCCGCCCGGTGGCCTGACACCCGGCCCGGGACAGGAAAGCGCCCCGACCGGTCGAAACCGATCGGGGCGCTCCCAGCAGGTCAGTAGGCCGTGTGGGACTCGAACCCACAACCAATGGATTAAAAGTCCACTGCTCTGCCAATTGAGCTAACGGCCCGTGGACAAGCACACCCGAGCAGCATAGCCCGAGAGCTCCCCGGAACCGATCGGGTATCCGACACGAGGCGCGGTTCGTCAGATCGTCAGTGGAGGCTCCTGAAGGCGTTCCAGCCGCCGCCGATCAGCACGCGGGAGCCGTACGGGCCGCGGCACGTGCCGTCGTAGTCGTAGAGCCGGCCCGCCGTGTCGCGGGCGACCAGGTCCGCGCAGCCGTCGCCGGAGATGTCGCCGACCCCCACCAGGGAGGTGTAGACGCCCCAGCCGCTGCCGACCCTCACCCGCGCGGTCACCCCGCCGGTGGCCGTGCCGTAGTACCGCCACAGCACGCCCGCCGCGTCCACGCCGAGCAGGTCGCCCCGCCCGTCGCCGTTGAGGTCGCCGGCGCCGACGACCTTCTTGTACAGCTTCCAGTCGGTGCCGATCCGGACCCGGGTCTTCACGCGGTGATCGGCCGTGCCGGCGTAGAAGTACATGTCGCCCGTCGACGTCTGGCGTGCGATCAGATCGGTGAACCCGTCACCGTTCGCGTCGCCGGGGGACGTCAGGACGTCGTACTGCCCCCAGCCCGAGCCGATCGGCGTGTACGGCGACGAGGCCGAGACGACCTTGCCGCAGCCCGGCCGGTAGGCCCGCAGCTGATCCCCGACGCGCACCAGCACGTCCGCGCACCCGTCGCCGTTCACGTCACCGAACGGCACCAGGACGGACGTCGTCGGGAACTTCGCACCGGTGCCCGCGATCCGCGCCGACAGACCGCTGTACCCGTTGCCCCGGTACATCGACACCAGGCCCGCCGTGTCCATCACCAGGAGATCGCCCTGCGTGTCGTTCCCCGCCATGTCGCGCCAGGCCGGCCGGCCGCCGGAGACCGTGACCGTGCCGGTCAGGGACAGGTCCCTGCCCTGACCGTCCGCCGTGTTCGCCTGGAGGTGCCAGGTGTACCGGCCGTTCGCGACGGGCTTCCCCGCCGTCGTCCTGCCGTCCCAGGAGACGTCGATACGGCCCAGGGTCTCGCCGCCCCCATAGGCGCGGACCGGATCCCCGGAGTACGGGTCACGCAGCGTCAGCTGCCAGTACGACGAGGGCTTGGACAGCGCCCAGGACGCCTTCCAGCCGTCCTGGAGCCGCATGCCCGCCGGCACCTTCGCCGAGGCGGCGGTGAGGTCGGAGGTGGGCACGCCGGGCCACACGACGTGGACGCGGCTCTCGCGGTCCTTGTAGGCGACGGCCCCGCCGAAGCGGTCGACGGTCCAGTACTCGCGGCGGGTGCCGCGCACGGGTGCGGAGTCGACGAGCCTGCGCACCGCGGGCTTGCCGGAGGTGACCTTGGTGAGGTCGGTGAGCCGGAGGTACGCGTCGGAGTCCCGGTCGACGACGTAGCCGTCGCCCAGCAGGGCGTTGCTGTCCACGCCCATGGACAACGGCAGCCTCGTGTTCGTCCTGAGGTCGACCACACCCCGCTTCTGGGTCGGCCCGCACGCCCAGTACAGCCAGCGGCCGGCGGAGACCTGGAGCTCCGTCGGGGCGCACGCCGTCCCGGTCGTGACCTTGCCGAGGTCCTTGCCGGTGGCCAGGTCGGTCCGCGCCACCTCGCCCACCGTGGCCGTGCCCGCGTACAGGGTGTCGCCCCAGAGGGCCGCCGGAGCGGTGGATGCCTTGTTGCTGACGACGGTCTGCGCGTCGAGGTCCACGACGAGCGTCCTGCCGCGGCCCTGGAAGACCGCCCACCGGTGGAAGACGTCGGCGATCCGTCCGTCCGTCTCGCCGGTGGAAACCCGGCTCACCTGACCTCCGGAGGTACGGGCGGTGACCTCCACCGGCTTGAAGTCGTCATGGGCCAGATAGACCGTACGGCCGTCACCGCTGTCGAACAGCGGTGTGTCGCTCTCCAGCCGCTTCGACTCGGCTCCCGCCCACACCGGCTGCGGATGGCCGGTGTGCACCGGACCGACCGGCAGCGGCGTCCATCCGTAGAAGTCGCTGCCCGACGACGTGCCCGGCTCCAGGGTGGAGAGCCGGCCCGCGCCGAGGGCGAGCGACCGCACCTCGGCCGTCATCGGCTCCACCCGGTCCAGCTTCTCCAGGACCGGCGCGCCGCCGGCCTTCCCCGGGACGGCCTTGAGGACGGACCAGTCGGAGGAGGACGTACCGCCGACGACGGCCACGCCCCCGCCCGCGATCTGGGCGACGTCCGCCTCGGCCTTCGCCAGGAGGGTCTGCGAGCGCCCGTCGGGGTGGAGCGCGACGAGCCTCCGCTCCAGGGAGGCGTCGGCGCCGGAGGCCTCGCCCAGGGCGAGGACCCAGTCGCCGACGAGGCCGATACGGGCGGTGCTCAGGCCCTCGGGGAGGACGAGCGTCTGCTCGGGGCCGGTCAGGTCCGACCGCTGCCGCACGCGCACCGTGCGGTCCGTGCCGATCCAGGCGATGCGGTCGGGGCTCACGGCCACCGGCGCGCCGCGCCCGCTCCCTTGCGGGGTGGGGGCCGGGATCACGGTCATCTGCCCGGTGCGCAGGTCGACGACACCGAGGTCGGACCAGCCGTACGCGGCCGGGTCGCCGGACCGGCCGAAGCGGATCACGGCGGCGGAGTCGTCCCCGGCCACGAGCGGCGCCGTGTTCAGAGAGGCGCCCTCGGGCCAGCCGGTGACGGGCGTGCGGGTCCCGTTCGGGTCGTCGGCGCGCACCAGGTAGTAGCCGGTGGTCGTGGAGTGGTCCTCGGCGGAGACGTACTGCTGGAAGAGCAGGGTGGAGCCGAGCAGCCCCCGGTAGCTCGCGTCGGCCGGCACGTCGAGCGACTGCTCGGTGCCGGTCTCCAGGTCGCGGACGGCGTGGCCGCCGCTGCCGCGCTGGACGTACAGATAGCGCCCGCCGGTGCCGGATTCGGCGAAGGGCAGGGCCGCCGTCGTCCCGTACCCCAGCGGAACGCTCTTCGTGGGGTCGGTGACGTCCGTCCACTCCAGCTGCCCGCCGGAGGACCGGTCGGGGTCCTCCGTCTCGTGCACGTAACCCGTGGGTCCGGCCGCGGTGACGGTCACCTGCCGGGGTACGGCCCGCCAGTTCGGCGCGACGTCGAGCTGGTCGACCCCGACGATCGGCGACGCCTCGGCGACCACGGCGGGCGAGAGGCCGACGGCCGAGGCGAGGAGCGCGGTGGCGAGGACGGCGGTACGCGTGCGGGGCCGCCGCGCGCGTGCGATACGAGACAAAGAGTGGTCCCTCCCCAGGGCAACCTGATGACCGGCTGAGCGTATCCGCCCGAACAGCCACGCGAGTCCCGGATACGGGTCAGGGCCCGTACCAGCACCGAAGTGCTCGTACGGGCCCTGCTCAGGGTGTTACGCGGACTCAGCCGTTGCGCTTCCAGCGCGGCTTGTCGTCACGGCGGCCGAAGGTGCCGCCCGTCGAACCGGTCGAACCGGCCGAACCGGTCGAACCGGTGCCACGGTGCTCGTCACGACGGCCGTACGGGCGGTCGCCGCCACCGGCGCGGAAGCCGCCGGCGGGGCGGTCGTCGCGACGGTCACGGTTGAACGGACGGTCGCTGCCGCGGTGGCCGCCGGCCGGACGGTCGTTGTCGCGGCGCTCGAAGGGGCGGCCGCCACGGTCGTCACGGTTGAAGCCGCCCGACGGACGGTCATCGCGGCGGAAACCACCGGAGGACGGACGGTCGTTGTCGCGACGGAAGCCACCACGGTCGCCGCCACGGTCGTCACGGTTGAAACCGCCCGACGGACGGTCGTCACGGCGGAAACCACCGGAGGACGGACGGTCGTTGTCACGGCGGAAGCCACCGGACGGACGGTCGTTGTCGCGACGGAAGCCACCACGGTCGCCACCGCGGTCGCCGCCACGGTCACGGCGCTCGTAGTTGCCGCGGTCGTCGCGGAACGCCGGGCGCTCCTCACGACGCTGCTCCTCGGCGCGAGCGACACGCTCGGCCTCGGCGGCAGCGGCCGCGACCTCGGCCTCGGCGGCCTCGGCCACCTCGGCGACAGCGGCCTCCGGGTCCTCGCCGCGCTCACGGGCGGCGCGGGCCACCAGGCGGTCGGCCTCCTCGCGGAGCTCGACGGCACGGCGCTGGAGGCGCTCCAGCTGCTTGGTCAGCTCGACGACCTCGCGCTCGGCCTGCTTGGCCGAGTTGTTCGCGGAGTCGGCCTGGACCTCGGTCAGGGACCGGGCACCGGTGATCTCGGCGACCTCCGGCTCGAAGGCGCCGGCGCTCTGGATGATGTGGCGCGAGGCGTCGACGCCCGCGTCCTCCATCAGCCGGAAGATCTGGCGGCGCTGGTGCGGCAGCGACAGCGAGACGACGACACCGGACTTGCCGGCGCGGGCCGTACGACCCGAGCGGTGCAGGTAGTCCTTGTGGTCACCGGCCGGGTCCACGTTCAGGACCAGGTCGATGCCGTCGACGTGGATGCCGCGGGCGGCGACGTCGGTGGCGACCAGCGCGTTGACGTAGCCGTCCTTGAAGTCGGCGAGGACGCGGGTACGGGCGCCCTGCGTCATGCCGCCGTGCAGCGCGTCGGCCTTCACGCCGGACTCGACGAGCTGCTCGGCGATGCGGTCGGCGCCCAGCTGGGTGCGGACGAAGATGATCGTGCGGCCCTTGCGGGCGGCGATCGCGGCCGTGACCGGCGCCTTGTCCTTCGGCTTCACGACGAGGACGTGGTGCGACATGGTCGAGACGTTGCCCTGGGCGCTGTCGACCTCGTGGCTGATCGGGTTGTTCAGGTAGCGCTTGACCAGCGTGCCGATCTCGTTCTCCATGGTGGCGGAGAAGAGCATGCGCTGACCGCCGGCCGGGACCTGGTCGAGCAGCTCGGTGACCTCGGGCAGGAAGCCCAGGTCGGACATCTGGTCGGCCTCGTCGAGGACCGCGACCTGGACGTTCTCCAGGGAGCAGGCGCCACGGTTGATGATGTCGCGCAGTCGGCCCGGGGTGGCGACGAGGATGTCGACGCCGCGCTCCAGGGCGTAGATCTGGTTGCCCATGGACGTACCGCCGCAGACGACCTTGATCTTCAGGCCGAGCACGTCGCCGTACGGCTGGAGGGCGTCCGCGACCTGCATCGCGAGCTCACGGGTCGGGGTGAGGATGACCGCGCGGGGCTTCTTCTTCTCGGTGTGACCGCCGGCCAGCTGGGCCAGGGTGGGGAGACCGAAGGAGAGGGTCTTGCCGGAGCCGGTACGGCCACGGCCGAGGATGTCCTTGCCGGCCAGGGCGTCCGGGATGGTCGCCGCCTGGATCGGGAAGGGGCTCGTCACGCCGTTCTGCGCGAGCTTGCGCACGATGCCCTCGGGCAGACCGAGGTCCGCGAAGGTGATGGTGGGCTCCTCGTCGGCCTCGTCGGCCTCAGCGGAGTCCTCGACGTCCTGGACGTCGTCGAAGTCGGTGGTGTCGTCGGTGTCGACGACGGCCGCAGCCTCGGTGGCGACGGTCTCGGTGGCCTCTACGGCCTCGACGATCTCGTCGTTCTCGGGCATGACGGTGTGGTCAGAACTGAAAATGGACATGCGAAATGCGAAACCTTCCGGAGTCTCGGCACGCGCCCGTCAACTCCGTGAATTCGCAAATCGACCGCCTCAATGCGGTCAGCCACGGCTAGGGAGAGTACGCGCCACACGGCGCTCTTCTGTGTCGGCGCCGGGCAATGGGATCAAACGATCTACCACCATACGCACCCTCCCCCACCTATGGCAAACCGGACTCCGTCACACCGGCCCGACCTGCGGAGATGCCGCCGGCTCCGAAGGCGCTCCCGGCCCGTCCGCCGCCGCCATCGCACCCAGCTGGGTCTCGGGTCCGGAGGTCGGCGGATCGGTCGGATTGGAGGTCGGCTCGGGCGTCGGTTCCGGGGTGGGCTCCGGGGTCGGCTCCGGGGTCGGCGGCTCGGTCGGGTTCGGGGTCGGCTCCGGCGTCGGCGTCACGCCGCCACCCGGGCCACCGGCCCCGCCGCCGCTGTCACCGCTCCCCGCGCCGCCGTCACCGCTGCCGCCGCCGCTCCCGCCACTGCCCCCGCTCGCGCCACTCCCGCCACTGCCGCCGTCCACAGGGCTCCCGCCCGTGCCCTGCTGACCGCCGGCGGCACCGGCGCCTCCGCCACTCGTCTGCCCGGGCTTCGGGGAGCCGCCGGTCCCGTCGGGGCCCTCCGAGGGCATCACCGCGCCGGGCGAGGGCTGCCCGGAGGCCGACGGCGAACCGCTCGGCACCGGGGACTTCGCGCCCCCGCCGGCCACGTCGGGCCCGCCGCCCTCCGGGCGCCCGTTCCAGGAACCGGCGCCGCCGTCCGGGAGTCCGGCGCCGCCGCCGGTCTCGGCCGCCACACCGCGCTTCCCCCCGGACGCGCCGGGCGCCGGCTTCGCCCCCTCGTCACTCACACTCATACAGCCGCTCAGACCGGCGCAGGCCGCGACGGCCAGTGCGGCGGCGGCCCACCTCACACGGGTGGGCAAGCGGGTGGGCAAATGGCGCACGGGGGCACCTCCAGGGACACAACAGGCAGGAACGGAACGCGTTGCCCTGCCCAACTCCCCCGGCGCCACAAGGGACACGCCCCGGCCGCAGCCGCGCCTCAGCCGTAGCCCAGCGCGTGCAGCCGCTCGTCGTCGATGCCGAAGTGATGGGCGATCTCGTGCACCACCGTGATCTCGGTCTCCGCGACCACGTCCTCGTGCGACTCGCACATCCGGAGCGTCGGCCCCCGGTAGATCGTGATCCGGTCCGGCAGCACCCCGGCGTACCACTCGCCGCGCTCGGTCAGCGGCGTCCCCTCGTAGAGCCCGAGCAGCTCGGGATCGTCCGGGGCGGGTTCGTCCTCGACGAACACCGCGACGTTGTCCATCAGCCGGGCGAGTTCCGGTGGGATCCGGTCCAGGGCCTCGGCGACAAGTTCCTCGAACTCCTCGCGCGTCATCTCCAGCACGCGCCCATTGTCCCCCCGTCAGAGGGACTCGCCGGGGGTGGGCGGAAACCGTTTTGGCGATAGCGGCCGACATCCCATATGCTTCTCACGTCCCCGACGCGCTGAGAAGCGCCCCGGTGGGCCCTTAGCCCTCATCGTCTAGTGGCCCAGGACGCCGCCCTTTCAAGGCGGTAGCACGGGTTCGAATCCCGTTGGGGGTACGCATTAACGTGTGCGAGACTTGTCTCGCACATTGCAAGGCTCTGTGGAGCAGTTGGTTAGCTCGCCACCCTGTCAAGGTGGAGGTCGCGGGTTCAAGTCCCGTCAGAGTCGCTGAAGCTGGAAACAGCTTCGTGGCTGGGTAGCTCAGTTGGTACGAGCGATCGCCTGAAAAGCGATAGGTCGCCGGTTCGACCCCGGCCCCAGCCACAAACAGAAGGCCCCGTTCGAAAGAACGGGGCCTTCGTCGTTTTCTCTCCCGCGTCCCAGGACTCCCGTACGGGGAAGGGGCCCGCGCCCCTTCCCCGTGGACGGTCACGCCTCCTCGCGCTCCCGCGTTCGGCTCCCCCGCCGGCCCCGCACCACGAGCACCACCGCCACCACGGCCACCACGGCGACGAGCAGCGCCCAGTCCGGCACCGCGCGCCCCAGCTCGGCCACCCGCTCCTCCACCGCGAACGACTCGTCCACCGAGAGCAGCCCCGGCAGCGCGGTCGTCCCGTCGAAGACCAGGAAGAGCGTGCCGAGGGCGATGAAGAACAGGCCCGAGAGCACCGAGGTCGAGTGGAGCGTGAGCGGCCCGACCCGGAGCGGCCGGCCGCGCAGCCAGCGCCGCCGGCCCAGGTCGTACCGCTCCCAGAGCAGCGCCAGGACGAAGAGCGGGACCGCCATGCCCAGCGCGTACACCGCGAGGAGCAGCCCGCCGTACGCCGGACTGCCGCTCAGCGCCGCCACCGTCAGGACGCTGCCGAGGATCGGGCCCGCGCAGAAGCCCGCGAGGCCGTAGACCAGGCCGAGGGCGTAGACGGAGAGCGCCGACGTGGGCCGGATGCGGCCGCTCGCCTCGGCGATGCGGCGGGACGCGAAGCCGAGGCCGAGGATCTGGAGGACGCCGAGCCCGACGATCAGCCAGCCGCCGACGGTCACCAGGAGGTCCCGGTTGCCGTAGAAGAACCGGCCCGCGAAGGACCCGGCCGCGCCCAGCGGGACGAGGGTGGTCGCCAGGCCCGCGTAGAGGATCCCGGTCCTGGCCACCAGTTTCGCGCGCGTGTCGATCGAGTACGCGAAGAAGGCGGGCAGGAGCAGGGCGCTGCACGGGCTGAGGAGGGCGAGCAGACCGCCGAGGAACGCGGCGAAGTACCCGATGCCGGAGGTCACTGCGCGGAGCCCGGCTTCTTCGCGTCCTTCGTGGCCTTCGCCGTCTTCGCCGCCGCCTCGATGGCGTCGGTGAAGGTCTCCAGGGGCTGCGCGCCCGCGATCGGGCGGCCGTTGACGAGGAAGGACGGGGTGGAGGTCGCGCCGAGCGCGTACCCCTGCTCCTGGTCCTTGCGGACGGCCTCGCGGGCCGCCGTCCCCTCGGTGTCCTTCGCGAACCGGGCCGCGTCGGGGACGCCGGCCTCCTTCGCGAGGGCCGCGAGCCGGTCCTTCCCGAAGCCCTTCTCCTTGGCCCCCTCGGCGTACGCGGCCTTGTGGAACTCCCAGAACCGGCCCTGCTGCCCGGCCGCCCAGGAGGCGCGGGCGACGGCCTCCGACTCCTCGCCGAAGATCGGGAAGTTCCGCCACTCGATGCGCAGGGTGCCCGCGTCCACGTACTTCTTCACGAGGACCGGCTCGGTGTCCCGGGCGAACTTCCCGCAGTAGCCGCACTTGAAGTCGGCGTACTCGATGAGGACGACGGGCGCGTCGGCCCGGCCCAGGGCGAGCTTGTCGGCGGCGTCGCGGCGGGCGTACGCCTCCAGCTCGGGGTAGACGCCGGCGGACGGGTCGGCGGAGACCTCGGCGACGGCGGACGAGCCGCCCGCGCCGCCGGCGGCCGGCTTGGTGGCGGTGTACGAGACGACGCCGAGCAGCACGGCGGCGGCCGCCACCCCGGAGACGATCACGATCGGCTTGGACTTGGGCTTGGACTTGGGCCTGGACGTGGGCATGCGGAAGCGCTCCTGAGGAGGAAGGGGAGAAGGAGAGGGACGGCGCGGAGGGCGACCGTCCGTCTACACCCTCATCAGGGTCGACAGCTCCACGGGTGAGGCCGCGACGCGCTCGGGCGGCTCCCGGCCCGGCGCCGTCCCCCGTCCGTCCGGCTGCCCGTGCCGGACCGCGCACGGCGTCCGGTCGGCGGCCAGGGCGGGCAGCAGCTCCGCGAAGCCGCCGGCCCGGGGCGGTACGACGGGACCGGAGGCGCCCGCCTCGACGGCGTGTCCCGGGTCACAGCCCGGCACGACGGCACCCACGACGGCGACGGCCTGGGTCCGGGGAGAGTCGGCAGAGGCGGCGGCAGCGGCGGCCGACGTCGTCGTCCCGCACACCAGCAGCCCCAGCACCAGGCCCGCCAGCGCGGCGAAGGCCGCCAGGGCGCGGGTGGTGCGGAACATGCGATACCTCTCGGGTCCGGTCGACGTGCCCGAAATAGTACGCACCCCTCCCCCGGAAATCGGTTCGCCGCTTCTCGGCCGCAAGTGCGATCCTGGGGTCCGTATGTCTACTTCCTTCGCCGCCCTCCAGTCCGTCCTGGCCGAGGTCTCGCTGCGGGACTCCCACCGGCTCGGCCGCCGTCTCGAAGGCGCCCGCCGCATCCGTAAGCCCGAGGCCCGTGAGGCCGTCCTGGACGAGATCGCCGCCGAGGCGGCCAAGGCCAAGGAGCGCGTCGACGGGCGCGCCTCTCGCGTGCCCGCGATCACGTACCCCGAGCAGCTGCCCGTCTCGCAGAAGAAGGACGAGATCCTGGAGGCGATACGCGACCACCAGGTCGTGATCGTCGCCGGTGAGACGGGTTCGGGAAAGACCACCCAGATCCCGAAGATCTGTCTGGAGCTCGGCCGGGGCGTCCGGGGCATGATCGGGCACACGCAGCCCCGCCGGATCGCCGCCCGCACGGTCGCCGAGCGCGTCGCCGAGGAGCTGCGCACCCCGCTCGGCGAGGCCGTCGGCTGGAAGGTCCGCTTCACCGACCAGGTGAACCCGGACGCGACCTTCGTGAAGCTGATGACGGACGGCATCCTGCTCGCCGAGATCCAGACGGACCGCGAGCTGCGCGCCTACGACACGATCATCATCGACGAGGCCCACGAGCGGTCCCTCAACATCGACTTCCTGCTCGGCTATCTGGCCCAGCTGCTGCCGAAGCGCCCCGACCTCAAGGTCGTCATCACCTCGGCGACCATCGACCCGGAGCGTTTCTCCCGTCACTTCGGCGAGGCCCCGATCGTCGAGGTCAGCGGCCGTACGTACCCGGTGGAGGTCCGTTACCGGCCCCTCCTCGAAGAGGACTCCGAGGAGTCGGACCGGGACCAGATCACCGCGATCTGCGAGGCCGTCGAGGAGCTCCAGTCCGAGGGCCCCGGCGACGTCCTGGTCTTCCTCTCCGGTGAGCGCGAGATCCGCGACACCGCGGACGCGCTCCTCAAGCGGCAGCTGCGGAACACCGAGGTCCTCCCGCTCTACGCGCGCCTGTCGCACGCCGAGCAGCACCGCGTCTTCCAGGCCCACTCCGGCCGCCGGATCGTCCTCGCGACGAACGTCGCCGAGACCTCCCTGACCGTCCCCGGCATCAAGTACGTGATCGATCCGGGCACCGCCCGCATCTCGCGCTACTCGCACCGGACCAAGGTCCAGCGGCTGCCGATCGAGGCGGTCAGCCAGGCCAGCGCCAACCAGCGCAAGGGCCGCTGCGGCCGTACGTCCGACGGCATCTGCATCCGCCTGTACTCCGAGGACGACTTCCTGTCGCGGCCGGAGTTCACGGACGCCGAGATCCTCCGGACGAACCTGGCCTCCGTCATCCTCCAGATGACCGCGGCCGGCCTCGGCGACATCGAGAAGTTCCCCTTCATCGACCCGCCGGACCACCGGAACATCCGGGACGGCGTGCAGCTCCTCCAGGAGCTCGGCGCGATCGACCCGGCGGAGAAGGATCCGAAGAAGCGGCTCACCCCGCAGGGCCGGAAGCTCGCCCAGCTGCCCGTGGACCCGCGGCTCGCCCGCATGGTCCTGGAGGCGGACAAGAACGGCTGTGTCCGCGAGGTCATGGTGATCGCGGCCGCGCTCTCCATCCAGGACCCGCGCGAGCGGCCCGCGGAGAAGCAGACGCAGGCCGACCAGCAGCACGCCCGCTTCAAGGACGAGGCGAGCGACTTCTCCGCCTACCTGAACCTGTGGCGGTACGTCCGCGAGCAGCAGAAGGAGCGGGGATCCAGCTCCTTCCGCCGGATGTGCAAGCAGGAGTACCTGAACTTCCTGCGCATCCGGGAGTGGCAGGACATCTACGCCCAGCTCCGTACGGTCGCCAAGCAGATGGGGATCCATCTCAACGAGGACGACGCCCCGGAGCAGTCCGTCCACGTGTCCCTCCTCGCCGGTCTGCTCAGCCACATCGGTCTGAAGGACGTGAAGGACGGGGCCAAGAACGACTACCTGGGTGCCCGCAGCGCCAAGTTCGCGATCTTCCCCGGCTCCGCGCTCTTCAAGAAGCCCCCGCGTTTCGTCATGTCGGCGGAGCTCGTGGAGACCTCGCGGCTCTGGGCCCGGGTCAACGCCCGGATCGAGCCCGAGTGGATCGAGCCGCTCGCCGAGCACCTGACGAAGAAGACGTACAGCGAGCCGCACTGGGAGAAGGACCAGGCGGCCGTGATGGCCTTCGAGAAGGTGACGCTGTACGGCGTGCCGATCGTCGCCGACCGCAAGGTGAACTACGGCCGGATCGACCCGGAGGTCTCCCGCGACCTGTTCATCCGGAACGCCCTGGTCGAGGGCGACTGGCGCACCCACCACAAGTTCTTCGCCGACAACCGCAAGCTCCTCACCGAGGTCGAGGAGCTGGAGCACCGCGCCCGGCGCCGGGACATCCTCGTCGACGACGAGACGCTCTTCGACTTCTACGACAAGCGCGTCCCCGAGCACGTCGTGTCCGGCGCCCACTTCGACTCCTGGTGGAAGCACAAGCGCCATGACGAGCCGGAGTTCCTGGACTTCGAGCGCGAGATGCTCATCAACGAGAAGGCCGCGGGCGTCACCAAGGACGACTATCCGGACTCCTGGCGGCAGGGGCCGCTGAAGTTCCGGGTGACGTACCAGTTCGAGCCGGGCGCGGACGCGGACGGCGTGACCGTCCACATCCCGCTCCAGGTGCTCAACCAGGTGACGGACGAGGGCTTCGAGTGGCAGATCCCGGGTCTGCGCGGCGAGGTCGTCACGGAGCTGATCCGCTCTCTGCCGAAGCCGATCCGCCGCCACTACGTCCCCGCGCCGAACTTCGCGTCCCGGTTCCTGGACGCGGTCGTGCCCGTGCAGGAGCCGCTGGCGGGCGCGCTCGCCCGCGAGCTCCAGCGGATGGTCGGCATCCCGGTCACCGCCGAGGACTTCGACTGGGCGAAGGTGCCGGAGCACCTCAAGGTCACGTTCCGGATCGTCGACGAGCGGCGCCGCAAGCTGGCCGAGGACAAGGACCTGGAGACGCTGCGGCTCCAACTGCGCCCCAAGGCCCGTAAGGCCCTCTCCCAGGCCGCCGCGGCGGCCACGGGTGGCCCGGACGGCTCCGGGCCCTCCCTGGAGCGCACAGGGCTCACGGAGTGGACGATCGGCACCCTCACGAAGGTCTTCGAGACCAAGCGGGGCGGCCAGCCGGTCAAGGCGTACCCGGCGCTCGTGGACGAGGGCGCGACCGTCGCCGTACGGCTCTTCGACACGGAGGCCGAGCAGGAGCGGGCGATGTGGCGGGGCACCCGGAAGCTGATCATGCTGAACATCCCGGTGAACCCGGCGAAGTTCGCCTCGGACAAGCTGACCAACCAGCAGAAGCTGGCCCTGTCCTCGAACCCGCACGGCTCGATCCAGGCCCTCTTCGACGACTGCGCGACCGCCGCGGCCGACAAGCTGATCGCCGACCACGGCGGTCCGGCCTGGGACGAGGAGTCCTTCCGGAAGCTGTACGACAAGGTCCGCGCGGACCTGGTGGACACGACGGTCCGGACGGTGGGCCAGGTCCAGCAGATCCTGGCGGCCTGGCAGGCCTGCCAGCGGCGGCTCAAGTCCACGAACAGCCTGGCGCTGATCAACAACCTGACGGACGTGCGCGAGCAGCTGGCCTGGCTGGTGCCGGCGGGCTTCGTCACCCGTACGGGGCTCAAGCGGCTCCCGGACCTGATGCGCTATCTGGTGGCGGTGGACCGGCGGCTCCAGCAGATGGCGACGGGCGTCCAGCGGGACACGACCCGCATGGAGAAGGTCCACGAGATGCTGGACGAGTACGCGTGGCTGCTCGAACAGCTCCCGAAGGGCCGCCCGGTGCCGACCGAGGTGACCGACATCCGCTGGATGATCGAGGAGCTGCGGGTGAGCTACTTCGCGCACGCGCTGGGCACGGCGCACCCGGTATCGGACAAGCGGATCGTGAAGGCGATCGACGCGGCGGCGCCCTGAGCGCCGCCTCGGCACCCTGACCGGCCGCGGGTCCGGTGGTGCCGTCCGGCGGTGAGTTCGACCGGACCGCTGACCTGCTGTACAGTCTTCCTCGCAGCCACTTACGAGGGGCTGCGAGCAAGGACCTGTGGAGCAGTTGGTTAGCTCGCCACCCTGTCAAGGTGGAGGTCGCGGGTTCAAGTCCCGTCAGGTTCGCAGTACCGAAGGCCCGCATCGTGAGATGCGGGCCTTCGTTGTGTTCCCGTGTATTGACGGCGCGGGGCGCCCGCCGGTACCCCGGACTCAGGGAATCGGGGGACCGTACCGGAGGTGGTCGCGCATGGCCGCGGCGTCGGCGGCACGACACGACACACGAGCGCTGCTGCGTGCCCATCTGGCGGCCGCTTCCCGCTACGGACACCTCACGCGTCACTGCGTGGTCTGCCATCGCCTCCAGCGGCTCGTCATGGAGCTTCCCGAGTGCGAGGATCCCGAGCCGGCGGCGGAGGAGGACGAAAGTCCCACCGACCCATGACCAACGGCGGGTTGTGAGCGATCCAGGGGGTGGCACGCTGGAGATTGGCAAGGCTTCGCGAGTGTGACGGGTGTCACTGAAGGAGTTTCAGGAACCCCTGCACTTACACCTCTCCTACACCCGCCCGATTTAATATGTGCAATTGCACGGCCTGCCGCAGAGTGGCCCAGGGCACAAAAAAGATCGCGCCAGACCCGGCGGAGTCCAGCGCGATCGTTGACGAAGGCCTGTTGGGGCAGGATTCCGTCGGCAGTACTAGGGGTGGGCGACCGGATTGGGGGATCCGGACGGGCCCGGTGTTACAGGGTGCTGCGGGGTGTTGAGCGAGCCTCAGGCCTCGCTGCGCTGCTGCGGAATACCCGCGAGCAGTGCGCGAACCTCGGCCTCGCGGTACCGGCGGTGCCCACCCAGGGTGCGGATGGACGTGAGCTTGCCCGCCTTCGCCCAACGGGTCACCGTCTTCGGGTCCACACGGAACATCGTGGCAACCTCGGCAGGGGTCAGCAGCGGCTCGGCATCAGGGGTGCGAGCGGTCATGAGCGGCCTCCTCGGGAGAACCGAACCAATCTCGGTTCTTTCCTCTAAATTCTGCACCTTGACCCGCGTTGCCCGAAATGGCAGAAGCGGGCCGAGTCGGTTATAGGACGAACGGCTTGTCCTCGGCACTACAACTACACCATCCGTCCAGCCACGTCGGCCAAACCGATGGAATTGCCCTCGCAGGTGTTCATCAGCGGCGGAAGTCGATGGACCATGCCATAACGGACAGTCACGCGGCTGTGACGATCAGTCACAGAGCGATCAGGAGTCCTCAGACCCCCCATAGAGTGCAATGCTGAGCGTTCCGCCCAAACTTGGGCGGAAGGAACCCTCCCCGGACTCCTTGTCCTATTTTGGCACGAGGGTGGGTGATGGGCGCAAGGGTGCGTTAAGTGCTGTCCGTCACGCTTGAGCCAAAGGCCCGGATCAGGACCAACGTCCCCGTCGCCCGTGTGCCGAAAGACCCCGCCGCGAAGAGCGCGGCGAGAGACCCCGGAGCCGTCGGGTCCGGATGTCTGAAGATCATTTACCTCAGTCGGACATGTCTTGTCGATGGGGACCTGACGAAGATGCCCGACTGATGTCAGTTCGCGCCCCGCAGGTCCCTGACGACCCGCCAGCGCTCCGCGAGCCGGCCGTACACCTCACTGGCCCGCTCGCCGTCCCCCGCGCGCAGCGCGGCGATCCCCTCCGCCATCTCCGCCGCCGACCGCTCGGCCGCCAGCCACTCCTCCGCGACCGCGTGCACCAGGCCCCCGAAGTCCAGCTCCACGAGCGCCCGCGGATGGAACTCCTCCAGCCAGCGGCCCACGTCGACCAGGCCCTCCGTCATCGGCCCCTCGTCGATCGACTCCCGCAGGGCCCTCAGCGCCCGTGCGAGCCGCCGCCGCGCCTGCGCCATCGTCGTCCGGTAGCGCAGCACCGGAGCCGTCTCCGGGCCGCCCGGCTCGTACTGCCGGTCCTCGTCCCCGAAGAGCGCGAACCAGCGCAGCGGCACCTGCCAGACCGCCGTACGGATCCACGGACGGGCGTCCGGGTTCCTGCTCAGCCACCGTTCGTAGTCGCCGGCCACCTGGACGCGCACCACGGGCGGCAGCATCGCGTCGAGCACCGGCCCCGGGTACCCGTCGGCCATCAGCTCCTCGACGGCCAGCCAGCTCCGCAGCCGGGTCCGCCACGGACAGATCACCACCACCCCGTCCAGGTGTGCGACGAACGCCTCCCCGCTCTCCTGGACCGGCACCGGCACCGGGGGCGTCGGCAGCAGGTCGGCGAGCGAGCGCCGCAGCTCCTCCTGCGCCCCCGGCGTACGCGGGAGGCGGGCGTACCGGGCCCAGTGGCTCCGCTCCGGTTCGGGGAACGCGGCCAGCGGCTCGTACACCCGCAGGTAGGACGCGTAGGGGACGAGGACCGAGGAGGCGACCGACATGCCGCGAATCCTTCCACGGAGGTACTCCGGGAGGGGGTGATCCCGAACGAGAGGGGGTGATCCTGAGCACTGCTGCTGATCTACGCCCAGGTAGGACTTACTCTCTTGCCGAACTGGTCCTCCCCCACCCGCAGGGAGGGCCGTATCCGCCGCTTCGTACTTGGGAGTCACCACCGTGACCGATGTGACCGGCGTTCCTGTCGTTCCCGCAGACGTGCTGCACACCTTGTTCCACTCGGAGCAGGGTGGCCACGAGCAAGTCGTGCTCTGCCAGGACCGCGCCACCGGCCTCAAGGCCGTCATCGCCATCCACTCCACCGCCCTGGGCCCGGCCCTCGGCGGAACCCGCTTCTACCCGTACGCGACCGAGGCCGAGGCGATCGCCGACGCGCTCAACCTGTCGCGCGGGATGTCGTACAAGAACGCCATGGCCGGCCTCGACCACGGCGGCGGCAAGGCCGTCATCATCGGGGACCCGGAGACGATCAAGACGGACGAGCTGCTGCTCGCCTACGGGCGCATGGTGGCCTCCCTCGGCGGCCGCTACGTGACGGCCTGCGACGTCGGCACCTACGTCGCCGACATGGACGTCGTCGCCCGCGAGAACCAGTGGACCACCGGCCGCTCCCCCGAGAACGGCGGCGCCGGCGACTCCTCGGTCCTCACCGCCTTCGGCGTCTTCCAGGGCATGCGCGCCTCCGCGCAGACCCTGTGGGGCGACCCGACGCTGCGCGGCCGCAAGGTCGGCATCGCGGGCGTCGGCAAGGTCGGCCACTACCTCGTCGAGCACCTCCTGGAGGACGGCGCCGAGGTCGTCATCACCGACGTGCGCGAGGAGTCGGTCCGCCGGATCACCGACAAGCACCCGCAGGTCACCGTCGTCGCCGACACCGCCGCGCTGATCCGCGTCGAGGGCCTGGACGTCTACGCGCCCTGTGCGCTCGGCGGCGCCCTGAACGACGAGACCGTGCCCGTCCTCACCGCGAAGATCGTCTGCGGCGCGGCCAACAACCAGCTCGCGCACCCCGGTGTCGAGAAGGACCTGTCGGACCGCGGGATCCTCTACGCGCCCGACTACGTGGTCAACGCCGGTGGCGTGATCCAGGTCGCCGACGAGCTCCACGGCTTCGACTTCGACCGGTGCAAGGCGAAGGCCACCAAGATCTTCGACACCACGCTGGCCATATTCGCACGTGCGAAGGCGGATGGAATTCCGCCGGCCGCCGCCGCCGACCGGATCGCCGAGCAGCGGATGGCGGAGGCCCGGCGGGGCTGAGCCGGCACCGCCGCACCGAGGATCGGCCCGCCGCCGGGGGACACCGGGAGAGACATCGCTCACCCCTGTCGGCGGGTCGACCCTCAAGAAGAGGTTAAAATCGCGATTGACCAGCGAGGAAAGGGCGCCTCGAAGGTTCTGTACCGAGGTATGTGATGCGCACGGCGTACCGTAGAGCCGAGGAAACAGGTACCGTTGAAGCCCTACGGGCCGGTCTCTCTTTCGAGAGTCCGTTCCGAATCATGAACGCGTGTCAAGACTCTGGGGTCATCGAGCCCCGTCACCGAGGGGGTCGAGCCATGGGGCGCGGCCGGGCAAAGGCCAAGCAGACCAAGGTCGCCCGCCAGCTGAAGTACAGCAGCGGCGGGACTGACCTGTCGCGTCTGGCCAATGAGCTGGGCGCTTCGACTTCGAACCAGCCGCCGAATGGCGAGCCGTTCGAGGACGACGACGAGGAAGACGACCCGTACGCGCAGTACGCGTCTCTCTACGACGACGAGGACGAGGACGAGGACGACGAGTCCGGTCCGTCGTCCCCACGTCGCGCTTGATCTTCTGAATCACCGAAACCCGGTCCGGTACACCCGGCCGGGTTTCCGTGCTGCCTTCGTACGCCTCCGTGCTGACGGAGACGGGGACGGGGACAGGACGGGGACGGCAGCGGCCCGGCAGCACCCCTGTGGGGCGCTGCCGGGCCGCTGCCGTCTGTCTTTACTTCGCGTAGTCCCCGACCAGCTCCGCGCCGGTCGTGTGCGCGCCGCGCTCGGTGATCTCGCCCGCGACCCAGGCGTCGACCCCGCGGTCCGCGAGGGTCGCCAGGGCCACGTCCACGGAGTCGGCCGGCACGACGGCCATCATGCCGACGCCCATGTTCAGGGTCTTCTCCAGCTCCAGGCGCTCCACCTGACCGGCCTTGCCGACCAGGTCGAAGATCGCGTCCGGGGCCCAGGTGGAACGGTCGACCGTGGCGTGCAGGCCGTCCGGGATCACCCGGGCCAGGTTGGCGGCCAGGCCGCCGCCCGTGATGTGGCTGTACGCGTGGACGTCCGTGGTCCTGGTGAGGGCCAGGCAGTCCAGCGAGTAGATCTTGGTGGGCTCCAGGAGCTCCTCGCCGAGGGTCCGGCCCAGCTCCTCGACCTGCTGGTCCAGGGTCATTCCGGCGCGGTCGAAGAGGACGTGCCGGACGAGCGAGTACCCGTTGGAGTGAAGACCCGAGGAGGCCATGGCGATGACCGCGTCCCCCGTACGGATGCGATCGGCGCCGAGCAGCCGGTCGTACTCCACGACACCCGTGCCGGCGCCGGCGACGTCGAAGTCGTCCGGGCCGAGGAGGCCCGGGTGCTCCGCGGTCTCGCCGCCGACGAGGGCGCAGCCGGCGAGGACGCAGCCCTCGGCGATGCCCTTGACGATGGCGGCGACCCGCTCCGGGTGGACCTTGCCGACGCAGATGTAGTCGGTCATGAAGAGCGGCTCGGCGCCGCAGACGACGATGTCGTCCATGACCATCGCGACCAGGTCGTGGCCGATCGTGTCGTACACGCCCATCTGGCGGGCGATGTCGACCTTCGTCCCGACGCCGTCGGTGGCGGAGGCGAGCAGCGGACGCTCGTAGCGCTTGAGGGCGGAGGCGTCGAAGAGGCCGGCGAAGCCGCCGAGGCCGCCGAGGACCTCGGGGCGCTGCGTCTTCTTCACCCACTCCTTCATGAGCTCGACGGCGCGGTCGCCCGCTTCGATGTCGACGCCCGCGGACGCGTAGCTGGCACCAGTGGTCTCAGACATGCTGAAGAACTTTCGTGTCGTACTGCGGTTGCAGCGGGGTCTTACGGGCGACGCAGGGCGTCGGAGGCCGCCGTGGCCGCGGGACCCGCGGCCAGCTCGGTCTCCAGGAGCTGCTTGCCGAGGAGCTCGGGGTCCGGAAGCTCCATCGGGTACTCGCCGTCGAAGCAGGCACGGCAGAGGTTCGGCTTCTGGATCGTGGTCGCCTCGATCATCCCCTCCAGGGAGATGTACGAGAGCGAGTCCGCACCGAGCGACTTGCCGATCTCGTCGATCGACATGCCGTTGGCGATCAGCTCCGCGCGGGTGGCGAAGTCGATGCCGAAGAAGCAGGGCCACTTCACCGGCGGGGAGGAGATCCGGATGTGGATCTCGGCCGCGCCGGCCTCGCGGAGCATCCGGACGAGCGCGCGCTGGGTGTTGCCGCGGACGATCGAGTCGTCGACGACCACCAGGCGCTTGCCCTTGATGACTTCCTTGAGCGGGTTCAGCTTCAGCCGGATGCCCAGCTGGCGGATGGTCTGGGAGGGCTGGATGAAGGTGCGCCCGACGTAGGCGTTCTTCACCAGGCCCGCGCCGAACGGGATGCCCGAGGCCTCGGCGTAGCCGATGGCGGCCGGGGTACCGGACTCCGGAGTCGCTATCACCAGGTCGGCCTCGACCGGCGCCTCCTTCGCGAGGCGGCGGCCCATCTCCACGCGGGAGAGGTAGACGTTCCGCCCGGCGATGTCGGTGTCGGGGCGAGCCAGGTACACGTACTCGAAGACACAGCCCTTGGGCTTCGCTTCCGCGAATCGCGAGGTACGCATGCCGTTCTCGTCGATCGCGATCATCTCGCCCGGCTCGACCTCGCGGACGTAGCTGGCGCCGCAGATGTCGAGGGCGGCGGACTCGGAGGCGACCACCCAGCCGCGCTCCAGGCGACCGAGGACCAGCGGGCGGATGCCCTGCGGGTCACGGGCCGCGTAGAGCGTGTGCTCGTCCATGAAGACGAGGGAGAAGGCGCCCCGGACCTCGGGGAGGATCTTCGCGGCGGCCTGCTCGATGGTGAGCGGCGTGCCGTCCTCGTCGACCTGGGCGGCGAGCAGCGCCGTGAGGAGGTCGGTGTCGTTGGTGGCGGCCACTCGGGTCGAGCGGCCTTCCTTCTTGGGAAGGTCGGCGACCATCTCGGCGAGACGGGCCGTGTTCACCAGGTTGCCGTTGTGGCCGAGCGCGATCGAGCCGTGGGCGGTTGCCCTGAACGTCGGCTGCGCGTTCTCCCACACGGACGCCCCGGTGGTCGAGTAGCGGGCGTGACCGACCGCGATATGACCTTGGAGGGAGCCGAGAGAGGTCTCGTCGAAGACCTGGGACACGAGGCCCATGTCCTTGAAGACGAGGATCTGGGAGCCATTGCTGACCGCGATACCCGCGGATTCCTGGCCCCGATGCTGGAGGGCGTAGAGCCCGAAGTACGTGAGCTTTGCGACCTCTTCACCCGGAGCCCAGACACCGAAGACGCCACAAGCGTCCTGGGGGCCTTTCTCTCCGGGGAGCAAGTCGTGATTGAGTCGACCGTCACCACGTGGCACGTTTCCGAGTGTAGACCGGGCTCGACCACTGGTCCGAATTGAAGAAAAGGGCCCCCTCCCCCCTCGTGCGATCGCACAAAATGATCATCTCTGGCTTGGAGAGGCCTACGAAGCAAGCGCGGGAAGGGATTCCGCCTCCGGGGCCTCGATGAGCAGACGCTCGTACCAGGCAGGACGAGCCCTCGCGATGTGACGGAGTGCACCTCTTTTTTGGGGCTCGGTTCACCTCCGGGGCGCTTGAGCCGGGCTCACAGGGTCACCGTGCTCGCCTCCCTCGTACCTCGGGAGGCTCCGCGCGGTCGACCCTGTTCCCCCGGCGCGCCCCTTCGGCTCACTCGCCGGTCCCGTGGGTGACGGGCCGCTCCTCTACGGGGTGGCCTTGGCCGCGAGGCCCTCGCCCGAGGGGGCCGTGAGGGTCAGGGTGCGGTGGTCGAGGCGGTAGGTGAGCGGGCCGTCGAGGAGCTCGTACAGCTTCGTCTCCAGCTGCATCTCGGCGCTCGCGCACATCATGCGCGTGGTCGCCGCCGGGCCCTCGACGGTGACGGTGGTGCCGTCGACCCGGGCGGTGGCGGAGAAGTTGTTGCAGCCCAGGTTGCCGGTGACCCGGCCGTCCTCGCCGATCACGAAGCGCGCCTTGCTCCCGCTGCCGGCGGGCAGCGAGGCGGCCGTCGTGCCGGAGAGCAGGGAGTCGACCTTCCAGGTGGTGCCGCGCAGCGGGGCGCCCGGCTCCGACGTCAGTTCGAGGCCGTTCCGGCCGTCGGCCGAGGCGAGCGTGAACCGCTCCCCCTTGAGGATGCCCGTGAGCGGGCCGGAGAAGGCCGTGATCAGCTCCTTCTCGAAGCGCTGCCGGTCGCCGGGGCAGCCGATCTCGGTGATCTCGTCCTGGCTGACGGTGAGGGTGTCGCCCTTCACCACGACGCCGGCTCCGAAGTGGTTGCAGCCGGTGTTCCCCCGGGCTCGGCCGTCCTCCGTGAACTCGACGCGCGCGTCGGCGGGCGCGGTGGACCTGCGGCCGTCGACCGTCACGGCCTTGATCGACCAGTGCGTACCGCTGACGGGGAGGCCGGGATCGACGGTCCCGGCCTGGGCGGCTCCGGGACCCTGCTCCGACCCGCAGGCGGTGGCGGTGGCCGTGAGCAGCAGGAGCGGGACCAGGACGGCGAGGGCGCGTGGCTTCGGCATGGAGGTGGGACGGGCCGGCCCCGGCGTCGGTTCCCTGGGGCCCGGGCCGGCGGATCGGGGCCGGACAGGACCTGGGAGAGGACCTGGGGGAGGACCTGGGAGAGAGGGCCTAGGAGAGGACCGGGAGGACGCCGCTCAGGTCCGCGCGCTCGCCGCTCGCGCCGACCTGGGCCGCGTCCAGCTCCGCCGCCCACTCCGCGCGCCCGGTCGCGAGCCTGATCCAGGTCAGCGGGTCCGTCTCGACGACGTTGGGCGGGGTGCCGCGGGTGTGCCGGGGGCCCTCCACGCACTGCACGACCGCGTACGGCGGGATCCGCACCTCGACGGCGCCGCCGGGGGCCTTCGCCGCGAGGGCGTCGGCGAGCAGCCGGACGCAGGCCGCGAGGGCCTGCCGGTCGTACGGGACGGCGGCGCCGGTCGCCGCGTTCAGGTCGTCGGTGTGGACGACCAGTTCGACGGTCCGGGTCACCAGGAAGTCGGCGAGGGTCATGGCGCCGAAGCGCGTCGGGACGAGCCGCTCGTCGGAGGCGCCCGCGATCCGCTCCTCGTACAGCGCGGCCGTCCGCCCGTACAGGCCCGGCAGGTCGCCCGTGTCGATCGCCCGGGTGTCCTCGTCGATGCGCGCCGAGGCCGTCGCGGTGGCCAGGGCCCAGTCGAGGACGGTGAGGTCCCGCTTCGCCGGCTCGGGCTCGCCGAGGTACCGCGCGACCGCCCCCACGGCCATCGTCACGTGCGCCGCGAGCTCCCGTACGGTCCACTCCCCCAGCCGCGTCGGCCCGTCGAGCTGCTCCGGCGTGAGCGCCGCCACCCCGTCCCGTACGTGCGCGAACTGGGCGAGCACGGCGGCCCGGGTCTTGGCGGAGTCGTACCTGCGGGCGCGCTTCTTGGCCGGTGGCATGGGGGCGAGGGTAGCCGGAGACTGGGAGGGGAGGGCTTCCCGCACACACCTCAACGCGTTCGAGAGGGGTCGAGCAGCCATGACCGAGCACCCTGACATCGCCCTGGTCCGCCGGGGCTTCGAGGCATGGACCCGAGGGGACATGGAGACCGTCGGCACCCTGATGACGGCGGACTGTACGCACCACTCGCCCGGCAGCAGCCAGATATCCGGGCACTACAAGGGGCGCGACAACGTCCTCGCCATGTACGGAAAGATGTTCGAGCTCACCGGCGGCAAGATGCAGGTGGAGATGGACAGCATCTCGATGGACGGCCGCGGGCACGTGGTGGCGTCGAACAAGTTCTTCGCCGAGCGCGGTGACCGGGGCATCGAGATGAAGGGCGCGCTGATCTTCACGATCATGGGCGGCAAGATCACCGACATCGACGAGTGCGTCGAGGACATCGAGCAGTCCGACGCCTTCTGGGGTCAGGCTCAGGCCGCCGCGTAGGAGTCCGGCGCCGTGAACGTCTCGCCGTTCGCCGGTACGCCGATGCCGCGCCAGGTGAACGGGACACCCCGGGCGGTGTCGAGGTCCGGACCGTCCATCAGCTGGAAGTGGACGTGGGGCTCCGTGGAGTTGCCGGAGTTGCCGCACCTGGCGAGTTCCTGACCGGCGACGACCCGGTCGCCCGGGCGGACGGCGAGCGAGCCGCGCCGCAGGTGCGCGTACATCGCGTACGTACCGTCGCCGAGGTCGAGGACGAGGTGGTTGCCGGTCACGCGGCGGGCGCCGGCGAGCGCCCGGACGGAGGACTCGACCAGGATCAGGTAGACCAGCGCGGGCAGCGAGTTGCGGCTGAGGTGGTCGCGCTGGCCGTCCTCGGCGTGGACGACGGTCGCGTCGGCGACGGCGAGCAGGGGCGCGTCGAAGGCCGGGAAGTGCCGGTTGTCCCGGACGAGGGGCCACAGCCGGGCGAAGGAGGGGCGCGGACGCCTCTCGTCCTCCTCCACGACGTCGATGGCGTACGTCTGGCCGTACTGGTGCGTGCCGTGGCTCGGCGTCCGGTCGGCGGGGCTGTTGAGCGCGGACCAGCGGCCGGCGACCGGCGGGGCCACCTCGACCGTCTCGCGCGGCTCCGCCGCGATCCGGCGGCGGGCGGTCACGGCGAGCGCGAGGCCGAGACCGCCGGCGGCGATCGCCGGCAGCCAGCCCGCCCAGTACGGATACGGCGGCTCGACGGCCACCGAGGCGAGGGCCTGCACGATGAACAGCAGCCAGAGCGCGCGGTGGAGCAGTAAAGCGGACTTGCGCGACAGCGACGGCATGAACGTTCCCCCTGTGTCGGTCTGCGGGTTCTGCGGGTTCTACGGGCGGGCGGCGGTGAGCATCACCAGGAGCGGGACCACCCGGGCCCCGGGCACCTCGTAGCGGCCGCGGCCGGTGGTGTGGAGCCAGCCGGCGCCGGTCAACTGCCGGAGGTGGTGGTAGATCTGGCCGGTCGTGCCGATCTCCGCGAGCTCCGCCAGTTCGGCGGCGGTACGGCGGCCGCCGAGGATCTCCCGCAGCAGCCGGAGCCGTACGGGATGGCCGAGCGCGGCGAAGGAGTCGGCGGTCTCGGCCCACTCCTCGTCGAGCAGCCGCTCGGTGAGCGCGCCGAACTGCCACTCGTACCGCTCCCCGGTGGGCAGTCCGACCGAGCCCGTGAACAGCACCCCGCCGTCCTCGCCCCGCGCCCCCGCCTCCGCGAGGTCCGTCCTGAGCCCTTCCAGGGCCCAGAAGGTGGCGTCGGCCTCCTCGGGTACGGGGCGCTCGGCGCCCTCCAGGGCGGCCATGCGCCGTTCGAGGTCGGCGACCCGCTCTTCCAGCTCCATGCATCGGAGATTACGTAATTACGTAATCCCGTGCAAGCAGAGAACGAAAGAACCCCCGCCCGGAAGGGGCGGGGGCTCTCTCGGAAAGCGTCGGATCGCGTCGGATCAGGCCAGCAGGGCCGGGATCGTCGCCTCGTGGGCCGTACGCAGCTCCTCCAGGGAGAGCGCGAACTCGCCCTGGACGTCCACGGCGTCACCGTCGACGACACCGATCCGGGTCGCCGGCAGACCCCGCGCACCGCACATGTCGGTGAAGCGGAGCTCCTCGCTGCGCGGGACGGCGACGACCGCACGGCCCGCCGACTCGCTGAGGAGGAAGGTGAAGGCGTCCAGGCCCTCCGGGACGACCAGGCGCGCGCCGTTCCCGCCGCGCAGGCAGGACTCGACGACCGCCTGCACGAGACCGCCGTCGGACAGGTCGTGCGCCGCGTCGATCATGCCGTCGCGGGAGGCCGAGATCAGGATCTCGCCGAGCAGCTTCTCCCGGTCGAGGTCCACGGCCGGCGGCAGACCGCCGAGGTGCTGGTGGACGACCTCGGACCAGGCCGAGCCGCCGAACTCCTCACGCGTGTCGCCGAGCAGGTAGAGGAGCTGGCCCTCTTCCGCGAAGGCGATCGGCGTACGGCGGTTGACGTCGTCGATCACACCGAGCACGGCCACGACCGGCGTCGGGTGGATCGCCGTCTCGCCCGTCTGGTTGTAGAGCGAGACGTTGCCGCCGGTGACCGGGGTGCCGAGCTGGAGGCAGCCGTCCGCGAGACCACGGGTGGCCTCCGCGAACTGCCACATCACGGCCGGGTCCTCGGGCGAGCCGAAGTTCAGGCAGTCCGAGATGGCGAGCGGCTTGGCACCGGAGGCGGCGACGTTGCGGTACGCCTCCGCGAGCGCGAGCTGCGCACCCGTGTACGGGTCGAGCTTCGCGTACCGGCCGTTGCCGTCGGTCGCCATGGCCACGCCGAGGTTGGTCTCCTCGTCGATCCGGACCATGCCCGCGTCCTCGGGCTGCGCCAGGACCGTGTTGCCCTGCACGAACCGGTCGTACTGGTCCGTGATCCAGGACTTCGAGGCCTGGTTCGGGGAGGAGACGAGCTTCAGGACCTGGTCCTTCAGCTCCTCGCCGGTCTGCGGCCGGGGCAGCTTGTTCGCGTCGTCGGCCTGGAGCGCGTCCTGCCACTCCGGGCGGGCGTACGGCCGGTGGTACGTCGGACCCTCGTGGGCCACGGACCGCGGCGGAACGTCGACGATCTGCTCGCCGTGCCAGAAGATCTCCAGGCGCTCGCCCTCGGTCACCTCACCGATGACGGTGGCGATGACGTCCCACTTCTCGCAGATCTCCAGGAAGCGCTCGACGTGCTGCGGCTCGACGATCGCGCACATGCGCTCCTGCGACTCGCTCATGAGGATTTCCTCGGGCGAGAGCGTCGCGTCGCGCAGGTGGACCTTCTCCAGGTCGACGTGCATGCCGCCGGAACCGGCGGAGGCCAGCTCGGACGTGGCGCAGGAGAGCCCGGCGCCGCCGAGGTCCTGGATGCCCGCGACCAGCTTCTCCTTGAAGATCTCCAGGGTGCACTCGATGAGGAGCTTCTCCTGGAAGGGGTCGCCGACCTGGACGGCGGGGCGCTTGGTGGGCTTGGTGTCGTCGAAGGTCTCGGACGCGAGGACCGAGACGCCGCCGATGCCGTCGCCACCCGTGCGGGCGCCGTAGAGGATGACCTTGTTGCCCGGGCCGGAGGCCTTGGCAAGGTGGATGTCCTCGTGCTTCATCACGCCGATGCAGCCGGCGTTGACCAGCGGGTTGCCCTGGTAGCAGGAGTCGAAGACGACCTCGCCGCCGATGTTCGGCAGGCCCAGGCAGTTGCCGTAGCCGCCGATGCCGGCGACGACACCGGGCAGCACGCGCTTGGTGTCGGGGTGGTCGGCGGCGCCGAAGCGCAGCGGGTCGACGACCGCGACCGGGCGGGCACCCATGGCGAGGATGTCGCGGACGATGCCGCCGACGCCGGTGGCCGCGCCCTGGTAGGGCTCGATGTACGAGGGGTGGTTGTGCGACTCCACCTTGAAGGTGACCGCGTACCCCTGGCCCACGTCGACGACGCCGGCGTTCTCGCCGATGCCGACGAGCATGGCGTCGTTCTCCGGGACCTTCTCGCCGAACTGCTTCAGGTGGACCTTGCTGCTCTTGTAGGAGCAGTGCTCGGACCACATGACGGAGTACATGGCGAGCTCGGCGCCGGTGGGACGGCGGCCCAGGATCTCGCGGATGCGCGCGTACTCGTCCTCCTTGAGGCCGAGCTCCTTCCAGGGCTGCTCGCTGTCCGGCGTCTCGCTCGCGTGCTTGACGGTGTCGAGGCTCATCAGGCGTTGACCAGCTTCTTGAGGATCGAGGTGAAGAAACCGAGGCCGTCCGTCTTGCCGGTACCGATCAGCGGCTCGACGGCGTGCTCCGGGTGCGGCATGAGGCCGACCACGTTGCCCGCGGCGTTGGTGATGCCCGCGATGTCGCGCAGCGAGCCGTTGGGGTTGACGTCCAGGTAGCGGAAGGCCACCCGCCCCTCGGCCTCGAGCTCGTCGAGCACGCGCTCGTCGGCGACGTACCGGCCGTCCATGTTCTTGAGCGGGACCTCGATCTCCTGGCCCCGCTCGTAGTCGGACGTCCAGGCGGTCTCCGCGTTCTCCACCCGCAGCTTCTGGTCGCGGCAGATGAAGTGGAGGTGGTTGTTGCGCAGCATCGCGCCCGGCAGCAGATGGGCCTCGGTGAGGATCTGGAAGCCGTTGCAGATGCCGAGGACCGGCATGCCGGCCTTCGCCTGCTCGATGATGCTCTCCATCACCGGCGAGAAGCGGGAGATGGCTCCGGCCCGCAGGTAGTCGCCGTAGGAGAAGCCGCCGGCGAGGACCACGGCGTCGACCTGCTTGAGGTCCTTGTCGCGGTGCCAGAGCGAGACGGGCTCGGCGCCCGCGAGGCGGGCGGCGCGCAGCGCGTCCTGGTCGTCGAGCGTTCCGGGGAACGTGACGACGCCGATGCGTGCGGTCACGACTCGACCTTCACGACGAAGTCTTCGATCACGGTGTTGGCAAGGAAGGTTTCGGCCATCTCATGGATGCGGGCGAGGGCGGCGTCGTCGACCGGCCCCTCCACCTCCAGTTCGAAGCGCTTCCCCTGACGGACGTCGGCGATTCCGGCGAATCCCAGGCGGGGCAGTGCACGCTGCACCGCCTGCCCCTGAGGGTCCAGAATCTCCGGCTTGAGCATGACGTCGACTACGACGCGTGCCACTGGCACTCCCGGTGGTGTGTTGCGTGGGCGGTTCCCTCAGCGTACCTGCCTCCAAATTCTACGCGGGTAGAGATCTGAAGGATCCTCCAAAGAGATCCCCAAAGACCCGTGAACGGACCACGAACGGAGCGCGAACCCCGAGCGCCCCCCACAGGCACACTCGCACGCAAAATTCCAGCGAAATATTGCGGACCTCAATCCGCCGGGACACGCTGAAACAATTGCCGGGGCTTCACAATGCGACACCTGCCGCTGTACAAAGGAATGCAGAGGAAAACAACATTGTCCCGGCACAGCCGAACGGTCGGCATCGTCGCACGTCAGAGACGTCACAAGCGTCCTTCCGACCCCGACGGCCGCAGGAAAGGACCGATATCCGTGGCTCAGCGTGTGGTGGTCACTCTCTCCGATGACATCGACGGCGGAGATGCTGCGGAGACGGTCGCGTTCGGCCTCGACGGGAAGATGTACGAGATCGACCTGAATGCTGCCAATGCAAAGAAACTCCGCAAGACCCTCGCCCCCTACCTCGCCGCCGGCCGCAAGCAGCAGGCCGGAGCGAAGGGCGGCGCGAAGGAGCGGGCGGGCATCGAGACCTACACCCACACCTCGCTCGCACCCGACCCGGCGGCGGTCCGCGCCTGGGCCCAGTCCAACAAGATGGACGTGCCCGCGAGGGGCCGCATCCCGAAGAAGGTCTACGAGGCCTTCCACGCCGCGAGCTGACACGCGCCGACGACACGCGCCGACGACACTCATCGACGACGCGCGCCGAGCGGATTTGCGTTCCACCCCCCATGATCCGCTAGAGTCTGGAACACGCCGAGGGGCGAGGCCGCAGGGCCGAACCTCACGCAGCGTGCGGGTGTAGTTCAGTAGTAGAACGTCCCCCTTCCAGGGGGAAGGCGCAGTGTGCAATTCCTGTCACCCGCTCTGCATCGCATTACCGAGCACTCCGGTGCATCAGGTAGAGTGGTGCTCGCGCCGCCCGATGAAAGTCGGTCGGAGGCATGCGGACGTGGCTCAGTTGGTAGAGCATCACCTTGCCAAGGTGAGGGTCGCGAGTTCGAATCTCGTCGTCCGCTCAGGAAGTCGAAGGCCCCGGTTCTCTGAACCGGGGCCTTCGTCGTGTCCGCGTGAGACCTCATCACATGTGCGTGAGACCTCATGACATTTGTCAGACGCCGTGATGACACCGCGCACTGCCGGACGGCCCCGGCCGCCGGAAGCCTGGTCACATGACCAACGCGATCGAAGCGGAAGACCTGCGCCGCAGCTACTCCGGCGGCTTCGAGGCCGTGCGCGGCATCTCCTTCACCGTCCCCCGCGGCGAGATCTTCGCCCTCCTCGGCACCAACGGCGCCGGCAAGACCTCCACCGTCGAACTCCTGGAGGGCCTCGCCGCCCCCGGCGCCGGAACCGCCCGCGTCCTCGGCCACGACCCGTACCGCGAACGGGCCGCCGTCCGCCCCCGCATCGGCGTGATGCTCCAGGAGGGCGGCTTCCCCAGCGATCTCACCGTGGCCGAAACCGTACGGATGTGGGTGGGCTGCACCAGCAACGCCCGGCCCGCCGCCGAGGCCCTCGCCGCCACCGGGCTCGCCGGCCGCGAGCGGGTACGGGTCAAGCAGCTGTCCGGCGGCGAACGGCGCCGGCTCGACCTCGCGCTCGCCCTCCTCGGCCGCCCCGAGGTCCTCTTCCTCGACGAACCCACCACCGGACTCGACGCCGAGGGCCGCCGCGACACCTGGGACCTCGTCCGGGCCCTCCGCGACGGCGGCACCACCGTGCTGCTCACCACCCACTACCTGGAGGAGGCCGAGGCACTGGCCGACCGGCTCGCGATCATGCACGCGGGCCGGATCGTCCTCTCCGGCACCCCCTCCCAGGTCACCGCCGCCCGGCCCGCCCGCATCCGGTTCACCCTCCCCGACGGCGTCC
This sequence comes from Streptomyces sp. NPDC056169, assembly GCF_042268445.1. Lineage (NCBI taxonomy): Bacteria > Bacillati > Actinomycetota > Actinomycetes > Kitasatosporales > Streptomycetaceae > Streptomyces > Streptomyces sp. NPDC056169. Next base: position 394,913 of record NZ_JBHJUO010000003.1, on the reverse strand, counting down.
CCGCCGGACGCCTCCCGCTCCACCTGCGGGCCGCCGAGGAGGGCGGGCGGGTGGAGATCCGTACCGACGTCCTCCAGGACGACCTCGCCGCGCTCCTCGACTGGGCCCGGGAGAACGACGTACGGCTCGACGCGCTCGACGCGCGGTCCGCCTCCCTCGAAGAGGCCTTCCTCGACATCGCGTCCCGGACCTCGACGCAGGATCAGACGCAGTCGCGGGCGAAGTCGCAGTCGCAGTCGCGGTCGCAGTCGCGGTCGAAGTCGAAGTCGCAGGCGAAGTCGCAGAACCCTTCCACGGAACCGGAGGCCGTCCGATGAGCTCGCTCACCGCCACCCGACTCGCCGCGCTCGGGCGGGCCGAGCTGACCCTGCTCGTCCGCAACCGCACGGCACTCTTCGTCGCCGTCTTCGTCCCCCTGCTGATGGTGGGCGCGATCCGCAGCTCCCTCGACCGCGTAGACGTCGGCAAGGCGGGCACGACCATCGCCGAGGTCGCCGTGACCGGCGGCATCGGGATGGCCCTGCTGATGGTCGTGCACGGCAACCTCGTCTCCGCGTTCGTCGCCCGCCGCGAGGCGCTCGTCCTCAAGCGGCTGCGGACCGGAGAGCCGACCGACACCGAGATCCTCACCGGGGTCGCGCTGCCGGCCGCCGCGCTCGCCCTCGCCCAGTGCGCCCTCATGACCGCCGGCGGCATGACCGTCCTCGGCCTGCCCGCACCCGCCCGGCCCGAACTGCTCCTCGCCGGCGTCCTCCTCGGCACCGTCCTGCTCACCGCCGTCGCCGCCGCCACCTCGACCGTCACCCGCACCGTCGACAGCGCCCAGCTCACGACCCTGCCGCTGCTCCTGATCTCCTCCCTCGGATCCGGGCTCTTCGTCCCCCTCTCCGTCCTCCCCGAGCGGATCGCCTCGCTCTGCGAGCTGCTGCCGCTGACCGGCGTCATGACCCTCGTACGGGCCGGCTGGACGGGCGGCGTCGACCCGATGGACCTGGTGGGCGCCGCCCTGGCCGCGCTGGCCTGGACCGTGCTCGCGGTGTTTGCTGTCCAGCGGTGGTTCCGCTGGGAACCCCGGCGCTGAGAGACCCGAGGGGACGTCTTCCTGTGAAGAGCTGGAGCGGCCGGAGCGGCCTGGCCAAGGTGGACGCCTACACGCGCGTCACCGCGTACATGCTCCTGTGGTCCGCCGTGTTCGTCCTCGGGCTCCTCCTGCTGACCTGGCCGGTCCGGCACGAGGCCCCGCTCCTCCTCGTCGTCGTCGCCCCGCTGCTCAACCTCGCCAACGGGATCGTCGGCCACCGCTTCCTGCGGCGCGCGATGGACGTGTACCTGCTGCCGGGGACCGCGCTCGGCCCGCGCGCGACGCTGCCCGCCGCCGCTGCCGGGGCCGCCGTCGCGGGGGCCGTCCTCGCGGAGGCGGCCACCGCCGACCTGGGCGGGCTGCTGCCGGGGATGCTCGGGGCGGCCCTCATCCCCTTCTTCGCCGGGCACTGCCTGCTCTTTCCCGTACGCACCGTCGTCCTGCACCAGGCGCTCCTGGGCGCCGTCCTCCTCGCCGCCGTCCCGCTCACCGGCCGGGACATGGGGCAGACCATCGGGACCGCGGCGACCGTCCTCTTCATCACCGGCTGGCTCGCCGTCACCGTCCGGCTCTCGCTCTGGGTGCTCGGCGTCCTCTTCGAACTGCGCGAGGCGCGGGACGTGCAGGCCCGGCTCGCCGTCGCCGAGGAGCGCCTCCGCTTCGGGCGGGACCTGCACGACATCCTCGGCCGGAACCTGTCCGTGATCGCCCTCAAGAGCGAGCTCGCCGTCCAGCTCGCCCGACGCGAACGTCCGGAGGCCGTCGACCAGATGATCGAGGTGCAGCGGATCGCCCAGGAGTCCCAGCGGGAGGTGCGGGACGTCGTCCGCGGCTACCGCGAGGCGGACCTGCGGGTGGAGCTGGAGGGCGCGCGGGGCGTCCTCGACGCGGCCGGGATCGACTGCGCCGTCACCTCGCCCGTGCTCGCCCTGCCCGACGAGGTGCAGTCGGCGCTCGGGTGGGTGGTCCGGGAGACCACGACCAACGTACTGAGGCACGGGGACGCGCGGCGCTGCGCGATCGCCGTCCGCGAGGAGGAGGGTGCCGTGCTGCTGACGGTGGAGAACGACGGGGCGGGAAGCCCTTCAGGGATCGGGCCCGGGTCCGGGAGCGGGATCGGGAGCGGGGGCGGCCGTGGGATCGGCCGTGGGATCGGTGGCGGGTCCGGGTCCGGGTCGGGGCTCGCCGGGCTTCGGGAGCGGCTCGCGGCCGTCGGCGGGAGTCTGGAGGCCGGGCCGGGCGACGACGGTACGTTCCTGGTGACGGCCCGGGTCCCCATGCCCCGTACACCCGGTATGTCCCGTACGGAGGTGGCCCGGTGACCGCGCCCGTACGTCTCCTGCTCGCCGACGACGAGCATCTGATCCGTGGTGCGCTCGCCGCGCTGCTCGGCCTGGAGGACGACCTCGTCGTCGTCGCCGAGGCCGCGACCGGGCCCGAGGCGCTCGCCATGGCCCGCGCCCACCGCCCCGACGTCGCCGTGCTCGACCTGCAGATGCCGGGCGCGGACGGTGTGACGGTCGCCACGGCCCTGCGGGACGAACTGCCCGGCTGTCGCACCATGATCGTGACCGGTCACGGCCGTCCGGGACACCTCAAGCGGGCCCTCTCCGCGGGCGTCCGGGGCTTCGTCCCGAAGACCGTCAGCGCCCAGCGGCTCGCCGAGATCATCCGTACCGTGCACGCCGGAAACCGTTACGTGGACCCGGAGTTGGCGTCCGACGCCATCGCCGCCGGGGACTCCCCGCTGACCGCCCGGGAGGCCGAGGTCCTCGAACTCTCCGCCGACGGGGCACCGGTCGCGGAGATCGCCCGGCGCGCCTCGCTCTCCCCCGGAACCGTCCGGAACTACCTCTCCTCGGCCGCCGCGAAGCTCGGTGCCGAGAACCGTCACACGGCCGTGCGTCTCGCGCAGGCGAAAGGGTGGGTATAGTTAGCCCCGCGCTACGGCGCATGCGGACGTGGCTCAGTTGGTAGAGCATCACCTTGCCAAGGTGAGGGTCGCGAGTTCGAATCTCGTCGTCCGCTCCATGAAGAAGCCCCCCGGTCGATCCGACCGGGGGGCTTTCTCGTGTCCGTGGACCGGAGTTCTAGAAGCTGTCGGACCAGGGCTTGCCGGTCAGCAGCTCGTACGCCTCCAGGTACTTGGCGCGCGTCGCGTCGACGATCTCCTGCGGGAGCGGCGGCGGCGGGGTCTCGCTCTTGCGGTCCCAGCCCGAGGCCGGGGACGTCAGCCAGTTCCGCACGAACTGCTTGTCGTACGAGGGCTGGGCGCGGCCCGGCTGCCACTGGTCGGCCGGCCAGAAGCGCGAGGAGTCCGGGGTGAGGACCTCGTCGGCGATGACGAGGCGGTCGCCGTCCGGGGTGCTCTCGAAGCCGAACTCGAACTTGGTGTCGGCCAGGATGATCCCGCGCTCGCGGGCGATGTCCCGGGCCCGGGAGTAGACGGCGAGGGTCGTCCGGCGCAGCAGCGCGGCCGTCTCGGGGCCGACCTGGCGGGCGACTTCCTCGTACGAGACGTTCTCGTCGTGGTCGCCGACCGCGGCCTTGGTGGCCGGGGTGAAGATCGGGGCGGGCAGCTCGGAGCCGTCGGTGAGGCCCTCGGGGAGCGCGAGGCCGCAGACCGTGCGGGACTCGTCGTACTCCAGGAGGCCGGAGCCCGTGAGGTAGCCGCGGGCGACGCACTCGACCGGGACCATGTTCAGCGACTTGCAGACGAGGGTGCGGCCGGCCCAGTCGGCGGGGGCGCCGGCCGGGAGCTCGGTGGAGAGGACGTGGTGCGGGACCAGGTCGGCGAGCCGGTCGAACCACCACAGGGAGAGCTGGGTGAGGACCCGGCCCTTGTCGGGGATCGCGGTGGGCAGGACCCAGTCGAACGCGGACATGCGGTCGCTCGCCACCATGACGAGGTCCCCTGCCTCGTTCCGGTACAGGTCGCGGACCTTGCCCGTGTGGAGATGGGTGAGGCCCGGGACCTGGACAGGCTCGGGCTTTTCTACGAATCCGGACACGGTTCCTCCGCGTAGGTTGATCCAGGAGCGTGTCCGATTCTCTCGCACATCCGGGCGGCCCCGGCCGCCCGGCCCTGTGACTCCCCGCTCAGTCCCTCTTGCAGATCCGGTCGAGGAGGTTGGCGGTGGCGCGCTGGACCCGGGCGTCGACATGGCCGGGGCGGTCCAGCGCCGGCGACCAGGCGAAGGTGCCGGAGGCGAAGACCCAGGCGCCGGACGGCGCCTTGTAGAGCGAGGTCTCCTGGTGGCGCAGGGCTCCGTCGCCGTCCCGGTAGGGCGAGTGGGCCAGCAGGATGCGGCCCTGGTGCTCGGGGAGCGCGGTGCGCGGGAAGTAGCGGTCGGCCTCGCCCGCGACCAGGCCGGGGAGCTCGTCGCCGTCGCCGGCGCCGGTGGCCTCCCAGAGCCAGTGCTCGGCGTTCCGCACGACCATCGGGTGCGGTTCGGGGACCCGGCCCGCGTACTGGATGCCGAGGAGTCGCTGCTCGGGCCGGTCGACCTCGCGCCAGAGGGCGGGGCGGCCGGGGCCGCGCCGCTTGCGGCAGGTGAGGAGGCGGTCGGGCACCCCGGACGGGGACGGGCCCAGCTCCACCTGCCAGTACATGGTGTTGGCGGAGAGGAAGACGAGGGACGTGCCCTGGTCGCGGGCGAGTTCGGCGGTCCTGCGCATCGGCGCCGACCAGTACTCGTCGTGGCCCGGGAAGACCAGGCCCCGGTAGCGGCTGGGGTCGACCCGGCCCGCGTGCAGGTCGCGGGTCTCCGCGTAGGCGAGGTCGTAGCCGTACCGCTCGGCCCAGCGGATGAAGTCGTAGGCGTGGCCGACGTGGAGGGGCAGGCCCGCGCCCGCGTACGGACGGTCGAAGGAGACGGTGACGGCGGCGTCCTCCTCGCCGAGCAGCCGGCCCTCCTCGTCCCAGGCGTGGTAGAGGCTGGCGCCGGTGTGCCCGTCCTCCGGGTAGAGGTTGTACGCCTGCCAGGTCACGTCCGGGAGGACGAGGAGGAGGTCCGCCGGGTGGCTGTCCCGGACCGTGAAGGGGATGTGCGAGCGGTAGCCGTCGGCGGTGGTGAGGACGGCGACGTACGCGCCGATCGACCAGTACGACGGGACCTGGAGCCGCCAGGACTGCCACCAGTGGTGACAGGAGACCGTGCGGTCGGCGGTGAGCGGGGCGGGCTGGACGATCCCCGAGAGCCGCGGGCTCGTGGTGATCTTCGCGGCTCCGTCGCCGCCGTAGTGGCCGATCCGGTAGACGTCGACCAGGAACTGCTGCGGCGGGTCCACGGTGATGTGGAAGTCGATCGACTCGCCCGGCGCGACGGCTCCGGTCGAGGCGAACCCTTTGATCTGGCGCCGGACGTCGTCGGCCGTGCGCGGGCCGCCGCTGCCGCCGCGGGCCAGGATCTCGTCGGCGTACCAGGGGACCATCTGGCCCGTGTCGTCGAAGTAGTTCTCCGAACCGCGGAGCCAGGGCAGCGGGCCCTGTCCGAAGGGATCGCTCACGGCGTGCGCCAGCGCGCCGGACTCCCACCGTCTGATCTGCTCGGCCCCCATGCTGCGCCCCTCCCTCGACTCCCCCGGTCGGGCTGGTCAGTGCCTCTGGTGCTTGCCTTTGTCAGTGACGGTCTCCAGCACATCACATAACGCACGCACTCCGTCACCGTTCGTCGTGAATTGACGAGAGTGGAAGCCGGGACTCCGGGACGGGGCGGTTCCGGAGGCCTCTGCGGAAGGCTTCCGGGGGGCGTGTTTCAGACCAGGCGCACGGGCTTCTCCGGGCGGACTCCGGTGCGGGCGAGCCAGGCGCGCAGGGGCTCCGGGTCGCCGTCCTCGACGAGGGCGAGCACCCGGGGGCCGAGGTCCGCCGCGCGCTCGCCGCCGACGATCAGGGCGGGGCCGTCGAGCCAGTCGAGGCCGGGGGTGGCCTCCGCGGTGTCGACGGCCGCGCAGCAGACCATCGCGGTGACGTGGTCGGCGAGCAGGTCGCGGCCGGTACGCGGCGGCTGGAGCGGGAAGAGCGGCAGGGGACCGTCGGGGCCGCTGACGAGCACGGGCGGGGTGGTGGCGCTCGGGGCCTCGGACGCCGCCTTCGCTGCCTCGGCTGCGGTGGCGGCCGCGCGGGCCTCCCGTGCGGCCTCCTCACGCGCGAGGAGCGCGCTGAGAGCACCGGCGAGGGCGTCGGCGGCCGGGTTGGCCTGCGGCTCGTCGTCGAGGTCGGTGAGGTCTGCGGGATCGTCGGGATCGGTGAGGTCGGCGGGATCCGTGAGGTCGGCGACGTCGGCGGGATCGGTGAGGCCGGCGACGTCGGCGGGATCGGTGAGGTCGGCGACGTCGTGGCGGGCTTCGGGGGCGCCGGCAGCGTGGGCGGCTTCGGGGCCGCCGGCAGCGTGGGCGGCTTCGGGGGCGTGGAGGGCCTCGGGGGCGCCGGGGGTGGGGACCTCGTCGGGGGCCGGGGCCGGCGGTGTCGTCGGCTTCGGGTCCGCGGGCGTGGCCGGCGGGGTGGTCGTCAGGTGGGCCATCACCCGGGTCAGGGTCGGGCCGGTGGAGGCCGACGAAGAGGAGTCGGCGGACGAGTCGGCCACGCCCAGCCGGTCGAGGACCTCGTGGAGCCGGGCCGCGTCCGTACGCCACTTCCGGTCGACGACCTCCTCCGGGTACTGGCTCCACTCCACCGGCGACCAGTCGGGGCCGGGCTCGGCCGGGCCGCCGTGGAAGAGACGGGCGGCGAGCAGCGACGTGGCCTCGTCGACCGCGCCCGGCTCCTCCAGGAGGTCGCAGGCCGGCCGCTCGCCGAGCCGGGAGGAGAAGCCGTCCGCGAGCCGGTCGCGCCGGGAGAGCTCGGTCAGGGCGGAGACCACGCCCGCGTCGAGCTTGGCGGGCCAGCGGCCCATGCGCCAGGCGGGCAGCGCGACCCGGGTCAGGAGCCGGTCCCAGCCCGCGTAGGCCAGGCCGACCTGCTCCTGGGCGACGATCCGTACGCCGTAGTCCACGGCCTGCGCGCGCTCCGAACCGGCGGCGGCGACCCCGCGCTCCATCTCGGCCGCATGCCCGCGACAGGCGCGCAGCAGGACGCGGGCGACCTGCCCGACGCCATGGGCGCCGAACCGGCGGAAGGCGTCGAGCCCGGGGGTCTCGGGGACGGCGACGGCGGCGTCGAGACCGCGGACGAAGCGGCGGGCGGCGGCTATGTCGGGGTGGGCGGCCGGGCCCGTACCGGCGACGACCGGGGCGAGGACCGCGCGCAGCTCGGCGACCCGCATCCACCAGAGGAAGGGCGAGCCTATGACGAGGACGGGGGCTCCGCCGCCGTCGGACGTCCGGCCTCCCCCGGGGGCGTGGTGCTTGCGGTGGGCCCGGTGGGTGCGGTCCTCCAGCCAGCTGTCGCAGTCCGGCGTCAGGGCTATCGCGGAGGGTGCGGGGACGTCGAGCCGGTCGGCCAGGTCCCGCACGAGCCGGTAGAGATCGGGGGCCGCGGTCTCGGAGAGCTCCACGGTGGGCGTGGCGGCCGGCCTGGCCCGGGCGACGACGAGGGCGACGGCGGTGGCGGCGACGAGGACGAGGACCGCGAGGACGGTCACCACCCAGCGGGCGGTGTCCCAGCCGGACCCGGTGAAGTGGCCGGTGACCCCGCCCGCGTACAGGACGACGGCCACCGCGGCAGGGAGCACGGCGAGGCCCAGGGCCCTGCCACGGACACGGAGGACGGCGAGGGCCCGGGAGCGCGCGGCGCGCGCACCCCACTCCTCGCCGACAACGGCACCGGTACCGGACACGCCGTACATCACCCCCTTCTGCCCTCGTCGGGACTGCCTGTGGCGGTGTTGCTCACTCCCCCACTGTGGCACCCGTCACTGACATCGCAATGCCGGTGGGCCAAGTGCCGGAACGCCTCCGCCGCACCCTAGTTGGGGCGGTGGCGGGCGTCATCCGGATGGCCGAGCCGTCACTCGATCGAATGGCTTTGGGTAAAGGTGATGGCATGCGTGCGGCCGTACGGTTCACCGCACGGCCGCACGAAAAAGCGGCGGACGCCGCGCCGGATCAGGCCTCGGCGGCCTTCCGCGCGATGTCCGTGCGGTGCTGCGAGCCGTCGAGCCTGATACGGCCGACCGCCGCGTACGCGCGCTCGCGGGCCTGCGCCAGGTCCGTTCCGGTCGCGGTGACCGAGAGGACCCGGCCGCCCGCGCTCACGATCGCGTCGCCGTCCCGCCTCGTCCCCGCGTGGAGGACGTACGCGTGCGGGGCGTCCTGCTCCGCGATCGCGTCCAGGCCCTCGATGGGGTCGCCGGTGCGCGGGGTCTCCGGGTAGTTGTGCGAGGCGACGACCACGGTGACCGCGGCGTCGTCGCTCCAGCTCAGCGGCGCCTGGTCGTCCAGGGTGCCGTTGGCGGAGTTCAGCAGGACGCCCGCGAGCGGGGTCTTCAGCCGGGCCAGGACCACCTGGGTCTCGGGGTCGCCGAAGCGCGCGTTGAACTCGATGACCCGGACACCGCGACCGGTGATCGCCAGACCCGCGTACAGCAGGCCGGAGAACGGCGTGCCGCGGCGGCGCAGCTCGTCGACCGTGGGCTGGAGGACGCTGTCCATGACCTCGTCGACCAGCTTGGGGTCGGCCCAGGGCAGCGGCGAGTAGGCGCCCATGCCGCCGGTGTTCGGGCCCTCGTCGCCGTCGAGCGCGCGCTTGAAGTCCTGCGCGGGCCGGAGCGGGAGGACGGTGACGCCGTCGGTGATCGCGAAGAGGGAGACCTCGGGGCCGTCGAGGTACTCCTCGATGACGACCCGGTCGCAGGCGAGGGCGTGCGCCCGGGCCTGCTCGACGTCCTCGGTGACCACGACGCCCTTGCCGGCGGCGAGGCCGTCGTCCTTGACGACGTACGGAGCGCCGAAGGCGTCGAGCGCCTCGTCGATCTCCTCGGGGGTGGTGCAGACGTAGCTGCGGGCGGTGGGCACGCCGGCGCCGGCCATGACGTCCTTGGCGAACGCCTTGGACCCCTCCAGCTGCGCCGCCTCCCGGGACGGGCCGAAGGCGGGGATGCCGACCGCGCGGACGGCGTCGGCGACGCCGGCGACCAGCGGGGCCTCCGGGCCGACGACGACCAGGTCGGCGCCGAGCTCGGTGGCGAGGCGCGCGACGGCGTCGCCGTCCAGCTGGTCGACGGGGTGCAGCTCGGCGACCTCCGCGATTCCGGCGTTGCCGGGCGCGCAGTGCAGAGCGGTGACGTCGGGATCGAGGGAGAGAGAGCGGCACAGGGCGTGTTCGCGGGCGCCGCCGCCGATGACGAGGACCTTCACGCCAGCCAGGGTAGCCCGCCGGCCGGGATGCCCCTTGTGCGGGCCACCGAGCGAGACGGCCCTAGTCGTTCGTGTATTCCTCCACAACGGTGGCTCCGAGCTCGCGCACGATCAGGTCGTGCCCGGACAGGGCCGAGTCGACGAGGTCGGGGTCGTCCTCCTCGGGCACGTCGTCCTCGGGCGCCACGGGCTGCGGCGCGGGCGGCGCGTACGCGGGCTCGGGGGCCTGCGCCGGCGCCGGGGCGAAGCCGGGGCCGGACGCCTGCGGGAAGCCGGCGCCCGGCGCGGGCTGCGCCTGTACGGGGGCGGGCGGCGGGGCCTGCTGGAAGGCGGGGGCGGGGGCCTGCGGCCGTCCGCCGCCGAAGCCGGTGGCGGCGGGCGGCGGATTGGCCCCGCCCGAGGGGTCGATGATCGCCTCGACCCTCCACTGCACGTTGAACGTCTCGGCGAGGGCCTGCTTCAGGACCTCCTCGCTGCCGCTGCTCGCGAAGTTGTCGCGGGCGCCGGCGTTGAGGAAGCCGAGCTGGAGGGTGGTGCCGTCGAAGCCTGCCACCTGCGCGTTCTGACTGAGCAGGATCCAGGTGAAGCGGCGCCGGTTCTTGACGGCGTCGAGGATCTGCGGCCACAGGTTCCGCACCTGCGCCGTGTCTCCGCCACCACCGCCGCCGCCAGCCGCGGGAGCGGGGGCCTGCGGCGCGGGCTGCGCGTGTACGGGGGCGGGGGCGGCCGGGGCCTGCGCCTGCGCGGCGGGGGCCGCCGGGGCGGACGCGCCGGGCCACGCGCCGGGCGCACCGCTGCCGGGGGCGGCGGCGCCGGGCCAGGCGCCGGGCCGGGACGCGGGCGGCTGGGCCTGCGCGGGGGCTGCGGGAGCGGCGGGGGCGGGTTCGGGCACGGGGGCGGCCTGCACGGGCTGCATGGGCTGGGCGGCCTGCACGGGCTGCGCGGGCGCCGGGGCGGGCGGGGGCGGGGCCATCGGGGTGTGGGCCTCGGGCCCGGGCACGTACCCCATGGCGGGCGCGGGCGGCGCGGGCGTGTAGACGGCCCCGGCCCCCACTCCGGCTCCGGACGCGGCCCCGCGCTCCAGCCGGTCGAGGCGCGCCTGGAACGAACGCTCGTCGTCGAAGGCGGCGGGCAGCAGCACGCGCGCGCAGATCAGCTCCAGCTGAAGCCGGGGCGAGGTGGCGCCACGCATCTCGGTCAGGCCGCTGTTGACCAGGTCGGCGGCCCTGCTGAGCTCGGCGGCACCGAACACGGACGCCTGCGCCTGCATGCGCTCGATCACGTCGACCGGGGCGTCGATGAGCCCCTTCTCGGCGGCGTCCGGCACGGCGGCCAGGATCACCAGGTCGCGCAGCCGCTCCAGGAGGTCGGCGACGAAGCGCCGGGGGTCGTTGCCGCCCTCGACGACCCGGTCGACGACCTCGAAGGCGGCGGCGCCGTCGCCGGCCGCGAAGGCGTCCACCACCGAGTCGAGCAGGGACCCGTCCGTGTAGCCGAGGAGGGAGGTCGCCATCGCGTACGTCACACCGTCGTCGGCGGCGCCGGCGAGCAGCTGGTCCATGACGGACATCGAGTCACGGACGGACCCGGCGCCGGCGCGTACGACGAGCGGCAGCACGCCGTCCTCGACGGAGGCGCCCTCCTGCCCGCAGACCTGGCCGAGGTACTCGCGCAGGGTGCCGGGCGGCACGAGGCGGAAGGGGTAGTGGTGGGTCCGCGACCGGATGGTGCCGATGACCTTCTCGGGCTCGGTCGTGGCGAAGATGAACTTGAGGTGCTCCGGCGGCTCCTCGACCACCTTCAGGAGGGCGTTGAAGCCCGCCGAGGTGACCATGTGCGCCTCGTCGATGATGTAGATCTTGTACCGGCTGGACGCGGGCCCGAAGAAGGCCTTCTCCCGCAGGTCACGGGCGTCGTCCACACCACCGTGGGACGCGGCGTCGATCTCGATGACGTCGATCGACCCCGGCCCGTTCCGCGCGAGGTCGCGGCAGGACTGGCACTCGCCGCAGGGCGTCGGGGTCGGACCCTGCTCGCAGTTCAGGCACCGGGCCAGAATCCGCGCACTGGTCGTCTTTCCGCACCCACGGGGCCCGCTGAACAGGTACGCGTGATTGACCCGGTTGTTCCGCAGGGCCTGCTGCAACGGGTCGGTGACATGCTCCTGCCCGATGACCTCGGCGAAGGACTCGGGGCGATAGCGGCGGTACAGCGCGAGAGACGACACGTATACGAGGTTATAGGCGCCCACCGACAACCCGGGAAAAACCACCGGGCGGACCTCTCGCCGCCGCCGCGTTCCGCACCCGGCGGAATCCACCCCGCCCGGGAACGCAAGCGCCCCCCACGCACCCGCCAGAGCCAACCTACCCTTGCTGCCTTCCGGCCCTGGGGGAGTTCAGTCAGATAGCGCCGCGTGAGGGGCTCCGCCCAGCGTACCCGATCCCGGGAGCCCCCCGACCCACCCCCCGTCACACACCCTCTCCGCCCCGCGCGGACCCCCTTCGAACACGCTCACGCACACACCCAGGCGCACGCTCACGCACCCACCCTGGCGCGCACCCAGGCGCACGATCAGGCGAGCCCCGTACGACCTCCGCCTGGCCTCCGCCGACCTCGGCCCGACCTCCGCCTGGCCTCCGCCGCCCTCCGCCTGACCTCCCCCTGACCTCCGTACGACCCCCTCGCACCCCCTTGATCGAATCGAGTTCGCGAGCACCCTCCTCGGTCATGTAATGTTCCGACCGGAGGATTCGCCTAGTGGCCTAGGGCGCACGCTTGGAAAGCGTGTTGGGGGCAACCCCTCACGAGTTCGAATCTCGTATCCTCCGCCAGTGCCCCACCAGGCACACGAAGACCCCGACCGGGAAACCGGTCGGGGTCTTCTGCGTTCCGTGTTCCGTCACCCCAGTTCGCGTCCTCCGGTGAGGCGTGGGTCACATTCCGGCCACGGACCTCACATTTCTGGTCCCTGCATCGCTCGTAGTGCGGAATGCGTCCGCGACGCGAGCCCACGGTGGAGGAATCGACATGATGCGAAGACTGGCTGCGTTGCCCGGCGGAAGAGTGGGGAAGTGGGTCGTCCTCGCGCTCTGGGCGGTCCTGCTGATCCCCGTCCTGATGCTGGCCGGACAGCTCGGCGACGTCGAGGAGAACGACAATTCGGCCTGGCTGCCCGGTAACGCGGAGTCGACCAAGGTCGTCGAACGGGCCGAGAAGTTCCAGCGTGCCGACACCGTGCCCGCGATCGTGGTCTACGACCGGCCCGAGGGCGTCACCGCTGCCGACATGGCCGAGGCCCGAGCCGACGCCGAAGCCTTCAAGGGCATCGACAACGTCGTGGGGCAGCCCCAGGGACCGTTCAAGGCCCAGGACGGCAAGGCCATCCAGACCGTGGTCCAGCTCCACAAGGACAAGACGGGCTGGGAAGGGATCGGCAAGACCGTCGACGCGATGACCGAGGTCGGCGAGGAGAACGCCGACGGTCTCGGCTTCCACGTCACCGGACCGGGCGGATACGCGTCCGACTCGATCAAGGCGTTCAGCGGAGGGGGCGCCCTGACCACGATCACCGCGCTGGTGGTCGTCGTGATGCTGCTGCTCACCTACCGCAGCCCGTTGCTGCCCCTGCTGCCCCTGCTGACCGCGGGCGTCGCCCTGGTCACGTCGGAGGCGGTGATCTACCTGCTGGCGAAGAACGCCGGGCTCGTCGTCAACAAGCAGACCAGTTTCATCCTGACGGTGCTGGTGTTCGGCGCCGCCACCGACTACGCGCTCCTGCTCATCTCCCGCTACCGGGAAGAGCTGCTGCGGCACGAGGACCGGCACGAGGCGATGGCCGAGGCCCTGTACCGCTCCGGTCCCGCGATCATCGCCAGCGCCGCGACCGTCGCGGTCAGCCTGATGCTGCTGATGCTGGCCACGCTCAGCTCCACCCAGGGCCTCGGGCCGGCCTGCGCCGTCGGCGTCCTCGTCGGGCTGCTCGCCATGGTCACCCTGATGCCGGCCCTGCTGGTCATCTGCGGCCGCTGGATCTTCTGGCCGGCGAAGCCGTCGTACGGATCGGCCGAGGCGGTCAGGGAAGGCATCTGGAACCGGGTCGGCACCGCCGTCTCCCGCCGGCCGCGGATCGTGTGGATCGGCACCACGCTCGTCCTCGGCGCCATGGCGCTCGGGATGCTCGGGCTCAAGGCCGAGGGACTGTCCAACAAGGACCAGTTCACCGGCACACCTCAGATGGCCGTCGGCGAGAGGATCCAGTCCGAGCACTTCCCGGCCGGGTCGGGCGACCCCGTCGTCGTCGTGGCCAGGGCCGCCTCGGCGGAGCAGGTGAGGGCCGCGCTGTCCGGCGTACCGGGAGTCGTCGGTGTCTCGACGCCGATGGCGGCCAAGGACGGCGAGGTCATCATGCTCGGGGAACTCAAGGACGACCCCAGCGGCAAGGCCGCGATCCGCACCGTCGAGCAGGTCAGAAGCGCGGTCCACACGATCGAGGGCGCGGACGCCCAGGTCGGCGGCAGCACGGCGATCATGCTGGACACGCAGGAAGCGGCCGCCCGCGACTCCAAGGTGATCATCCCCATCGTGCTGGTGGTGGTGCTCCTCATCCTCGCGCTGCTGCTGCGGGCGATCGTCGCGCCGCTGCTGCTCATGGCGACGGTGGTGCTGTCGTTCGGGGCGGCCCTCGGCGTGAGCAGCCTGGTGTTCGAGCACGTCTTCGGCTTCGCCGGCGCGGAAGCCTCCTTCCCGCTCCTGACCTTCGTGTTCCTGGTCGCCCTGGGCATCGACTACAACATCTTCCTGGTCACCCGGGTGCGTGAAGTGGCGCTGCTGCACGGCACCCGGCGCGGCGCGCTGCTGGGCCTGTCCACCACCGGGGGTGTGATCACCTCGGCGGGTCTGGTGCTGGCCGGCACCTTCGCGGCGATGGCCTCGCTGCCGCTGGTGTTCGCGGCCGAGCTCGGGTTCGCGGTGGCGTTCGGCGTACTGCTTGACACCATGATCGTCCGCTCGGTGCTGGTCACCGCGCTGACCCTGGACGTGGGTCGGTGGATGTGGTGGCCGAGCAAGCTGTTCCGGCACCACGAGGCCCCCGGGGCGCCGGCGGGCAGGCCCGACCCCGAACCCGCCCTCACGCGCATGTGACGAGCAGCTCAGAGGGCTGGATCGCGTAGGCGTTCCGGCCCCCTGAGCGGCGCTCTGGCGGTGCTCAGGGGGTGTTCTGGCGGTGTTCTGGCGCTCCTCTGGCGGTCCCCCGTCGGGGGTTCGACCCCGGCTTCCGTCGTATTCGTCGGCGGACGACCACCGCACAGGGCCGTTCGCGGGCGCATACTGGTCGCAATGACAAAGCCAGCTGCACCGAAGCGCTACTTGCCGACCAGTCCCTTCAAGGCCCCGGTCGCCCCGCCGCCCAAGGAGTTCGCCGTGGGCGACCAGGTGACACACGACATGTACGGCCTCGGCCGAGTGATCGGCATCGAGGACGGAGTCGCCGCACTTGTCGACTTCGGCTCGGTGCAAGAGCGGATCCTGAGCCCGTACTCCAAGATGAGCAAGCTGTAGGACCGCTGTGTCGGCCACGGCACGGCAGCCCCAGAGGGCCGGACCGCATCAAGCGGCCCGGCCCTCTGGCATTCCCGGAGCGGGAGCGTCCTGCGGGGCTACACGGGGCAGGGACGGTATTCGAGGCTGAGCTCGCGGTCGACGGCGTAGCTCGTACGCATCGAGGCGTCGATGACCTGCTGCCACGAACCGTACTTGGCGTACAGCTGATCCGCGTTCGGGCCGAGCGGGTTTCCGTACTTGGCGAGGTTCCGCTCCTCCAGGATGCGGACCTCCTCCGGGCTCATGCCCGCGCGGGTGATCTCCTTCGCCTGGTTCCGCATGTCGACGAGCTCCCGGGCGATCTCCTCGTCGGTGAAGCCCGCCTCGCGCATGTTCGCCTCGGTACGGTGCATGTCCTCCAGGAGCCCGTGGTACCGCATCCGCGTCCGCTGGGCCTCGACCTTCTCGTCCATCGGCAGGACGCGGATCCGGCACACGACCGGGTCGGTGCTGGGACAGGGGTCGTCGGCGGAGACGGGCCGCGCGAGCGGGGCCGTGATGACCGATCCGCACGACTCCGCCGCCGTGACCACGGACGTGCCGGCCGTGCCGAGGAGCGCGACCGCGGCCACGAACGGGAGCAGTGCGCGGCGCAGGCGGCGAGAGGTGAGGGGAGGAGAAGGCGCAGGGGAGAGGGAGGGAAGGTGCATGCGCGCCACCCTGGCCAGGGCGCGGCGCCCCTTCACGCAGGCGCACCGATGATCACTCCTACGGGGAACCTGGTTCCTTGGCCGCCCTTGATCGCCCGTGGTCACCCGTGGTCGCCCTTGACTGTCCTTGGCCGTCCTTGGCCGTCCTTGGCTACCGCCTCACACACCTCACCCATATGTCCGAGATGCGCCATTCGTGATCACCGCATTTACTAGGGCTACCTGTTGCCGAGCGCCGTTGGGCGAGCTTCTGGAGGCTGGACGTGGCCACGTTGACCGTGTGGAAATTCGATGCACCCGAGGGTGCCGGGGCCGTGGAGGACACCCTGCTCCAGCTGCAGAAGCAGGAGCTGATCAAGGTCATCGACGCGGCCACCGTCAGCTGGCCGGAGGAGGCGAGCAAGCCGAAGACGAAGCAGCTCAACAACCTCACCGGCGCCGGCGCGCTCTCCGGCACCTTCTGGGGCATGCTCTTCGGCCTCCTCTTCTTCATGCCGCTCCTCGGTGCGGCGGTCGGCGCGGCCGCCGGTGCGCTCGGCGGCAAGATGGCCGACGTCGGCATCGACGACGACTTCATCGACTCGGTCAAGTCGAAGGTGACACCGGGCAGTTCAGCGCTCTTCCTGCTGTCCGCCGACGCCGTCGTCGACCGCGTGAAGGACGCCTTCCCGAACGGCCACGCCGAGCTGATCCAGTCCAACCTGGACAGCGAGAAGGAAGCCAAGCTCCGCGAAGTCTTCGCGAACTGACCCGAGTTCGCAGAACCACGACAGAGGAAAGCGGGGCTGATCCCCATGGGCGACGCTGTCGGACAGATGCTGACCTCGGCCGTCGGCATCGCCATCAGCCCCGTCCCTCTCATCGCGGTCATCCTGATGCTGGCGACCCCGCGCGGGCGCGGCAACGGCATCGCGTTCACGGCGAGTTGGATGGTCTCGCTCGCCGTCATCGTGACCGCCGTCGTCCTGCTCGGTTCGGGCGCGGGCGCCTCCGGTGACGACGGGCCCGCCGACTGGACGCTGTGGCTCAAGCTCGGGCTCGGCGTCCTGTTCCTCCTCATGGGCGCCAAGCAGTGGAAGGACCGTCCGCGGGAGGGGCAGGAGCCCGAGCCGCCGGGCTGGATGAAGGCGATCGACCGGTTCACGCCCGGCAAGGCGGCAGGCCTCGCCGCGGCCCTCGTGGTCGCCAACCCGAAGAACCTGGTCCTGGCGATCGGCGGCGCCGTCTCCATCGCCGGCAGCGGCGCCTCGGCCGGCGGCAAGACCGTCGCCGCCGTCCTGATGGTGCTGATCGCCTCCCTCTGCGCCCTGGCACCGCTCGCCGTCTACCTGCTCGGCGGCGAGCGGTCCGCGCAGACCCTCGGCGGCTGGAAGATCTGGATGTCCCGGCACAACGCGGCGATCATGATGGTGGTGCTCGTGGTCCTCGGGGCGAAGTACGTCGGCGACGCGATCAGCGGACTGGCGGGATGACCCGAGGGGGGCGGAGCCGCCGTACATCGGGGCGGAGCCGTAAGACCGTGTGGACGGGGCAGGCGGGGCGGCGGCCAGGGCGGGGGTTCGGCCGACGCCTCGGTCGGCGCCTCGGACGGCCCCAGCCTGCCGACGTGGGATCCGGCCTCGTCACCGGCCTCTTCTCCATCCCCGAGGGCATGGCGTACGCCGCCATCGCCGGTTTCAACCCGGTCGCCGGTCTCTACGCCGGTGTCGTCCCCGCGATCGTCGGCTCCGTCACCGCCCGTACCGTCCTCATGGTCACCACCCTGACCAGCGCCATCGCCCTCACCTCCCAGAGCGTCCTGTCCGACGCGGGTCTCGACGCGAAGGACCCCGGCAACATCGCGACCCTCACGCTCCTCGCCGGGCTCGTCATGCTCCTGATGGGCGTGCTGCGGCTCGGGGCGGTGATGAGCTTCGTCTCGAACGCCGTCATGACCGGCTTCTCCACCGGCATCGCCCTCCAGATCGTCACCGGCGTACTGAAGGACGCCACCGGCTACAAGCCGCAGGGCCACAACCGGCTCTATCAACTCGGCGACTGGCTCGCCCACATCGGCGACTGGGCGCTCGACGCGACCCTCGTCGCCGTCGCCACGATCGCCGTCTGGGCCGTGACCCGGCGCGTGAAACGCCTCGAACCCGTCGCCCTGCTCGTCGCGATGGTCCTGGCCAGCGTCGCCGTGGCCGTTCTCGGGACGGACGTGGAACTCGTCCGGGACATCGCCCACATCCCGGCCTCACTGCCCGGCTTCTCCGCGCCCGACCTCTCCGTCGTCCCCGAGCTGCTCGGCGGCTCGGTCGCCGTCGCCCTCGTCGCCCTCGCCCAGGCCGCGAGCATCGGCCCCTCCGTACCCAACCCGGACGGCTCCCGCTCCTCCGTCAACGGCGACTTCGCCGCCCAGGGCCTGGCCAACCTCGCCGGCGGCTTCTTCCAGTCGCTGCCCGCGGGCGGCTCCCTCTCCCGTACGGGCGTCGCCGTCTCCGCCGGGGCCCGCACCCGCTGGGCCGGCATCTTCTCCGGCATCCTGCTCGCCGTCATCGTCCTGATCTGCGCCCCGCTCGCCGAACGCATCCCGATGCCCGTGATCGGCGGGCTGATCCTCGTCGTCGGCGGCGAACTGATCTGGGGGAAGCGGCGCGACATCCTGCTGGTGCTCCGCACCTCGCGCCTGTCGTCGGCGGCGATGATCCTGACGTTCCTCGCCACCACCCAACTCCCGCTCCAGCAGGCCATCGTGCTCGGCGCGGTCCTCTCCCTCCTCCTCTACTGCGCCCAGGCCGCCCGCCGCGCCCGTCTCGTCGCCTTCGTACGCGACGAGGAGGGCGGCTGGCGCACGGCCGAGCCGCCGAAACGCCTCACCGCGGGCGAGACCACCGTCCTCTACTACGACGGCATCGGCTTCTTCGCCGAACTCCCCCACATCGAGGACACCTTGCCGCGCCCGGACGACGCTCCGGGCGCCGTGCTCGTCCTCGTCATGCGGGGCGTTCCGGACGTGCCGTCCTCGACCGTCGTCAAGCTCCTCCGCCGCTACGTGACGGAGCTCCAACGGCACGGCGGCCGCCTCGTCATCGCGGGCGCGGAACCCGGTCTCGTCCGCACCCTCAAGGCCACGGGACTCGACCGCGACCTCGGCCCCGGCGGCATCATCCCGGCCGAGGGCACGCTCTTCGCGCCGCTGGACCGGGCGCTGGCCGAGGCGGCGCGCGGACGGCAGGACCAGGGAGCCTGAACTCCGGCTACCCGCCGGAGGTGGCGGTACGGCCGGCGGTGCGACTGGCCGTGCGGCCGGCGGTGCGGCGGGCGGTGCGCCGGTAGCCGCCGGGGGCCGAGCCGTGGACCCGCTTGAAGGCCGCCGAGAAGGCGAACTCCGTTCCGTACCCGACCTGTTCGGCGACGGCACGGAGCGGGGCGTCCGTCGTCCGGAGCAGCCGCTCGGCGAGGGTCATGCGCCACCAGGCGAGGTACGCGAGGGGCGGCCTCCCGACGAGCGCGGTGAACCGGCGGGCGAACGGGGCCCGCGAGAGCCCCGCCTCCGCCGCGAGGCGCTCCACCGTCCAGGGCGCGTCGGGCGACCGGTGCATCGCGTGCAGCGCGGCCGTGACCGCCGGATCCCCGAGCGCGGCGGCCCAGCCGGAGGCGCCGGGCCCCGCCGCGGCCGCCTGCTCGGCGAACCAGATGCGCAGGATGTAGAGGAGCAGGGTGTCCAGGAGGGCGGGCACGGCGGCGTCCGTGCCGAGCCCGGGCCGCCGCAGCTCGGCGGCGAGCAGCGTGACGGCCGCGGCCAGCTCCGGAGCGCGACCGGACCGGGCGGCCGGCAGGTGGATCAGATCGGGCAGGCCGTGCAGCAGGGGGTGCGTACGGGCAGGGTCGAGCTGGTACGTGCCGCAGAGCAGCGCGGTGACGGGGCCGCCGCGGCCGGTCGGGTCGACGCGGTCGGACACGTAGGGGGAGGCCGAGGGGGTGGGGGCGCAGTCCTCGCCGGGGCCGCTGAGCGTCGGCTCGTGGTGCGCGTCCCCGGAGGCAGGGCAGTCGGCGAGGAGGTGCCCGGTGCCGTGCGGCAGGAACACGACGTCTCCGGCGGCCAGTTCGAGGTCGCCGGCGCCGGCGCCGGGCGAGCGCAGGACGCAGGTGCCCTCCAGGACCACCTGGAACCCCGCCGATCCCGGCACGGAGGCGAAACGCTGCGCCCAGGGCGCGTGCCAGCGGACGGAGGCGGACCGGGGGCGGCCGGTCCGCATCACGGCGATCACATCGCTGAGGACGTCCATGGAGGGGAGCCTAGCGAGACGGCTGCGTATGAAGAAGGGACACAGACACATGGATCGTCTCTCTCGACGCTCCTAGATTCACCCCATGACGACATCAAGATCACCCCAGAGCCCGCGCCTGCCTCTGTCGATGAAGGCCGCCCGGATCCATCAGTACGGCGACGCCTCGGCAATCCGTTACGAGGACGTCCCCTTGCCCGCCCCGGCCGCCGGCGAGGTGCTCGTACGGGTCGCGGCGACCGCGTTCAACCCGACCGAGACGGCGCTGCGGGCGGGCCTGCTGCACGGCTTCCTGCCGGTGGACCTGCCGTTCACGCTCGGCTGGGACGTGGCGGGAGTCGTCACCGAAGTGGGGCCGGGCGTACGGGACTTCGCGATCGGCGACCGGGTCGTGGGCCGACTCGACGGCGGGGCCGGGGCCGCGTACGTGGCGGCGCCGGCGAGGCTGCTGGCCGCCGCGCCGACCTCCGTACCACTCGCACACGCCGCCGCGCTGCCCGTCGCCGGCCTCACGGCATGGCAGGCGGTCTTCGAGCACGGGCGGGTGAAGGAGGGACAGCGGGTCCTCGTGAACGGCGCGGGCGGCGGAGTCGGCGGCTTCGCCACCCAACTGGCGGCCCACGCGGGCGCGGACGTCACGGCCACGGCAAGCGCCAGGAGCGCGGCGGCGGTGCGGCGGCAGGGGGCGCGACGGATCCTCGACTACACGACGACCCCGCTCGCGGAGGGCCTGCCGTCCCCGGTCGACCTGCTGCTGAACCTGGTCCCCGTCACGACGAAAGAGGCGGCGAAACTGCCCGCCCTCGTGCGCCCGGGCGGCCACATCGTCTCGATAGCGACACCCATACCGCCGGACCCGGTCCGGTCGGTGACGTCCCAGCACATGGTGGCCAGGAACGACGTGAGCCAACTGGAGGAACTGATCGCGCTGGTGGACGGGGGTGCGGTGACCTTGGACATCACGGAGACGCGACCGCTGGAGGAGCTGGCGGACGTCCACAGGTCGAGCGAGAGCGGGGGCGTACGGGGGAAGGTGCTCCTGGTGCCGGGAGGGGACTCGTTCACCGGATAGGGGGGTGCTGGGAGGGAGGGACGTTCCTGCGGCCACCGGTGTGTAGTGATGCCGATACTTTCTGTGATGACCAGTCGGTTCGACCAGACAGGGGTTATCGATGCGGAAGTTGGCGACTGCGGTGGTGGCTGCGGGGCTGTTCTTTGGGGGGATGGGGGTGGCGGTGGCGGACTCGAAGCACGACTTGATCATGAGCACGCCGGGCGTTGCCTTCGTCGGTACGTACCAGTGGCAGCCCACGAGCAAGGTGCCGAGCGGACTTCATGTAAAGGGAGAGCTGAGGGACAAGGACAGCGGCGACGGCCACAACGTCTACCTCCGCGTAAAGGTTGAGAAGTACGCGTGGGGCCACCTGAAGGGTGTGCAGGGCAGGGACATCAAGGTCGACAAGGTCTACTACGACGGCGCGGTGCTGAAGACGAAGGAAGTTCGAATGCAGGTGTGCCGCGATCGCGGCTCCTTGCGACCTGATAACTGCTCGCCGGAGCAGCTGTACTCGCGGCGCTAGTCGACGGTTCCGGGAGCCGCCACGGTGCGGCTCCCACTCTCCAGGAAGCGCACCACATTGGACGTCATCCTCTGCGCCAAAGGCGTGGATCTCTCTTACGGCACGCATCAGGCCGTCAGCAGTGCTGACTTCACGCTTAAGCGCGGCGAAGTGGCGGCCATCATGGGCAGCAGCGGCTCGGGGAAGTCATCCTTGCTGTACTGCCTCGCCGGGGTTCTACCTCCTTCCAACGGCACAGTGTCCTTCGACGGAGTTCAGCTCTCGTCTCTCCCTGACGGAGAACTGAGTGCTCTGCGTCGCACGCGTCTGGGGTTCGTCTTCCAGTACGGGGAGCTATTGCCAGAGCTGACCGTCGAGGAGAACGCAGCGCTTCCGCTCCGGCTGGCCGGGATTAGCAAGGCACACGCTCATGCGATGGCCGGCCAAGTACTGGGCCGACTTGGGATGGGCGACCTGCTGCGGCGCAGAACTTCAAAGCTGTCGGGAGGCCAAAGTCAGCGTGTGGCGGTTGCACGAGCTCTGGTCCACCGGCCGGACGTGGTGTTCGCCGACGAGCCGACCGGGGCCCTCGACAGCACCAATGCAGCTGCGGTTCTGGAAGAGTTCCTCCAACTGGCCCGGAGACAGAAGACGGCCGTGGTCATCGTCACGCACGATGCCAGCGTCGCGGCGAAGGCCGACACCCAATACACGATGTCGGACGGTGTTCTGGCCCAGCAGGTGGCAGTGTGAATGCGTTCGCACTCGGAATGCGCCTCCTGTGGGGCAGCGGGCGCAGGGGACAGGTCCGTTTCCTCTTGATGGCGCTCGGTGCCGCGCTCGGAGTGGCCTGTCTTGCCGCAGTACTCACCATTCCGTCGATCCTCACCGCTCATGACGCTCGCACGGCTGCCCGTGAGCCGCGGCCGGGTGGCAATGGCAACGTGATCTACCGCGAATTCCGGGATCCGTACGGGTCACAGCCGCTCCATCGGCTCTTTGTCGCTCGCAACGGTCCAGGGCCGAGCGCGGTACCGCCAGGCATCAAGAGACTTCCCACGGCCGGCGAGGCGATTGTTTCGCCGAAGCTCGGCGAAATCCTGGCGGCCAACCCGAGCGCAGCGGGTCTTGTCCCGGGCCGGGTGATCGGGACGATCACTCCTGAGGGGCTGGGTGACTCCGAGGACCTATACGCGTATATCGGCACCACCCCGGCCGAGCTGAGAGAAGCAGACTGGCTCGGGAGCTTCGGCACGGGTCGGTCATGGCGGCAGATCGTCGATCCCTCGACGCTCAACATCCTCCGCTTCACCCTCGGGTGCATCGTGCTGCTCCCCCTCGTCATCTTTCTCTCCGTCTGCGCACGGCTGTCCGGAGAGTCTCGCGCCCGCCGCCTCGCCGCCCTTCGGCTCGTCGGGCTCAGTGTCAAAGACACGCTTCGGGTCAACGCCGGGGAGAGTGTGGTTGCCGCGTTCGTCGGGGCCGCTCTTGGGGTCGTCGGCTATCTCGGGGTCAACGAGGTCATGGCACGGACCGGGTTGCCTGGGCTGCACTGGTATCCGGCCGATGGACGGCCCACGGCATCGACGATTGCGGTGTGTCTGCTCGGGTGTCCGGCACTCGCATGGGTCGTGGGACAGTTCAGCGCGCGACGTGCCGCCCTGTCGCCGATCAGCGTCCGCCGCACAGGGGAGCGCAAGCCTCCAAGAATGTACGGGACCTTGCTGCTGATCCCGGGGCTCGGGGTCATCGGCGGGTACTGCGTACTCAGCGTGTTGGGACGCGACCCGTCCGGGGGTTCTGCCAGTTCCGTGCTCGTGCCCGGTGCCGTGTTGTTGACCGGCACCGGGCTCGTATTTGGTTTGGCGCCGATCACTGCATGGCTCGCGCGGCGGCTAGCCGGGGTGGCAAAGTCACTGCCCGTGGCGTTGGCGATGCGGCGTACGGAGGTCGATCCAGGGTCTTCGCTGCGAGTGGCCACCGGGCTCGTCCTGCTCGTGTTCGGAGCCTCACTCACACAAGGGGTGCTCGTCGAACTGGATCAGGTCAGTCGGCGGACGGCTCCCCTTCAGGAGTACAACATCAGCTTGAGTGAGCTCGTGCCGGAACAGCGCCGAGCACTGGCAAGGGCTCCGGGGGTCCGCACGGAATTGGTCTCGTACGGCTCCTGGGATCCCGCGACCGGGAGCTACGTGCAAGGCACGGACCTGGTGGTCGCCACATGCGCCCAACTCGCCGCCTACACGCAGCGGTCCGCGGGGTGCGTCGACGGACAGGTGATGCAGCTGCGTGACGACCGCGCTCCGTTCGAGTACGACCCAAAGCCGGGCGAGCAATTCCTCTTCGAGGTGCAGAACGGCCAGACGGTCACGCTCACCGTGCCGCGCAAGCGGGTCGATGTGCGCCCGTACGACATGTCCGTCTTCGACTCGGGCACCCTGCTCGTACCGCCCGCCCGCTTGCCATCCAATCTGGCAGACGCGGCTGGCACCCTCACCCTAGTCAGCGACTCCGACCCCGCCACCATCCGTTCCGTTCTCGACGGTGTCGGGGCCATCGCGCCCACCGCGGCCGTCGAGCCCGTCGGGATTGTGATCGATTCGCTCGCGCAGCTTGCCGTGATTCGGAGTCTGTTGGCCGTCGGGATGGTGTTGGGGCTGGTCATCGGGGTCGCCGCGTTTGTCGTGTCCGTGGCCGATCGGGCCATGGAGCGGCGGGGGCAGGTGACCGCGCTCGCCTTGTTGGGGGCTCGGGCCGGGACCTTGCGGGTGGTGCAGGTCGTGCAGGTGGTGTTGCCGTTGGGCGTGGGGTTGGGGGCGGCGATCGTCACCGGGTGGCTGGCCGAGTCCAGTTATCTGATCACCGGGGGTGGAGCCGTTCACTGGGACTGGGAGGGGCTGCCGCTGCTCTTCGTCTGTGCCCTGGGCGTGCTGCTCGCCGCCGCTCTCGCCTCCGTGCCCATGGTCCGGCGGCACATCGATCCCGAACACATTCGGCGGGATTGATCTTGCGGTCGGCGATGAGTTCCGGGTGGGGTGGGAGTCATACGACCAGTTGCCCGCCCCACCCCACCAGGAGTTCATCGTGGCCGAGAACACGCCCAAGGGTCCCGCCAGCTACTTCCCCTCCATCGAGAAGAAGTACGGGCGCCCCATCTCCGAGTGGCAGGAGCTCATCCGTTCCTCGCCGCTCACCAAGCACATGGAGCTCGTTTCCTGGCTCAAGGCCGAGCACGGGCTCGGGCACGGGCACGCCACCGCTCTCGTCGTGCACACCCTGGCCGAGGGTAAGTAGGCGTCTTCAGGCCGCCAGTTCGTGGGCCGTGCGGCGGGCGACCCGGGGTGCCAGGGCCAGGGTCGCGACCGCGGCCGCCGTTCCCGCCACCAGCGCCGTCCACCACAGCGCGGCCGGGCCCAGGCTCGTGTACGCCGCGACGCCCACGGTGAGTGCCGCGAAGCGGGCCACTCCCCACGTCCAGCTGAAGGCGCCCTGGTAGCGGCCCCGGGCGTGCGCCGGGGCGAGGTTGGCGACGACGCCGGCGGCGATGCCGGCGACCACGACCTCGCCGAGCGACCAGACCACGACCGACACCGTGAAGCCGACGACCCCGTCCGCGAGGCCGGTGAGCGCGACGCCCGCCGCGATCAGGACACTGCCCGCGCACTGCACCGCCAGCTGCGGCAGCTTGGCCAGCCGGGCGGTCGCGAAGGGCTGGAGGGCGACCACCAGGACCGCGTTGACCGCCGCCATCGCCCCGTACACCGCCGGCGAGAGGCCGCTGTCGCGGACCGCCAGCGGAAGCGCGACCTCGGTCAGCGAGTACACGAAGAGCTGGATGCCGAAGAGCGGCAGGAGAAGCAGGGCCAGGCGGTCTCGGAGGACCACTCCGTAGCCGATTCCGTCCTTCTTCCCGGTCGTCGAGGGCGTCGCTCGGGTCGGGTCCTTCAGGCGCGTCGCCACCACCCCCGCGTACAGCAGCATCGAACCCGCGTCCACCGCGAACAGCAGCCAGTACCCGTGGGCGGCGAGGTAGCCGCCCAGGACGCCCGCGACGGCGGTGCCGATGTTCACGCCCCAGCCGAAGAGGGCGTACGCGCGCTGGCGGCGTTCGCTGTCGACCGCGTCGGCCAGCAGCGCGTACGCCGCCGGCGACACCGTGCTGCCCGCCGTGCTGATCAGCAGCGACGCCGCCGCCATCGTCCACACCCCCGGCGCCAGGAACAGCGCGCCCTGCGCCGCCGCCGCGCCGATCAGGCCGATCAGCATCGTCGTCCGGCGGCCGATGCGGTCGGCGAGGATGCCGCCGACGGCCGGGCCGATGAGGTTGCCCGCGCCGAGGGCGCCGAGGACGTACGAGGTGTCGGTGCCGGTCACTCCGCGCGAGGCGAGGAAGAAGACCAGGAACGGCGTGACGAGGTAGCCGAGGCGGTTGACGATCGTTCCGGCGAAGATCGTCCAGACGACGGGCGGGAGACCTCGGAAGGGGGAGGCCGAGGAGGAAGGCGAGGAGGTAGAGGGCATGGGGGGATCCTCTGGCCCTCGCCCCTCTGCCTCCAATGATTAAGCTCAGGACGAATCCATTCATCCGCAGTGCCGCCGTGACGACGAGGACGTGACTCACTCCATGGAATCCGGGCTCCGTTTCTCCGCCGCCGATCTCGCCCAGACCCGCTTCGCCGTCTCCCCCATGTGGGAGGTCGTCACCAGCTTCCGTCTCCTCGCCCGGCACCCCGACAGCACCGGCGCCTCCCCGCACCGCCGTTGGGCCGCCCAGGTCCGCCCCCGCCTCGTCCGGGCCGGACTCGACCGCGGCTGGCTCGCCGCCCTCGTCCCCGCCCACGGCTACCTCGCCGACTTCCTCAACCCCACCCCCACCGGCCCCTTCCCCACCCTCGACGCCGAGCTCGACGCCATCCGCCGCACCCCGCCCGAGCAGGTACGCGACGACCTCCGCCGACTCGCGGTCGAGGGCGGCGACGGGGCCCGGCGCCGGCTGCTGCACGAGGCCCCCGAGGCCGCCCTCCGCAAGGTCGCCGACGAGGTCGACACGTATTGGGAGATCGGACTCGCGCCCTACTGGGCCCGTATCCAGAAGCTCCTGGAGGCCGACGTCTTCCACCGGGCCCGCCAGGTCGCCGAGCACGGTTCGGCCCGGGTCCTGAGCGAACTCCACGAGACCGTACGGTGGGACGACGGCACCCTGCGACTCGTACGCCGCCACTGCTCGCTCACCCGCGACCAGGCCGGCTCCGGGCTGCTGCTCATCCCCTCCGCCTTCGCCTGGCCCAAGGTCCTCACCCGGTCCGTCCACCCCGATCCGCCCCAGCTCGCCTACCCCGCCCGGGGCATCGGCACCCTGTGGGAGCCCCGTACCACCGGCGCCACGGACGCCGTCGCCGCCGTCCTCGGCCGCTCCCGCACCCTGCTGCTCACCGAGCTCGACACCCCGGCCTCCACCACCCAGCTCGCCACCCACTGCGGCCTGTCCGCCGCCGGCGTCTCCCAGCACCTCATCGCCCTGCGGAACGCCGGCCTGGTCACCGCCCACCGCAGCGGGCGCTCCGTCCTCTACGCCAGGACCGCCGTCGCCGACCAGCTCCTCAACCCGTAGAGGAGGATGGGGGGATGGGTGATCATTCGCGTTTCCGCTGGTCCGAGCGTGTCGTCGTGGCGCGTGACGGGGTACGCCTGTCCTGTCGCGACTGGGGCGGTTCCGGGCCCGACGTGCTCCTCCTCCACGGGCTCGCCGGGCACGCCGGGGAGTGGGACGCGACCGCCCGCGCCCTGTGCGGCGCCGGCTACCGCGTCCTCGCCCTCGACCAGCGCGGCCACGGGAACAGCGAGCGGCGGCCCGCGGACGTCTCGCGCGCCGCGTACGTCGCCGACGTCATCGCCGTCGTGACCGAACTCGGGCTCCGGCAGCCCGCGTTGGTCGGGCAGTCCCTCGGCGGGCACACCGCGCTGCTCACCGCCGCCGCCCGCCCCGAGCTGCCGAGCGCCCTCGTCCTCGTCGAGGCCGGGCCCGGCGGGTCGAACCCCGGCGTGCAGGACGCCATCGGCGCGTGGTTCGCCGCCTGGCCCGTGCCCTTCCCCACCCGAGAGGCGGCCGTCGCGTACCTCGGCGGCGGGAAGCGGCCCGTCGGCGAAGGGTGGGCTAGCGGTCTCGACGAGCGCGCCGACGGGCTCTGGCCGCGCTTCGACACCGACATCATGGTCCGGTCCCTCGACGACAACGCCACCCGCGCCTTCTGGGACGAGTGGGCGGCGATCACCTGCCCCACCCTCGCCGTCCTCGGACAGGGCGAACAGGACGGGATCATCGGCGACGAGGAGTACGCCGAGATGGTCCGGCTCCGGCCCGGCCTGCACGGGGTCGGCGTGCCCGGCGCCGGACACGACGTCCATCTGGAGCGGCCCGAGGTCCTGCACTCGCTGCTGACGGAGTTCCTGGGCTGACCGGGTCTGCCGGGCCGCCCCGGCCTGCCCGGTCGGCCTGGCCTGCCCCATCGGCCCGACCTGCCCCGTCAGCCCCGGCGGCCCCGTCGGCCTTTCGCTCTTGCCTTGGAGCGCACTCTCATTCCTAGAGTGCGCGCATGCGCTATCGAACACTCGGCGGGACCGGGATCGACGTCAGCACCTACTGCCTCGGCACCATGATGTTCGGTGCCGTCGGCAATCCCGACCACGAGGAATCCGTACGGATCATCCACGCCGCCCTCGACCAGGGCATCAACTTCGTGGACACCGCCGACATGTACTCGGCCGGGGAGTCCGAGGAGATCGTCGGCAAGGCGCTGCGCGACTCCCGGCGCCGCGAGGAGACCGTCCTCGCCACCAAGGTGTACTTCCCGATGGGCGGCGAGGGCCCCAACAAGGGCGGGCTGTCCCGCCGTTGGATCACCCTCGCCGTCGAGAACAGCCTGCGGCGGCTCGGTACCGACTGGATCGACCTCTACCAGGTCCACCGGCCCGACCCCGGTACGGACATCGAGGAGACCCTCGACGTCCTCGGCGACCTCGTCACCCAGGGGAAGATCCGGGCGTTCGGCTGCTCCACCTTCCCGGCCGAGGAGATCGTCGAGGCGCACGCCGTCGCCGAGCGACGCGGGCTGCGCCGCTTCCGCTCCGAGCAGCCGCCCTACTCGCTGCTCGCGCGCGGCGTGGAGGCGTCCGTGCTGCCCGTGGCCCAGCGGTACGGGATGGGGGTGCTGACCTGGAGCCCGCTCGCGTCCGGCTTCCTCACCGGCCGGTACCGCAAGGGCGCGCCGATCGACCTGACCAGCGGGCGGGCCGCGCTCACCCCGCACCGCTTCGACCCGACGCTGCCGGTCAACGCCGCGAAGCTCGACGCCGTCGAGGAGTTCGTCGCGCTGGCGGACGAGATCGGGTGCAGCCTGCCCGAGCTGGCGATCGCCTTCGTGACCGCGCACCCGGCGGTGACCTCCGTCATCCTCGGGCCGCGCACGATGGAGCAGCTGGAGGGACTCCTGAAGGGGGCGACGGTGGTGCTCACGGACGAGATCCTCGACCGGATCGACGCGATCGTGCCGCCGGGGACGAACCTCTACCCGCCGGACGGCGTCTGGCGCCCCCGTGCCCTCACCGAATCGGGCCTGCGGCGGCGGCCGTTGGAGGAGCGGGCGGCGGGGTGAGACCAGGGCCGGGGTGGGTGGGTAGGTAGGACTAGGGCCGGGGCGAGGCGGGGGCGCGCCAGGCGAGGCGGGACGGGGCGCGGGCGGTGCCCGAGGGCCTATCCCCCCTGCGCCGGCGCGAACTGTTCCCCGCCCACCACCCTGAGCAGCGCCAGTCGTTCCCCCGCGTCCGTGCCCGGCGGCGGTGTGTGGATCACGAGCCGCTGCTCGCCCTCCGGGGCCAGCAGCACCTGGCAGTCCAGGTCCACCGGGCCGATCACCGGGTGCACGACCCGCATCCGGCTGTGCCGCCGGACCGCCACCTCGTGCAGCGCCCACAGCTCCGCGAACTCCTCGCTCGCCCCGCGCAGTCGCTCCACCAGACGGGCGCTTGCCGGGTCGCCGGAGCGGCGGCCGACGGCCGCGCGCAGGTCGGCGACGTGGAGGCGGCTGTAGTACGCGTGCTCCTCGGCCGGGTACGCCGCACGGCCCTCGGGGTCGGCGAACCAGCGCCACACCACGTTCCGCCCGTGCTCGGACACCGTGCACACGCCGCCGAGCAGGGCGCGGGCCATGGCGTTCTGGGCGAGGACGTCCCCGAGGTCGCTGAGGACCTGCGCCGGAGTCGTGTCCAGCTGGTCCAGGAGGTGCAGGAGGCCGGGTGAGACGTGGTCGCCCACGGTGGGCCCGGCGGGCGGGCGGTGCCCGGCGAGGAGGTGGAGGTGGTCCCGCCCGTCGGTGTCGAGGCGCAGCGCGCGGGCGAGCGCGGCCAGCATCTGGGGTGAGGGATGGGGGCCCCGGGCCTGCTCCAGGCGGATGTAGTAGTCGGCCGACATGCCGGCGAGCTGGGCGACCTCCTCGCGGCGCAGCCCGGGCGTACGGCGGCGGGGACCGGCCGGGAGGCCGGCGTCCTGCGGTCGGACCCGTTCGCGGGAGCGGCGCAGGAAGTCGGCGAGTTCGCGTCGGTCGATCGTCGTCATACGGACCATCCTGCCGGAGGAGCGGGGGCTCATCCAGGCCGTATCCAGGGACTGCCGATCCCAGGGTCGGAAGGGCTCTCCCGCCCGTTCCCGCAGGTCGGCAGAGTCCTCGGTGTCAGCCACTCACCCCCTCCACTCCACCGGGAGCAGCGATCATGGCCACCGTCACCGTCGGCACCGCCCACGTCCACTACGACGTCCAGGGCTCGGGCGCCGGTCCCGCCCTCCTCCTCGTCCACGGCACCGGTTCGGCCGGCTCCGCCCTCACCTGGGGCGGGACGACGCCCCGCTTCACCGTCGACCGCACGGTGATCACGCTGGATCTGTCCGGTGCCGACCGGACCGTCGACGACGGCGGGCCGCTGACCGTCGAGTCGCTCGCCGCGCAGGTGATCGCGGTGATCGAGGCGGCGGGTACCGGGCCGGTCGACCTGCTCGGCTTCTCGATGGGCTCCCCGGTATCGGCGGCCGTCGCCGCCCTCCGCCCCGACCTGGTGAACAAGCTGGTGCTGGTGGCGGGTTGGGCGTACACGGACGGCGACGAGTACCTGCGGAACCTGTTCACGCTGTGGCAGCGGCTCGGTACGTACGATCCGGCGGGCTTCGGGCGGAGCGTGACGATGACCGGGTTCAGCCGCGGCTTCCTCAACGGCATCGGCCGCGAGGGCGTCGAGGGGCTCATCCCGAACATGCCGCCCACTCCCGGCACCCTGCGGCACGTGGCGCTCGACCTGGAGGTCGACATCCGGGAGCTGCTGCCCCGGATCACGGCGGAGACGCTGGTCGTGGGGTGCGCTCAGGACGCGACCGTACCGGTGGAGCTCAGCCGGGCGCTGCACGCGGCGATCGACGGCAGCGCGTACGCGGAGATCGACGCCGGGCATGTCGTCTTCTTCGAGAAGGAGGACGAGTTCGTGGAGACGGTGACGGGCTTCCTCGGCTCCTCCGGGCGCTCCTTCGCCGGTTCGTCCGTCGGCTCCCCCGTCGGTTCGCTCGTCGGTTCGGGGCGCTCCTGACTTCATGCTTGGCCCCATGAGTGAGACGCGTACGAGAACGATCGGCGACGCCGAGCGCAGGGCCCGGCTCGCGGTGCGGCACCGGCTGGCCGGGGCCGCGCGGGCGGCGACGGCGGAGGAGGTCGGGGACTCCTTGGTGGCGCTGCACGGGACGGACCCGGCGAGTGTGTTCCTCGCGGTGGGGGCGCGGCTGGCGGGGGACGCCGGGCCCGTCGGGGAGCTGGAGCGGGCACTGTACGAGGACGGGTCCCTGATCCGGATGCACGGCATGCGGCACACGGTCTTCGTGTTCCCGTCCTCCCTCGCGCCGGCCGTGCGGTCCTCGACGGCCCTCCCGGCGGCCGTCCGTGAACGGGCCGTGCTCGTACGCCACTTGACGGAGGGAAGCTCCTTCGACGAGGACTGGCTGGCGGAGACCGAGCGGCTCGCCCTCGCCGAGCTGGCCGTCCGCGGGGAGGCGACCGGCACCGAACTGGGCGCGGCCGTACCGAGGTTGCGGGAGACGTACGTGTACGGGCCGGGCACGCGCCAGGAGGGCGTCCAGTCCGTGGCGAGCCGGGTGCTGCGGATCCTCGGCATGGAGGGGCGGATCGTCCGGGGGCGGCCGCAGGGGACGTGGACGTCGAGCCGCTTCCGCTGGACGCTCCCGTACACGCGCACCGGGGAGGCCCCCGCTGCGGAGCTCCCGGCCGCGGAGGCGCGGGCCGAGCTGATCGGGCGCTGGCTGGCGGCCTGCGGGCCGGCGAGCGAGGCGGATCTGAAGTGGTGGACGGGATGGAAGGTCACGGACGTGCGCGGGGCGCTCGCCGCGGTGGGGGCGGTGCCGGTGACGCTGGCCCACGGGACGGGCTTCGTCCTGCCGGACGACCTCGACCCCGTACCGGCACCGGAGCCGTGGGCGGCGCTGCTGCCCGCGCTGGACCCGACGGCGATGGGCTGGCAGGCCCGGGACTGGTACCAGGACCCGGAGCACCGGGCCGCGCTGTACGACCGCAGCGGGAACATCGCGCCGACGGTGTGGTGGGACGGCCGGATCGTCGGGGTGTGGGCGCAACGGCCCGACGGGGTGATCGCCCGCCGCCTGCTGGCCGACGTGGGCCGGGAGGCGGAGCGGGCGATCGGGGCGGAGGCGGAGCGGCTGGCGGCGTGGGTGGGGGACGTACGCGTGACACCCCGGTTCCGTACGCCCCTGGAACGGGAGCTCGCCGCGACCTGATCACCGGCACCCGCCTACTCGGTGTCGCCGAGTCCGGGGACCCCCAGCTCGGCGAGGCCGTTGAGGACGAGGTCGACGCCGACCGCGGCAAGCAGCAGGCCGAGGAGCCGGCCGAGGAGCTCGATGGTGGTTCCTTTGGCTCGGCGCAGGACGCCGGCGAGGAGCAGGACGCAGGCCAGGTCGAGGGCGATGACGGCCGCGTACGCGAGGACGACGGTCGAGCGCCAGCCGAAGGAGTCGCCGGAGGCGCCCCCGATGAGGATCGCCGTCATGGCGAGGGGGCTCACGACGTACGGCGTGAGCAGCTCGCGCACTCCGCTGACCAGGTCCGGGGCGTCCTGGTGGACGCTGACGGGGCCGATGTGGAGGCCGAGGACGAGCCCGAGGGCGTAGAGGAAGAAGATGACGCCGCCCGCGAGCATGAGCGCGGGCGTGCTGATGTGGAAGAGATCGAGCAGCCACGGGGCCGTGATGCCGGTGCCCACTCCGACGAGGACGGCCAGGCCCGAGGAGACGAGGGCGATGGAGCGCAGCTGGCGGGCGGAGTGGATCTGGGCGAGGCCGGCGAACGAGAGGAGCACCTTGGGCGGGCCGACGACGGAGAAGAAGGCGATGAAGGCGGTGGAGAAGCTGAGTGCGTGCACCCTGGAATCATGGGTCGGTCGGGTGATTTCTCCCGTCTTTCCGGCTGTTGTCCGCGCGGTGTCGAGAACCGTCCGCCGGCTCCGACTCTCCTGCGAAAGGGCAGAAACGGAACCCGGAAGCTAGGAGGACGTCATGAAGTACCTGGTGATGGTGCAGGGCTCGCAGGCCGACTACGAGGCGATGGTGGGCCGCGGCTCCGCCGGGAGCCCCGCCTGGGACAAGGCGGCGCTCAAGACGATGTTCGAGCACATGAACGCGATCAACACCGAGCTGACCGCCCGTGGCGAGATGCTCGACGCCCAGGGCCTCGCCGCCCCGTCCACGACCCGCTTCGTGACGGTGGACGGGGAGGGCAGGCCGGTCGTCACCGACGGCCCGTACGCGGAGACCAAGGAAGTCCTCGCCGGTTACTGGCTCCTCGACTGCGCCTCACTGGACCGCGTCACGGAGATCGCCGCCCAGGTGGCCCGCTGCCCGGTCCCGGCCGGGTCCCCCGAGTACGCGGTGGTGATCCGGCCGGTCGACGAGGGCGGTCCGAGCCAGGACTGACGGCAGGACTGAGGCCAGGGCTGAAGGCAGGGCTGAGAGGGCGACCTGGCTCCCTTCCTCAGTGCATCCCGTGGGGGCCGCCCGTCGGGCGGGGGGTGCCTCGGGGGATGAGGAAGGGGGCGGCCAGGGCCGCCGCGGCCGCCGCTGCCGTGCAGAGGGTGAAGGCCGCCGTGAAGCCGGTCGGCGTCGCCTCCGTCGTGGCGGTGAGGGCGAGGGTGGAGACGGCGGCGATGCCGATGGAGCCGCCGACCTCGTGGAAGGTGTTGACGATGCCGGAGGCGAGGCCGGCCTCGTGCGGGGCGATCAGGCCGAGGGAGGTGGTGGTCGCCGCGACGAAGACCGCGCCCAGGCCGAAGGAGGCCGTGGCGAGGGCCGGCAGGAGGGTGGCCCAGGGGTTGGCGCCCGGGGTGAGGAAGGTCAGCGGCAGGCAGCCGAGGGCCGCCAGGGCCAGGCCGCCGGTGGCGCAGGCGCGCGGGCCCGCCGTCGTCACCAGGCGCGAGCCGAGGTGGGCGCCGATCGCGGTGGTCAGGGCGATCGGGAGGAAGAGCAGGCCGGTGCGGAGGGCCCCGAGGCCGTAGACGTGCTGGAGCTGCATCGAGCCCAGGAAGAAGAACGAGATCAGCAGCGCCGTCGCGACCAGCATGAGCAGGGAGCCCGCCACGACCGGGCGCCGCTTCAGCATCCTCAGGTCCATCAGCGGGGCGCTGCTCGCCCGCTCGACCGCGGCGAAGACCCCGTAGAGCGCGAGCGCGCCGAGCAGCGGCAGCAGGGTCGCCGCGGAGGCCCAGCCGGAGTCGCCCGCCTGCACGAGGCCGTACACGAGCGCGCCGGTGGCCGTGGTCACGAGGAGGGCGCCGGGGACGTCCAGGCGGGGGTGCGTACGGGAACGGGCGGCGGTGTCCGCGGGGAGGACGCGCGGGAGCGCGGCCAGCAGGGCCAGGCCCACCGGGACGTTGACGTAGAAGACCCAGGGCCAGCCCGGTCCTTCCGTGAGGGCGCCGCCGAGCAGGACGCCGACGGCCGAGCCGGTGCCGCCGATCGCCGCCCAGGCGCCGAGGGCCTTGGCCCGCTCGGCGCCGTGGAAGGCGGTCGTGACGAGGGCGAGCGCGGCCGGGGAGAGGAGCGCGGCGCCGATGCCCTGGGCGATGCGGCCGCCGAGCAGCACGGGGGCGTTCGCCGCGAGGCCGCAGACCAGGGACGCCGTGGTGAAGAGGGCGAGTCCGGCGAGGAGGACGCGGCGGGCGCCCAGGGCGTCGGCGAGGCGGCCGCCGAGGAGCATGAGCCCGCCGAAGCAGAGCGTGTACGCGGTGACGACCCAGGTCAGGGCGGTGCGCCCGAGGTCGAGGTCGGCGGAGAGGGCGGGCAGCGCGACGTTCACGACGGTGACGTCGAGGATCAGCATGAACTGGGCCGCGCAGATCAGGGCGAGGGCCGTCCAGCGGCGGGGATGCGGGTCGCCGTGGGGGTGCTGGGGGGCCGAGTGGCCAGGGGTGGAGGGGGTGGAAGGTGTGGAGTGGGCAGGGGTGTGGGCTTGGGCGTCCGGGTGAGCCGTCATAACTGAACTGTACGGCACAGTACAGTTGAACTCAACGGTACAGTTCGGTTGTAGGGTGACCGGTATGAACGCGCAGCCCTCGGACGGTCCCGCCGCACCCAAGCCCGCACCCACCGGGGCCCGCGCCGCCCGCAAGCGGCAGGCCGTCGTACGGGCCGCCCGCGACCTCTTCCTCCGCGAGGGCTTCGGCGTCGGCATGGACGCCATCGCCGCCGAGGCGGGCGTCTCCAAGGTCACCGTCTACAACCACTTCGGCAGCAAGGAAGCGCTCTTCACCGCCGTCGTCGCCGGCGCCCTCGACGAGCCCCTGGCCGCGGGAGAGGGCGCGGAAGGGCCGGACCTCGCGC
This sequence comes from Streptomyces sp. NPDC056169, assembly GCF_042268445.1. Taxonomy (NCBI): domain Bacteria; kingdom Bacillati; phylum Actinomycetota; class Actinomycetes; order Kitasatosporales; family Streptomycetaceae; genus Streptomyces; species Streptomyces sp. NPDC056169. The sequence continues at coordinate 359,511 of NZ_JBHJUO010000003.1, read as the reverse complement.
TGCTCGTCGCCGCCGAGGGGCCCGACGCGCTCAAGGCCGCCCTCACCGACGCCGGCCACGCCTGGGCCCGGGCCGTACGCGCCGACGACGAGGGCCGCGCCCTGCGCACGCTCGTCGCCACCGAGCTCCACCGCTTCCCCGAGCTGGGCCGCGCCTGGCGCGCCCACGGCCCGGCCGGCCACCACCCCGCCGTCGCGGACGCGCTGCGCGCCCTCGCCGACCGGGGCCTCCTGGAGATCCCCGACCTGGAGGTCGCGGTCCTCCAGCTCTACTCGCTGCTGGTCTTCCCGCAGATGGTCTTCGAGCAGTACGGGACGGAGCTCGCCGAGGGGCTGAGCGAGCGGCTCGTCACGGACGGGGTCGAGATGTTCCTCCGCCGCTACGCCGCCTGAGACCCACGACACCTCCCGAGCCTCGCCGCAAGTGTCATCCTTGGTCTTCGGCGTAGCCCCGTGCTGGGGAGTAAATTACCCCCTGGGGTATCTGTGGAGGAGTCATCGTGGAACTCGATCTCGCGGGCGCGGAGCTCAAGGCCGTACTGAACCGGCTGCGCCGGGCCCAGGGCCAGATCGCCGGCGTGATCCGGATGATCGAGGAGGGGCGCGACTGCGAGGAGGTCGTGACCCAGCTCGCCGCCGCCTCCCGCGCCCTCGACCGGGCCGGGTTCGCGATCATCGCGACCGGGCTCCAGCAGTGCCTGACCGACATCGAGGACGGCCGGAAGAACGGCGAGGACCGCGATGCCATGCGGGCGCGCCTGGAGAAGCTCTTCCTGTCGCTGGCATAGAGCCACCCTGACCAGAGATGCCGAGCGCCCCCGGGATGTCCCCGGGGGCGCTCGGCATTTCTCACGTACTCAGTCGCCAGTCGTCAGTCGTCCGCGAGGCCCTTCAGGCGCTTCGCGATCCGCGTCAGGCGGGCGCCCTGGTACCGGGCGGCCTGGAGGACGTTCTCCTCCGGGGCGCCGTTGGCGCCGGGGTGGGAGGTGCCGTAGGGGTTGCCGCCGGCCGCGTACACGGCCGGGTCGGTGAAGCCGGGCGAGACGATGACCGAGCCCCAGTGGTGGAAGGTGTTGTAGAGCGCGAGCAGCGTCGACTCGTTGCCGCCGTGGACGTTGTGGGCGCTGGTGAAGGCGGTGGCGGCCTTGTCCGCCATGACGCCGCGCTGCCACAGGCCGCCCGAGGTGTCGACGTACTGCTTGAGCTGGGCGGCGACGTTGCCGAAGCGGGTCGGGGAACCCAGCGCGTACGCGTCGGCCCACTCCAGGTCGTCCAGCGTGGCGGTCTCCACGTCACCCGTGGCGTCGACGTGGGCGCGCCAGGCCGGGTTCGCGTCGATGGCGGCGTCGGGGGCGAGCTCGGACACCCGGCGCAGGCGGACCTCCGCGCCGGCCTTCTCTGCGCCCTCGGCGACGGCCTGGGCGAGCTGGTGGACGGCACCGGTGGCCGAGTAGTAGATGACGGCGACCTTGACGGACATGACGAACTCCCTCAACCGGATTCTTTTCCGCTTCGATGGTTCGAGGTTAAACGGATTGCTATCCGGTTTGCAAGGGCAGCAGGTATGCTCACTTCAAGGAGCGGCCGAGGGAACGCGGGGGAACACGGGCGAGCGCGGACGAACGCACGAAGGACAGGAGCCGGCAGATGAGCACGAGAGAACCGCGGAGCGGGAACGCGGCGGCGCCGATGCTCAGCCTGCTCCCCACCGTCGGCGGCGGCCCCGCCCCCGAGCGCGCCGACGCCGCCCGCAACCGGCGCAAGATCCTCGACGCGGCCGCCCGGATCGTCGCCGAGGACGGCCCCGAGGCCGTCACCATGAACCAGGTCGCCCACGCCAGCGGCATCGGCGTCGGCACCGTCTACCGCCGCTTCGGCGACGTCTCCCAGCTCCTGTGGGCCCTGCTCGACGACCGCGAGCGCCAGTTCCAGGAGGCGTACATGAGCGGCCCGCCGCCGCTCGGGCCCGGCGCCCCGGCCGCCGAGCGGCTCGACGCCTTCCTCGACGCGCTCGTCGACCGGGTCGGCGAGCAGCGCGAGATCCTGCTCGCCGCCCACTCCGCGGCGCCCCGCGCCCGCTACCACAGCGGTGCCTACCGGGTGATGCACACCCATGTCGCGCTGCTCATCGGGGAGTTGAGGCCCGGCTCCGACGCCACGCTCCTCGCGCACCTGACGCTCGCCTCGTTCTCGCCGGACGTCATGCACCACCTGACGGTCGAGCAGGAGCTGTCGAGCGAGCGCCTGAAGGCGGGCGTACGGGAGCTGCTGACCCTGCGGGGCTGACCGTCCGCCGGTTCCCGCGCCCGCTCCGTGGACGGTGGTGGACCGGGAGCGGGCGGCGGTCGCAGGATCGTGCCATGACCACGTACCTGATCCTGCACGGCTTCCAGAACCACCGTCCCGCCGGCCACTGGCAGCACTGGCTCGCCGGGGAGCTGCGGGCGCGCGGCCACGAGGTGCGCTACCCGCAGCTGCCCGAGGCGGACGCGCCCGTCCTCGCGGACTGGCTCGCGGCCCTGGAGGAGCACGGGAAGCGCCCGGCCGAGGGCGAGTTCACGGTCCTCGCGCACAGCCTGTCGGTGCTGCTGTGGCTGCGGGCCGGGGAGCGGCGGCCGGCCGCCGACCGGGTACTGCTCGTCGCCCCGCCCTCGCCGCCGGTGACCGCGTCCATCCCGGAGATCGCCGCGTTCGCCGACGGCCTCGACCTGGCGGAGAAGGGCCTGGCGGCCCGGCTCGTGTACGGGGACGGCGACCCGTACTGCCCCGAGGGCGCCGACGTCCACTACGGCACCCCGCTCGGCCTCGACACGGACCACGTCCCGGGCGGCGCGCACCTCAACCCCGATTCGGGGTACGGGGAATGGGCCTCGCTCCTGGAATGGTGCGAGGACCCGGCGGTGCGCGTCCGGGGTCGGTAGCCTCGGTCGGATGTACTCCGAGACCGCACCGTACGACCAGGGCCTGCTCGACGTGGGCGACGGCAACCTCGTCCACTGGGAGGTGTCCGGCAACCCGGCGGGCAGGCCCGCGCTCGTCGTGCACGGCGGGCCGGGCTCCGGGTCCTCGCCGCGCAACCGGCGCTACTTCGACCCGGCGGCGTACCGGGTCGTCCTCTTCGACCAGCGCGGCTGCGGGCGCTCCACCCCGCACGCGAGCGACCCGGCCGCCGACCTGTCCGTGAACACCACCGCGCACCTGGTGGCCGACATGGAGCGGCTGCGCGAGCACCTCGGGATCGACCGCTGGCTGCTGTACGGCGGCTCCTGGGGCTCCACGCTGATCCTGGCGTACGCGGAGGCGTACCCGGAGCGCGTCACGGAGATCGTCATCGCGGCCGTCACGACCACCCGCCGCTCCGAGACGGCCTGGCTGTACGAGGGCGTCGGCCGGTTCTTCCCGGAGGCCCACGACCGCTTCCGCGCCGGGGTCGACGGGGCCGCGACCGACGGGGCCGCCGAGCTCGTGAGCGCGTACGCCGCCCGGATGAACGACCCCGACCGGGCCGTACGGGAGAAGGCGGCGGCCGACTGGTGCGCGTGGGAGGACGCCGTCCTGTCGATGGAGGGCCAGGGCACCCCGTACACCGACCGGGTCGACGACACCCGGCTCGGCTTCGTCCGGATCTGCTCGCACTACTTCGCCCACGGCGCCTGGCTGGCGGAGGGCGCCCTGATCCGCGACGCGCACCGGCTCGCCGGAATCCCCGGCGTCCTGATCCACGGCAGGCTCGACATGGGCGGCCCGCTCGCCACCGCCTGGGAGCTCTCCCGCGCCTGGCCGGACGCCGAACTGCACGTGGTCGAGGACGCCGGCCACCTGGGCGGCGAGCAGACCCGGAAGCTGGTCCTGGCGGCCCTGGACCGCTTCGCGATGGGGTGAACCCACCGGGCGGACGCCCGGCGCGGGCGGGATGATCGGTTCATGAGCACCAAGCCCCAGGCCCCCGAGATCCATCTCGCCCAGCAGCCCGAGGCCGACGAGCTGCTCGGGCGTTCGCCGCTCGCCGCGCTCGTCGGCATGCTCCTGGACCAGCAGGTCCCGATGGAGTGGGCGTTCTCCGGCCCGTACACGATCGCCTCACGGCTCGGGACGGACGATCTCGACGCCCACGAGATCGCCGTCCGCGACCCGGAGGAGTTCGCCGCGCTGCTCTCCGAGAAGCCGGCCGTGCACCGCTATCCGGGCTCGATGGCCCAGCGCGTGCAGCAGCTCTGCCGGTTCCTGGTCGAGGAGTACGGGGGCGACGCCGAGGCCGTCTGGGCGGACGCGGCCACCGGGAAGGAGCTGCTCACGCGGCTCCAGGCGCTGCCCGGCTTCGGGAAGCAGAAGGCGCAGATCTTCCTGGCGCTGCTCGGCAAGCAGTACGGGGTGCGGCCCACGGGCTGGCGGGAGGCGGCGGGGCCGTACGGCGAGCAGGGCTCGTACCGCTCGGCCGCCGACATCACCGGGCCCGAGTCGCTCGCGAAGGTGCGCGCCCACAAGCAGGAGATGAAGGCCGCCGCGAAGGCGGCGAAAGCCACCAAGAGCAGCAAATCATCCGGGAATTGATAATTCCAGATGTCAATCCTGCTCAAGGTGACAGGAATTGCGCAGAACCTGTTCACAGAACCCCCCTGAGATCGCTAACTTCCCCTCAACCTCGTCCGTACCGGGAAGGACTTCTGTGAACGCAACCCAGCGCCGTGCCGCGGCCATTCTGGCCGCCGCCGCCCTCGCCACCCCGCTGGTGCTCGCCTCTCCCGCCACCGCCGGCCAGGACCCCGCGGCCGCGCCGGCCCGCGACGCCGCCAAGCTGGCGAAGAAGCTGGTCCGCGAGACCTCCGGCCAGGACGCCTTCAAGCACCTGCAGAAGTTCCAGGCGATAGCCGACTCGGCCGGCGGCAACCGCGCGGCCGGTTCGCTCGGGCACGACGCCTCCGCCGCGTACGTCTACACGCAGCTCAAGAAGGCCGGCTACGACGTCCGGTACCAGAAGTTCGAGTTCCTCTTCACGGAGACGCTCGCCGAGAAGGCCTCCGTCGTCTCGCCCGCGCCCCGCGCGATCGACGTCAAGGCGATGACGTACACCAAGTCCACCCCGGTCGGCGGCCTCACGGCGGCCCTCGCGGCCGTGCCCGTCGACGCCGACGGCACCACCGGCTGCGAGCCGGGCGACTTCGCCTCCGGCACCTTCACCGGCAAGATCGCCCTGATCAAGCGCGGCGGCTGCAGCTTCGCCATCAAGCAGCAGAACGCCGCCACGGCCGGCGCCGCCGCCGCCCTCGTCTACAACAACGTCGACGGCGTCCTCTCCGGCACCCTCGGCGACCCCGCCTCCGGGAAGCTCCCGACCGGCGGTCTCACCCTGGCCGAGGGCACGGCGCTCGCCGCCGACCTCGCGAACGGCCCGGTCTCGCTCTCCGTGGAGATCCGCCAGCTCCAGGAGAAGCGTTCCACCAACAACGTCATCGCGGAGACCAGGGGCGGCAACGCCGCCAACACCGTGATGCTCGGCTCGCACCTCGACTCCGTCACCGCCGGCCCCGGCATCAACGACAACGGCTCCGGCTCCGCCGGCCTCCTCCAGACCGCCCTGGAGCTCGCCAAGTCGAAGGACAAGGTCCGCAACAAGGTCCGATTCGCCTGGTGGTCCGCGGAGGAGAACGGCCTCCTCGGCTCCGAGCACTACGTGGACAACCTCACCGCGCTCGACAAGAGCGAGATCAAGCTCTACCTCAACTTCGACATGATCGCCTCGCCGAACTACGGCCTGTTCGTGTACGACGGCGACAACTCCGACGGCGTCGGCGCCGAGGCGGGCCCGGAGGGCTCGGCCCAGCTGGAGCGCGACATCAACGACTTCATGGACCAGCGCGGGGTCCCGCACGAGGGCACCGACTTCACCGGCCGCTCCGACTACGGCCCGTTCATCGCGGTCGGCATCCCCTCCGGCGGCACCTTCACCGGCGCCGAGGGCATCAAGACCGCCGCCCAGGCCGCCAAGTACGGCGGCGAGGCGGGCGTCGCGTACGACGTGAACTACCACGCCAAGGGCGACGACATCCGCAACATCAACATGAAGGCCTTCGACGTCAACATCGACGTCATCGCCAACGCCGTGGGCACCTACGCCCACGACATCTCCTCCCTGCGCAAGCCGGTCGTCTCCGTCCCGACCACCGGTGACGCGGGCAGCGGCGGCGGCCTGCACGACGACCACCACGAGGTCACCGAGTAAGCACGCGGTCCACGGGGAGGTCAGCGCCTCCGGCGGGCCGTCCCGAAGATCGAGCGGCTGATCTCCCGGCCCAGCTGGGTGCCGACCGACCGGGCGAGGGACTTGAAGATCCCACTGCCCACCACCTGTTCGGCGAGCGAGGGCTCCGGCTTCGGAGCCCTCGCTCCCTGCTGTCCGGACGCCGTCCCGCCCTTCCCGGCCTCCTTCTCGGCCTCCCTCTCGGCCTCCTTCGCCGCCGCCGCTTCGAGCGCCGCCGCCTCCGCCGCCCGCTGCTCCGCCGTCAGCCGCTCGTACGCCGACTCCCGGTCCACCGCCTGCGCGTACCGCCCGTACAGCGGCGACCCCTTCACGGCGGCGTCCAGGGCGGCCGCGTCGATCGGCCCCATCAGCGACTCGGGCGCCCGCAGCCGCGTCGCCGCCACCGGCGTCGGCGCGCCCTTCTCGCTCAGTACGGTGACCACCGCCTCGCCCGTACCGAGGCCCGTGAGCACCTCCTCCAGGTCGTACGGGGAGTTCGGGAAGGTCCGCACCGTCGCCTTCAGGGCCTTCGCGTCGTCCGGGGTGAACGCGCGCAGCGCGTGCTGCACCCGGTTGCCGAGCTGGGCGAGCACGTCCGAGGGAACGTCCTTCGGCGTCTGGGTCACGAAGAAGATCCCCACGCCCTTCGAGCGGATCAGCCGGACCGTCTGCGTGATCGACTCCAGGAACGCCTTCGACGCCCCCTTGAACAGCAGGTGCGCCTCGTCGAAGAAGAAGACCAGCTTCGGCTGCTCCAGGTCGCCGACCTCCGGAAGGTCGTTGAAGAGGTCCGCCAGCATCCACATGAGGAAGGTCGAGAACAGCTGCGGCTTGTCCTGCACGGCCGGCAGCTCCAGGACCGAGACGGTCCCCCGCCCGTCCGCCGCCGTCCGCAGGAACTCGTTCGTGTCGAACTCCGGCTCCCCGAAGAACTCCCCCGCGCCCTGCTGCTCGAACGCCGTGATCGACCGCATGATCACCCCGGCCGTCACCGTCGAGAGCCCGCCGATCCCCTTCAGTTCGGCCTTCCCGGTGTCCGAGACCAGGAAGGCCACCACCGCCCGCAGGTCCTTGAGGTCGACGAGCTCCAGGCCCTTGGAGTCGGCGTAGTGGAAGATCAGGCCGAGCGACTGCTCCTGCGTCCGGTTGAGCTGGAGCACCTTGGAGAGCAGGACCGGGCCGAAGCTGGTCACCGTGGCCCGCACCGGGATGCCGGGGCCGATGCCCCCGAGCCCGTAGAACTCGCAGGGGAAGCCCGTACCCCGCCACTCCTGGCCGACCTGGGCGGCCCGCTCCCGCACCTTCTCGCCGTCCGCGCCGGGGGCCGAGATCCCCGAGACGTCGCCCTTGATGTCGGCGAGGAAGACCGGCACGCCGTGGGCCGAGAGCTGCTCGGCGATCAGCTGGAGCGTCTTCGTCTTGCCGGTGCCGGTGGCGCCGGCGACCAGACCGTGGCGGTTGAGCATCGGCAGCGGGATGCGCACCGGCGCGTCCGGGTGACATGCACCGTCCCAGAGCAGCGCCCCCAGATCGAGTGCCGCACCGTCGAAGGCGTACCCGGCGGCGATGTCGGCGGCGGGCCCGGCAAGGGGGGCGGGCGGCTGCGCGCTCTGCTCACTGACACTCATGACGGCACCTTGATTTCGCTTTTGTCACGGTTCGCACCAGCATCCCACCGCCCTCGCGTGGCTGCGCCGGGAGCCGCTCGCCCGGTAGGCTTTCCGTGTGATCTTCAAGCGCATCGGAAACGGAAAGCCGTATCCCGACCACGGCCGGGAAAGCACCCGGCAGTGGGCTGACGTCGCCCCGCGCCCGGTCCGCCTCGACCAGCTCGTCACCACCAAGGGCCAGCTGGACCTGGAGACGCTGCTCGCCGAGGACTCCACCTTCTACGGCGACCTCTTCGCGCACGTCGTGAAGTGGCGTGGCGACCTCTACCTCGAGGACGGACTGCACCGCGCCGTCCGCGCGGCACTCCAGCAGCGCCAGGTGCTGCACGCCCGCGTCCTGGAAATGGACTGACCGCCGAGTGACCCGCGGCTGACCCTTTCGGGGTCAGTTCGCCCCCATCCGGACGCGATCACATGATCATCAAGTAGGCATCGCCGACGGGCGGCACTACGCTGCGTTCATGAGCATGCTCACTCCCCCCGGAATGGGCGGAAAGTACCGCATCACGGGGGATGTCTACCCGCGCATGCGCCGCCCCCACCGTCGGCGCCGGATCATCCTCGCGGCCGCGGCCTCCGTGGTCGTTCTGGGCGCGGCCGGCTGGGGCACGCTCCAGCTCGTCGACGTCTTCTCCGGCGACGAGGGCAAGAAGACGACCGCCGGGAAACAGGCCGACTGCAAGCCCGTGGCCAAGGCGACGACCCCGCCCGCCGCCGCCCTCCCCAAGCCCGGCCAGATCACGGTCAACGTCTACAACGCGACCCCGCGCAGCGGACTCGCCAAGACGACCGCGGACGAGCTCAAGAAGCGCGGCTTCAAGATCGGCAAGGTGGGGAACGCTCCCGCCGCCTTCGACAAGAAGGTCCCCGGCGCGGGGCTGCTGCTCGGCGCGCCCGCGGCCACCAAGGGCGCCTTCCCGGTCCTCGGCACCCAGCTCAAGGGCGCCACGACCAAGACGGACACCCGGGCCACGGCGGACGTCGACCTCATCATCGGGACGGCGTTCAAGACGCTGTCCCCGAAGACGACGGCGGACGCGGCCCTGGTCGCCCTGACCAAGCCCGCGCCCGTACCGACCGGAAAGTGCTGAGAGAAGCCGCTGCTGCTCGGCGGAGCCGGCTGCGACTTCTCCTCGGCGGAGCCGGCTGTGCCTTTGCTCGGCGGAGCCGGCTGTGCCTTCTACTCGGCGGAGCCGGCTGTGACTGCTACTCGGCGGAGCCGTACATGCGGTCGCCCGCGTCGCCCAGGCCCGGGACGATGTAGCCGTTCTCGTTGAGCCGCTCGTCGACCGAGGCCGTCACGACGGTCACCGGCGTGCCCGCGAGCTCGCGCTCCATGATCTCGACGCCCTCCGGGGCGGCGAGGAGCACGACCGCGGTCACGTCGTCGGCGCCGCGCTTGATCAGTTCCCGGATCGCCGCGACCAGCGTGCCGCCGGTCGCCAGCATCGGGTCCAGGACATACACCTGGCGGCCCGAGAGGTCCTCCGGCATCCGCGTGGCGTAGGTCGACGCCTCCAGCGTCTCCTCGTTGCGGATCATGCCCAGGAAGCCGACCTCGGCCGTCGGGAGCAGGCGGACCATGCCGTCGAGCATGCCGAGCCCGGCACGCAGGATCGGGACCACCAGCGGACGGGGGTACGAGAGCTTCACACCGGTCGTGGGCGTGACGGGGGTCTCGATGTCGACCTGCTCGGTCCGCACGTCCCTGGTGGCCTCGTAGGCGAGCAGGGTGACCAGCTCGTCGGCGAGACGGCGGAAGGTCGCGGAGTCCGTGCGCTTGTCGCGCAGGGTGGTGAGCTTGTGGGCGACCAGAGGGTGGTCGACGACGTGGAGACGCATGACTCAACAGTAGCCCGCCCCGCACTGGCGTCGACCCACGCCGCTGGGGGAAGGTGGGGGCACAGGGACCCAGCGATGGGGTGGTGTGGCCGATGCCCGACCTGGAAGAACCGGCCGAGGAAGCCGCCGAGGGGGCGGCCGATCGACCGGCACCGGAGACCGACGCGCAGCGCCGCAGGCGCCGCGCCCAGTTCCTCCGCGAGCTGAACGAGGCCAAGGCGCTGCGCGAGCGCGTGCAGCCGCGGCGCGCCCGGGCCGCCCGGATGCGTCAGGCCATGCGCATGCGGACCTTCCGCTGGTGAGACCGCCCGGCGCGGCCCGCCGTGCGCCCCCTGTGTGCGCCGGGGTCGCACGCCCGCCCGATGGCGGTGCCCTTCAGACTGATGCACGACGCAAGAGCCGAAGACCTCTCCTGAGCGCCCTGTTTCTGTCACGATGCCGATTGGGCGGGGCATCAGGAGCGCGCCGCCGGAACGTCACACCTCTGATCAGTGGGAGAGAGTCAGGTGTACTTCGCCGCACTGCTCGCGCGCACCGAAGACGGGTGGGAAGCGAGCGACACGGAGCTCGACGACGTGGAGACCCTGTCGGATCTGGCCGAGCTCGCCCGTGAGGCCTCGGACGACGACACGGTGATCGTCTACATCGAGCAGGAGGACGCGTGGTTCGGGGTCGTCCGGATCGAGGGTGAGGAAGACCCTCGGATCTACGTCTCCGACGGCGCCGCCGCCGCCCGTTCCTCGTACGGGGAGATCCTCACCCGGGAGATCCTCGGCGACGACCTCGACGCCGAGCTCGACGAGCTGGAGTCGCTGGACCTGGACGGCACGGAGGACGGGGAACCCCTCGCTTCCGACGCCGACGATGACGACGACGAGCGGGCGGGACCGGCCGCCGAGGCCGTGCCGGCCGCTCCCGTGGGCGACGCGCTGGTCCTCGCGGACCTCGGTCTCTCGGAGCGCGAGCTCCGGGCGCTCGACAGCGACGCGCTCGCGGTGATCGCGGACGCGCTGGGCGCCGCGGAGGTCCTGGAGGCCGTCCGCTAGTGGCCCACGCAGTCCCTGTCCCCGACCCCGACCCCGACCCCGTACCGACGCCCGGCGCCGATCCCGTACGGCTGCCCGGCGCCGATCCCGTACGGGACCCCTGGCGGGACGCCATGCGGCTCGCCCTCGCCGAGGCCGACGCGGCCGCGCCCGCCGGTGACGTACCGGTGGGCGCGGTCGTGCTCGCCCCGGACGGCACGGTCCTCTCCCGCGCGCACAACGAGCGGGAGGCGGCCGGCGACCCGACCGCCCACGCCGAGGTCCTCGCCCTGCGGCGGGCGGCCGCGGCGACCGGGGAGTGGCGTCTGACGGGCTGCACGCTCGTCGTCACCCTGGAGCCGTGCGTGATGTGCGCCGGCGCGCTCGTCCAGTCGCGGGTCGAGCGGGTGGTGTTCGGCGCGCTCGACGAGAAGGCGGGCGCGGCGGGCTCGCTCTGGGACCTCGTACGGGACCGGCGGCTCAACCACCGCCCCGAGGTGATCCACGGCGTCCTCGGCGAGGAGTGCGCGGAGCAGCTGACGGCCTTCTTCCGCACCCGCTGACCACCGCTCCGACCTGCGCGTCGATACGGATTTCATCGCAGCGCCAGTTTCGGCTAAGCTCTCTCTCGGTAGCGTGTCCGAGCGGCCGAAGGAGCTCGCCTCGAAAGCGAGTGTGGCGCAAGTCACCGAGGGTTCAAATCCCTCCGCTACCGCTTCGATCGAAGGGCCTGGTGCATCAGCACCGGGCCCTTCGGCGTATCCCCCGCATGCCCGCGGGCGCGTACGTACGGGAAAGGCCCCGGTCCGCGCGCAGGGCGCGGGCCGGGGCCTTCTCCGTAGGACGGGGGGAACGGCATCGGGGGGACAAGCCGCTCCCCCCGATGAGAACCGGACCTACAAGTCCTGCGCCGCAGTCAGGGGGGAAGCTCGCGGCGCGGACCCCGCAGTGCGGGCCGGTTCCAGTAGCCCTTCGGATTCCTGCCAGATCCTCCGGGCTCGACATCCATACTGCTCGCCCGTCACTCTTCCGGGGGGCGGCAAAAGGCCTCGATCTCCGGGCCCTTGGTCCATAAAGGCTCGGTTAGAGTGGCGCGGTTCGTACGGCGGGGGACAGGGAGGGCTGAACAGTGGTGCAAGCGAGGAAGGTCGCGCTGTACGCGGTCGCGGTCTTTGTGCTGTACACGATCATCAACTCCCCAGAGCGGGCGGCGGATCTCGTGGGAGTAGGGTTCGAGGGCATTGCCGGTGCCGCGCAGGGCGTCGGCGAGTTCATGACGGAACTCATCAACTAGGAGCCCTCTCCGTGATCCGCCATCTGGTCCTCTTCAAGCTCAACGAGGGTGTCGAGCGCGACGAGCCGCGCGTCGTCGCCGGCGTCGAGGCGTTCCGCGCGCTCGGCGAGCAGATCCCCGAGCTGAGGTTCTGGGAGTGCGACTGGAACATCACGGACCGGCCGATCGCGTACGACTTCGCCATCAACTCGGCCGTCGAGGACAAGGACGCCCTCCAGCGCTACCTGGAGCACCCCGCGCACCAGGCGGGTGTCGCCCAGTGGCGCGAGTTCGCCACCTGGGTGATCGCCGACTACGCGTTCTAGACACACCTCTGTCGAGGCCCCCCGCCGTCACGGCGGGGGGCCTCGTGGGTTTCCCGCCTCCCCCCGAGCACCCCCCGGCCGCCCCTGGCCTCCCCTTTTTGCTCCAACATGCCCTCAACACGTGGCTATACGGTGCTTGCACACAGTGGACATGTCTTGTGATGCTATGACCGCTTTTGACGGATGAGTTGACCGTAGTTGACCCAGTCGACCAGCAAGACCAGCCAAAGGGGTGGCGTGAACGTGCCGGCCAGTACAGCGCCACAGGTCCCGCCCCAGCACGAGGCGGGCGCGGAGACCCCGCGCCCGCGCCCCCAGAGCACCCGTGGCGCCGACACCCGCGCCCTCACCCAGGTGCTCTTCGGGCAGCTCAAGCACCTGGAACCGGGCACGCCCGAGCACCACCGCGTACGCGGGGCCCTCATCGAGGCCAACCTCCCCCTCGTGCGGTACGCGGCGGCCCGCTTCCGCTCCCGCAACGAGCCGATGGAGGACGTCGTCCAGGTCGGCACCATCGGCCTGATCAACGCCATCGACCGCTTCGACCCCGACCGGGGCGTGCAGTTCCCGACCTTCGCCATGCCCACGGTCGTCGGCGAGATCAAGCGGTACTTCCGCGACAACGTCCGGACCGTGCACGTGCCGCGCAGGCTGCACGAGCTGTGGGTCCAGGTGAACGGCGCCACGGAGGACCTGACGACCGCTCACGGCCGCTCCCCCACGACCGCCGAGATCGCCGAGCGGCTGCGGATCGGCGAGGACGAGGTGCTCGCCTGCATCGAGGCCGGACGCTCGTACCACGCGACCTCCCTGGAGGCCGCGCAGGAGGGCGACGGGCTGCCCGGACTGCTCGACCGGCTCGGCTACGAGGACCCCGCGCTGGCCGGCGTCGAGCACCGGGACCTCGTCCGGCACCTGCTCGTCCAGCTGCCCGAGCGCGAGCAGCGGATCCTGATGCTGCGCTACTACAGCAACTTGACCCAGTCTCAGATCAGTCAGGAACTCGGCGTCTCGCAGATGCACGTGTCAAGGCTCCTCGCCCGCAGCTTCGCGCGTTTGAGATCCGCAAACAGAATCGAGGCGTAACCGAAACGGGTAGACCGGTTCGGAGCAGTTCTGCGGCACCCCAAATGCCGTACACCCCTTGTTTCCTGCGGAAATGCACCGTCTGCTTGTCGACAAGTCACTACAGCGTGTTGCCGACATGTGACATTCTGCTGGAACCGAGTTTGCCGCAGCCCCGCCGCCGGTATTCAGGTGGTGGCTGCGTTCCTCAGATGGTCGCGGCCACCGCGACCGTCCGCGACCTCAAGGGGGTGGCATGTCCACAGAACTGGGCAGCTCGAAGGTGCTCACGCTCACGCCCGTTCCCGTGCCCACGCAGACGACGGCTCCGACCGCGGCCGAGAGCGCGGAGGCCACGCCTCCGCCGCCCGTGGTCGTCTCGTCCGGGGCCCTCGACACCCGCACCCTCTCGCGCTCCCTGTTCCTGCGGCTGCGCGCCCTCGACACCGAAGGCGCGGCCTCCGACAGCCCGGAGCGGACCTACGTCCGCGACACCCTCATCGAGCTCAACCTCCCCCTCGTGCGGTACGCGGCGGCCCGCTTCCGCTCCCGCAACGAGCCGATGGAGGACATCGTCCAGGTCGGCACCATCGGCCTGATCAAGGCGATCGACCGCTTCGACTGCGAACGGGGCGTGGAGTTCCCGACGTTCGCCATGCCCACGGTCGTCGGCGAGATCAAGCGGTTCTTCCGCGACACGTCCTGGTCGGTGCGCGTGCCGCGCCGGCTCCAGGAGCTGCGGCTCGCCCTCACCAAGGCCAGCGACGAGCTCGCGCAGAAGCTCGACCGCTCCCCCACCGTCCCCGAACTCGCCGCGGTGCTCGGGGTGTCGGAGGAGGACGTCGTCGACGGCCTCGCGGTCGGCAACGCCTACACGGCCTCGTCCCTCGACTCGCCCTCCCCCGAGGACGACGGCGGCGAGGGCTCGCTCGCCGACCGCCTCGGCTACGAGGACACCGCGCTCGAAGGCGTCGAGTACCGCGAGTCGCTCAAGCCGCTGCTGGCCAAACTCCCGCCGAGGGAGCGACAGATCATCATGCTGCGCTTCTTCGCCAACATGACCCAGTCGCAGATCGGCGAGGAGGTCGGCATCTCCCAGATGCACGTCTCGCGGCTGCTCACCCGCACCCTGGCCCAGCTGCGCGAGGGCCTCATCTCCGACTGACTTCCCGAAAACCACGCCTTGCTGACGATCCGTCAGCCAGACTGTGATGCATGAGGCGAAGGAAGCCGGGACTCGTGGCGGTGGCGCTCTGCCTCGGCGGGGCGCTGACCGCCTGTGGTGGCGGAGGAGACGGCGAGGGGTACGCGGCGGTCGGCGCCGGCCCCTCCCCGAGAGGCGCGGTCGCCCCCTCGGGCGCGGTCACGCTGATCCCCCTGGACGGCCCCACGGCGAGCGGGACGACCTCCAGCACGTCGTCCCCGGCGCCTGCACCGTCGGGTTCGTCCCCAGCGGCGTCTTCCTCTTCTTCGTCGTCGTCGTCGCCGGATGCGGTGGGCGGGGGTACGGGGACTTCGTCCGACTCCTCCGACTCCTCTGCCACGCCGGGCGGCTCGGGCTCTTCCGGTACGGGCTCCTCCGGTACGGGGTCCGGTACGGCTCCGACGACCTCCGCGCCCGGCGACTCCGGCGGTTCCGGCACCTCCAGTACGGCTCCGGGGGCCGGCAGCGGCACCCCGCCCCGTACCCCCTCCGGCACTCCCGGCACCGGCGGCCCCGGACCGTCGTCCGCCCCGCCGACCACCCCGCCCTCTTCGCCGTCCCCCACCCCCGCGCCCCGGCCCGCCGCGCTGACCGTCTCCGCGCCCGTCCTCGCGGACGCCGACCGGCGCTGGTGCGAGCAGGTGACCGTCACCTTCAGGAACACCGGCGGCACGGCGGCCCGCTCCGGCACGGTCGCCTTCGCCACGCACGTCATCGGCGCCCTGGGCGTCGACTGGGCGACGCTCACCTCCAGCCAGCCCCTGCCGGCGCCGATCGCCGCCGGGACCGCGCGGACGCAGACGTACCGCGTGTGCGTGGACTCCTGGCGGGTGCCGCTGGGCATGCGGATCGACACCCGGCAGGTCACGGTCAGCTGGCAGTGACGAGCGGGAAGCGCACCCCCGTCAGGCCCTCCGACACCTCCCACAGCCGGCGCCCCGTGTCGGCGTCGGCCGCCGCGTCGGAGAGGCGTACGCGGGTCGGCGCGCCCCGCAGTTCGGCCGGACCGTCCGGGCCGATGAACTCGCCGCCCGCCACGTCCGGCCCGGTCGCCGCGTACAGCTGGGGCAGCGCGCCCCGCTCCGGGGACTGGGCGAGCAGCGGGTTGCCGATGCGGCCGAAGACCAGCCGCGTCAGGCCGCGCGTGTCCCGGGTCTGGAGGCTCGTCGCCGTGTAGCCGGGGTGGGCGAGCACGCTGCGGACCGGGCTTCCGGCCCCGGTCAGGCGGCGGTGGAACTCCCGGCCGAAGACGGCGTTGGCCAGCTTCGACTGGTTGTAGAAGGCCATGGGCGCGTAGCCGTGCTCGCCGTCGAGGTCGTCGAACCGGAGCCGGCCCTGCCGGTGGTTGATCGAGCTGACGGTGACCACCCGGGGGTCCCGCCCGGCGGCCAGCAGGTCGAGGAGCAGCCCGGTGAGGGCGAAGTGGCCGAGGTGGTTGGTGGCGAACTGGAGCTCGTGGCCCTGGGCGCTCAGGGTGCGGGGCGGCGCCATCACGCCCGCGTTGTTGACGAGCACGTCGAGGTGCCGGTGCTCCTCGTGCAGACGGGCGGCGAAGGCGCGTACCGAGTCGAGGTCGGCGAGGTCGAGCCGCCGCACATCGAGCAGGCGGGCGTCCAGGGAGCCCTCCTCCGTCACCAGGCCCTCGACGACCGCGCGCCCCCTCTCCTCGTCCCGTACCGCGAGGATCACGCGCCCGCCCCGGCGGGCGAGCGCCCGGGTCGTCGCGAGGCCGAGGCCACTGGTGGCTCCGGTGACGACGAAGACCCGTCCTGTCTGGTCCGGGATGCGGTCGGCGGTCCAGCTCTGCTTCTTGGTCATACGACACACGCTGCCGCTGGTGTCACCGAGTGTCAAGTGCGCATCCTGGTGTCATCAAGGGCACCGGGTTACCATCTCCCCGTGAGCACCCGCCCCGACGTCTCCCTCGCCCAGCGCAAACGCCAGCTCGTCGCGACCGAGCTGACCGAGGCAGCGCTCCAGCTGCTCGCCCTCAGGGGCTTCGACGCGGTCACCGTCGACGAGATCGCGACCACCGCGGGGGTCTCCAAGCGCACGTTCTTCCGCTACTTCGCGTCGAAGGAGGACGTGGTCGTCCAGTTCCTGGCCGACATGGGCGCCGACATGCGCGCGGGCCTCGCCGCCCGGCCGCCCGAGGAGCGCCCCTCCGAGGCACTGCTGCACGCCGTCTCCGTACCGCTGGCCCTCTGCGGCGATCACGCGGAGCGCGCGCTGCCGGTGGTCCGGCTGATCCTGCGGACGCCGGCGCTGCTCGCCCGCTTCCTTGAGCACGAGGCGCGGTGGCGGGAGGAACTGACGGAGGAGCTGACGGAGCGGCTGGGGCTCGACCCCGGTGCCGATCTCTTTCCGCGGCTGGCCGCGGGCATGGCCGTCGCGGCGTTCGACACGGTGCTGCACCACTGGAGCGCCGACGGGGCCACCGAGGACCCGACGGTCCTGATCGGCCGGGCCTTCGCGCTACTCGCCCCCGCCCTGGACCGCGAGACGGGCTGAACGCGAAGGTGGGCCGGGTCCGCGTGATGCGGACCCGGCCCACCTGGAGCGTGCGGGAGGGACGAGCGGTCAGCCGAGGGCGAGCCAGGCGACGGCCGCCAGGACGACGATCACCGCGACGACGCCGACGATCAGGCCGACGCGCGGTCCGGCCGGCGCCGCCGCCGGAGCCGCGGCCTGCGGCTGCTGCCGCTGCGGGGCGCCCTCGTCGACGAAGGCGCGGAACATCTGCGTGCTGCCGGCGGGGTCGTAGCCCTCGGGGCCCTGCCCCTGGGGTGCCTGGCCCTGGCCGTACGGTGCTTGGGGGTTGTGTGCCATGAGCCAGGACCCTAGCGAAGTGCGGGTGGGGGGCCCAAGCCCGTCACCCTCCTCCAGGGCCGCGAAGCCGCCCCGACGCCACCCCGACCGCGCTTTGCCGATTCTTTAGCGCCGTTTGACCGATTTAGTTTGCCTGAAGCAACCATCCATCTCTATCGTTGCCCTAAGCAACAACATCCATGGAGTGCCCGATGGACCCGACGGATCCGATGGACCACGGCAAGCGCTACGAGAACCTCGCCCGCCAGGTGAGCGCGATCGGAGCGGTGAAGCGCGGTCTCGCGCGGACCCTGCCCGCCGACTGCCCCGGCGGATCCGCCATCGTCCTCGCCCTGCTCCACCACCACGGGGACGTGCGGATCGGCCGCGTGTCCGAACTGATGGCCGTCGACATGTCGGTCAGCAGTCGCCACGTGGCCCACACCGTGGACCGCGGCTGGGTCGAGCGACTGCCCGACCCCGCCGACAAACGCTCCCGCATCCTGCACCTGACCCCCGCGGGCGAGTCCATGCTCGCCGTCCTCGACCGACGGCTGACCGACATGCTCGCCCGCACCCTCGTCGAGTGGTCCGACGACGACGTCGAACTGCTCACCGACCTGCTTGCCCGCCTCCGCGACTCCTTCGGGGACTGCCGGGCCCACCACGCTTGAGAACGAAGGAACTTGATGGCTACCACCACACCTGCCACCGGTGTGCGCGGCGGGAGCGCCCAGCAAGGGGACACCGCGACCGGCGGCGCCCCGATGACGCACCGGCAGATCATGGAGGCGCTGTCCGGCCTGCTGCTCGGCATGTTCGTCGCCATCCTGTCCTCGACGATCGTCTCCAACGCCCTCCCCCAGATCATCACCGACCTGGGCGGCGGCCAGTCCGCGTACACCTGGGTGGTCACCGCAGCGCTCCTCTCGATGACCGCGACCACCCCGCTCTGGGGCAAGCTCGCGGACCTCTTCTCGAAGAAGCTGCTCGTCCAGATAGCCCTGATCATCTACGTCGCGGGCTCGATCGTCGCCGGCCTCTCGCAGAGCACGGGCATGCTCATCGCCTGCCGTGTCGTCCAGGGCATCGGCGTCGGCGGTCTGACCGCCCTCTCCCAGATCATCCTGGCCGCGATGATCGCCCCGCGCGAGCGCGGCCGGTACAGCGGCTACCTCGGTGCGACCTTCGCCGTCGCCACCGTCGGCGGCCCGCTGCTCGGCGGCGTCATCACCGACACCGACTGGCTCGGCTGGCGCTGGTGCTTCTACGTGGGCGTACCCTTCGCGTTCATCGCGCTGATCGTCCTGCAGAAGACCCTCAACCTCCCCGTCGTGAAGCGCCAGGTCAAGGTCGACTGGGCGGGCGCGTTCTTCATCAGCGCCGCCGTCTCCCTGCTCCTCATCTGGGTCACCTTCGCCGGCGACAAGTACGACTGGATGTCCTGGCAGAGCGCCGTGATGGTGCTCGGCGCGATCGCGCTCGGCGGGATCTTCGTCCTCGTCGAGTCGAAGGCCGGCGAGCCGATCATCCCGCTCCGCCTCTTCCGCAACCGCACGATCACCCTGGCCTCGCTCGCCTCGCTCTTCGTGGGTGTCGCGATGTTCGCCGGCACGGTCTTCTTCAGCCAGTACTTCCAGCTGGCGCGGAACGAGTCGCCGACGATGTCCGGCGTCCTCACCATCCCGATGATCGCGGGCCTGTTCGTCTCGTCCACCGCCTCCGGCATGATCATCACGAAGACCGGCAAGTGGAAGGCGTGGCTGGTCAGCGGCGGCGCCCTGGCCGCCGGCGGGCTCGGGATGCTCGGCACGATCCGCTACGACACGACGTACTGGCACATCGCGATCTTCATGGCGGTCCTCGGCCTCGGCCTCGGCATGATGATGCAGAACCTCGTGCTCTGCACCCAGAACCAGGTGGACCCCGCCGACCTCGGCGCCGCCTCCTCCGTCGTCACCTTCTTCCGCTCCCTCGGCGGTGCGATCGGCGTCTCGGCGCTGGGCGCGGTCATGGCCCACCGGGTCACGGACTACGTCAAGGAAGGCCTGGCCGAGCTCGGCCCGAAGGCCGCGGGCGCCATGGGCCAGGCCGGCTCGGGCGGCGGGATCCCGGACATGGACAAGCTGCCGGGCCCGATCCGCACGGTCATGGAGAGCGCGTACGGACACGGCGTCGGCGACGTCTTCCTCTACGCGGCACCGTTCGCGCTGCTCGCCTTCGTGGTGACCCTGTTCATCAAGGAAGTCGCCCTCAAGAGCAGCACGGTCACGGCTGACGACAAGTAAAGAGACTCCCGGCCGCGCTTCGAGCGGAGGCGCGGCCGGGTCGGGAACGGAGCGGCGGGCAGGGGACGGCCCGCCGCTCCGTCATGACGAAGCCCGGAGCATGAGCTCCGGGCTTCGTCGTGTCCGGACCCGGTGCTCATGCCCCCGGGGCTCCGTCACGTCCACACCCGGCACTCACGCCCCGGGCTCCGTCACGTCCACACCCGGTGCTCATGCCCCCGGGGTGTCCTCCGTGCGGCTCCGCTCGACCATGACCTCGATGCCCGCGATGAGCACCTCCAGGGCGTAGTCGAAGTCGCGGTCCCAGATGGCGGTGACGCTGCCGTGCGAGGCGCGCTCGTCGAGGATCTCCGCCATCGGCTCCAGCGCGTCGACGAACTGCGGGTCGTCGCGGAAGGCCCTGACCGACTCGCCGTAGAAGTCGTCCTGCGACATGCCGGCCTCGGCCGCCCGCCGCTCGAACTGGGACTGGATCGTCCCGTATCCGTACACGAACTGGAAGACCGCCGACATCGCGCTCGGTTGACGGGCCATCGGCAGCCCGGTGTCCCGGATCGCCTCCTGGATCTTCCCGCCGACGAGGATCGCGTGCGGGCCGATGTTCAGGTACTGGCCCGCGCACGGCGACATCCACGGGTGGTTCACCAGCATCCGGCGGTAGTCCAGGGCGAGTACCCGGATCCGCTCCCGCCAGTCCCCCGCGGCGTCGACCACGTCGAGGTCGATCTCGCCGTAGACCGTGTCCACGGCGTACTCGATGATGTCGTCCTTGGTGTCCACGTACCAGTAGAGGGACATGGCGGTGACGCCCAGCTCGGTCGCGAGCTTGCGCATCGACAGCTTGGCCAGGCCCTCCTCGTCGAGCATCCGGATCGAGGCGGCGACGATCCTGTCCCGGTCGAGCCCCGCCGGGCCGCCGCCGCTGCGGGCGGCCCGGGTCTCCAGCCAGACGCTGGAACGCGCCGGGTTCTTGGCCCGGTCTGCTGCCTTGACCATCGCGTTCCTCCGTCTGTCAGCGGTCCGTCACCATGCTAAGCAGCCGTCTCGATCCGCTTCGCCGCCTCTGTCGCCGTCGCGGCCCTGGCCTCCGTCCGTTCGGCCCGCCGGAGCAGGGCCGCGGCGACCAGACCGCCGGCGAAGACGGCGATCGCGCCGACCAGCTGACTGGTCTGGAGGCCGGAGGCGAAGGCGTCGGAGATCTCCTGGCGCTCGGCCGCGCTGCCCGCCGCGGCGAGGGCGGCCGGGAGCGAGGTCGCGGTGACGGCGACGAGGGCGGCGAAGCGGGCGTTGAGGACAGCTCCGAGGACGGCGACGCCGAGGCCGTTGCCGAACTCGGCGAGGGTGCCGTTGATGCCGGCGCCCACGCCCGCCTTCTCCGGCGGGATCGAGCTCATGATCGCGTTGGCCATGGCCGGGGAGGAGACGGCGATGCCGCCGCCCATCAGGAGCAGACCGAGGAGCATGCCCCAGTAGCTGCCGTCGGTGCCGCCGCCGAGCAGCGATATCGAGGTGAGGCCGGCGGCGACCAGGGTCATGCCGAGGACGACCGTGGGCGGGGTGCCGAGCTTCATGACGATCTTCGGGCCGATGCCGGTGAGGTTGAGGGCGACGATCGTCAGCGCGAGCGGCGCCATCCGCAGACCGGCCTCCAGGGGCTCGTACCCGAGCACGAACTGCAGGTGCTGGGTGAGCAGGAAGAGCGAGCCGCCCATGCCGAACATGACGAGGATCGAGCCGCCTATGGCGCCGACGAACTTCTGGTTGCGGAAGAAGTGCATGTCGAGCATCGGGTACGGGGTGTGCAGCTCCCACAGCGCGAAGGCGCCGAGTCCGAGGACGCCGATGGCGGCCGGTATCAGGACTTCGAGGGAGAGCCAGCCGTGCTCGGGGCCGGTGATGATCGCGTACACGACCGCCGTCATGCCGATCGTGGAGAGCAGCGCGCCGAGCAGGTCGGGGCGGTCACCCTGCGGGTTCTTGGACTCGGGGACCAGCTTGAGGACGGCGACGAGCGCGAGGAGCGCGATCGGGATGTTGATGAGGAAGATCATTCCCCACCAGAAGTGGTTGAGGATCACGCCGCCGATCAGCGGCCCGCCGGCGAAGCCGAGCGAGGCGACCGTGGACCAGAGCGCGATGGCCTTGACCCGCTCGGAGTCGTCGAAGATCTGCATGACGACGGCGAGCGTGGTGGTCATGAGGAGCGCGCCGCCGACGCCCATGCCCGCGCGGGCGGCGATCAGCTGCGTGGTGGAGTCGGCGAGGCCGGCGGCGAGCGAGCCGAGGCCGAAGAGCGCGAGGCCGGCGGCGAGGAGCTTCTTGCGGCCGTAGCGGTCGGCGGCGTTGCCCGCGCTGAGCAGGAGGCCGGACTGGACGAGCGAGTACGCGTTGATCATCCACTGGATGTTGGTGGTGGTCGCGTGGAGTTCCGAGGTCAGCGAGGGGATGGCGACGCTGAGCACGGTGTTGTCGAGCAGCACGGTGAGCTGGGCGAGGCAGATGACGCCGAGGATCAGCCAGCGCTGCGGGTGGCCGCCGGTGGGCGCGGCCGGGGCGGTCGACGCCGTCATGGGCAGGACTCCTTGTACGGTGTACGGGACTTGGTCTCGTACACCGTACAAGGGCTCTCGTACACTGTATAGCGATTACTTCGTCCGGGTCAGGTCGTAGAAGGTGGCGCCGCCGAGGGTGACCTTCTCGAAGGTCTCCGAGACCCAGGTGGAGATCTCCGAGTTGCCGCCGCCGGGACCGCCGCCGAAGGCCATGCGGCCGGCTTGGCTGCCGCCGGCTTGGCTGCCGCCGGCTTGGCTGCCGCCGGCTTCGTTGCCGCTGCCTTCGCTGCTGCTGCCTTCGCCGCCGCCGATGAAGTAGTGGATCTTCCCTTCGGCGACGTACTGCTTGAACTGGGCGAGCGTCGGGGACGGGTCGCTGCCGTTGAAGCCGCCGATCGCCATCACGGGCTTCTCGGTGGCGAGCTGGTAGCTGGCCGCGTTCTGGGCGCCGACCGTGGCCGCGACCCAGGTGTAGTCGTCGGCGTCCGCGAGGAGCGCCGCCTTCGCCTCCGTACCGACGCTGGCGCCGTTGAGGAGACCGCCCATGCCGCCGCCCCCGCCGCCGGGGCCGCCTTCACCTCGGGTCATGCCCTGGGGCATGCCTTGCGGCATTCCCTGGGGCATTCCCTGGGGCGGGGTGCCGCCGCCGGGACCGCCGGGCATCTGACCGCCCTGGCCGGCCTGCCCCTGGCCTTGACCGCCCTGACCGCCGGGCATCTGGCCGCCCTGGCCCTGGCCTTGACCACCCTGGCCGCCCTGGCCGCCCGGGAACGCCCCGCCCTCGAACATCCGCATGCCGCCGCCGCCCGGGCCCCGGCCGCCCATGGCGCCGCCCGCCGGGCCCGCCGTGACGATCGAGCCCTGGTGCCCGGAGTTCAGCGTCTCCAGGGTGTACGCGAACGGGCCCGCGAGTCCCGCCGCCAGGCCGAGGCCCGCCGCCGCGAGCCCGAGGCGCCGGTCGAGCCGTCCCGCGAACAGCAGCCCGAGCGCGGCCACCGCACCCGCCACCAGGACCGCCCAGCGCAGCCACGGCAGCCAGTCCGGCGTGCGCCCGAGGAGCGTCCATCCCCAGACCGCCGTCGCCGCGACCGTCACCGCGAGGGCCGCGGAGGCAAGCCATCGCGTGCGCTCCTCCCACAGCACCGCCGCGCCCATGCCGACGAGCGCCGCGAGGTACGGGGCCAGGGCCACCGTGTAGTACTCGTGGAAGATGCCGGCCATGAAGCTGAAGACGGCGAGCGTGATCAGCAGCGACCCGCCCCACACCAGGAACGCCGAGCGCGCCGTGTCCGTCCTGGGCGCCCGCCAGGTGACCACGAGCCCCGCGACGAGCAGGATCAGCGCGGCCGGGAGCAGCCAGGAGATCTGACCGCCGACCGAGTCGTTGAACATCCGGCCGATCCCGGTCTCGCCCCAGCCGCCGCCCTGGCCGCCGCCACGACCGCCGCCGCCGACGCTGCCGGTCTCGTTGCCGTTGATCCGGCCGAGGCCGTTGTAGCCGAAGGTCAGTTCCAGGAAGCTGTTGTTCTGCGAGCCGCCGACGTACGGGCGGGAGGCCGCGGGCCAGAGCTCGACCAGGGCCACCCACCAGCCCGCCGACACGACCATCGCGAGCCCGGCGAGGGCGAGCCGGCCGATGCGGCGGCCGATCGCACCCGGCGCGCACACCCCGTGGACGAGCGCGAGCGGCGGCAGGATCAGGAAGGCCTGGAGGGTCTTCGCGAGGAACGCGAAACCGAAGGCCACCCCCGCCCCGACCAGCCACTTCGCCGCGCCCTTCTCCTGCTCCAGGGCCCGCAGCACGCAGTACACCGCGACCGTCATGAGCAGCGCGAGCAGCGCGTCCGGGTTGTTGAAGCGGAACATCAACGCGGCCACGGGCGTCAGCGCGAGCACCGCGCCCGCGATCAGACCCGCGCCCGCGCCGAACCGGCGCCGGACGGCCGCGTAGAGCACGGCGACCGTGGCCACGCCCATCAGCACCTCGGGCACCAGGATCTGCCAGGAGCCGAGCCCGAAGAGACGGACGGAGAGCGCCATCGGCCACAGGGCGGCCGGGGGCTTGTCGACGGTGATGGCGTTGGCCGCGTCGAGGGAGCCGAAGAAGAAGGCCTTCCAGCTCTCGCCGCCCGCCTGGACGGCGGCGGAGTAGAAGGAGTTGGCGTAGCCGGAGGCGCTCAGGTTCCAGAGGTAGAGCGCGGTGGTCACGGCGAGCAGGCCGAGGAAGGCGGGCCGGACCCAGGGGGCGTCCTCGGCGCGACCGCGCCACAGCCGGGCGGGAGAGCCGCCGCGGGACGGCGCGGCGTGGGCCGCGGTGGGCAGGGTGGTCATCGGTCGTTCCTTGCTGAAGCGCGGTCCGGGAAGACCCAGAGCCGGAAGAGGAGGAAGCGCAGGACGGTCGCGGCGAGATTGGCGACGATCAGGACGGCGAGCTCCGTGGAGTGCGCCGGATCGCCGGTCGCCGCGCTCAGAGCCGCGAGCGAACCGCTCGTCAGGGCCAGGCCGATGGCGAAGACCACGAGCCCCTGCGCCTGATGGCGGACGGCCCGGTCCCGGCCCCGTACGCCGAAGGTCAGGCGCCGGTTGGCCGCCGTGTTGGCGACGGCCGAGACGAGCAGGGCACCGGCGTTGGCGAACTGCGGGCCGACGCCGAGCCGGAAGGCCGAGTACAGCGCGACGTAGAAGAGCGTGGACAGCGCGCCGACCACGCAGAAGCCGACGAGCTGGCGCGCGAGTCCGCCCGGCACTCCGCTGAGGTCGCGGTCCCGGGGATCGTCCCCGAAGGGCCGGGCCAGCCGGTCGAGGGGCAGCGAGCCGGTCGCGAGGGCGCGTCCGACCCGCAGGACGCCCTTCAGGTCGTCGGTGGCCGTCTTCACGATGTGCACGGTCGAGTCGGGGTCGTCGACCCAGTCGACCGGCACCTCGTGGATGCGGAGCCCGGCCCGCTCGGCGAGGACCAGCATCTCGGTGTCGAAGAACCAGCCGGTGTCCTCCACCATCGGGAGGAGCCGCTCGGCGACGTCCCGCCGTATCGCCTTGAATCCGCACTGGGCGTCGGAGAATCGGGCGGCGAGCGAGCCGCGCAGGATCAGGTTGTACGCCCGCGAGATGAACTCCCGCTTCGGCCCGCGCACCACCCGCGAGGAGCGGGCGAGCCGGGAGCCGATCGCCAGGTCCGAGTGACCCGAGATGAGCGGCGCGACCAGCGGGAGCAGCGCGTTCAGGTCGGTCGACAGGTCGACGTCCATGTAGGCGAGGACGGGGGCGTCCGAACCCGACCAGACCGTCCGCAGCGCCCGTCCGCGTCCCTTCTGCTCCAGCCGTACGGAGCGCACCTCGGGCACCTCGGCGGCGAGGGCCGCGGCGACGACGGGGGTCGTGTCGGTGGAGGCGTTGTCGGCGACGGTGATGCGGAAGCCGTACGGGAAGGTCCGGACGAGGTGGTCGTGGAGCCGGCGGACGCACGGCTCCAGGTCCTTCTCCTCGTTGTAGACGGGGATCACCACGTCCAGAACGGGCCTTCCGGCGACGCTCACCGGCAGGTGCTCCCGGGCGGGAAGGGCGCCGGGAGTCCCGTACGCGGGGCCCGCGATCGTTGGAGTTCGCATACGGACGACACTCGCCGGGGCCGCTGTCACCGCTGTGTGATGAGCCTGTGCCCTCGCTGTGAGTCCGGCTGGGGGCGCTGCCGGGAGTCCGGCGGGGAGTCCGGTAGGGGCGCCTTGTCGGAGGGGAGCCGGACGGTGAAGACGGTCCGGATCCCCGGGGTGCTCGCGACGCTCACCTCGCCGCCGTGGGCGAGGGCGACCGCGCGGACGATCGCGAGGCCGAGGCCGGTGGAGCCGGCGTGCCGGGAGCGGGAGGCGTCGCCGCGCGCGAACCGCTCGAAGACGGAGGGCAGGAGCTCGGGCGGGATGCCCGGCCCGTCGTCCTCGATGTCGACGAGGGCGCTCGGCCCGTCCGACCGGACCCGGGCGGTGACCTTCGTTCCGGGCGGGGTGTGGGTCCGGGCGTTGGCGAGGAGGTTGACGAGCACCTGCTGGAGGCGGGCCCCGTCGGCCCGTACGGTCACGGCCTCGCCGTCCGCGGGCAGTTCGAGGCGCCAGTGGTGCTCGGACCCGGCGGCGCGGGCGTCGCTCACGGCGTCCACGACGAGGGGGACGACGTCGGTGCTCTCGTACGAGAGCGGCCGGCCGGCGTCGAGCCGCGCGAGCAGCAGGAGGTCCTCGACCAGACCCGTCATCCGGGTCGCCTCGGACTCGATGCGGCCGAGCGCGTGCCGCGTGTCGGGCCCGCACTCCTCCCGGCCGCGCCGGGTCAGCTCGGCGTACCCCCGGATCGAGGCGAGCGGGGTGCGCAGCTCGTGGCTGGCGTCCGCGACGAACTGGCGGACCCGGGTCTCGCTCTGCTGGCGGGCGTCGAGCGCCGAGTGGACGTGGTCGAGCATCCGGTTGATGGCCGCGCCGACCTGGCCGACCTCGGTGCGCGCGTCGGCCTCCGTCTCCGAGACCCGCTGGTGGAGCGCCACCTCGCCGCTGTGCAGCGGGAGCTGGGCGACCTGACCGGCGGTGGCGGCGACCCGCCGCAGCGGGCGCAGCGCCACCCGGACCAGCACGGTCCCGGCGATCGAGGCCGCGACGAGCCCGGCGCCGGTGACGCTCAGCTCGACGAGGACGAGGGTGGAGAGGGCGTCCTCGACCTCGGTGAGCGGGATGCCGGTGAGGAACGAGCCATGGCCCCCAGAGGCGTACTCGACCCGGTAGGAGCCGAGGCCGCCGGGCAGCTCGACGGTGTGCGGCTCGCCGTCGCGGGGGACGGCGGCGAGCGCGGCCCGCTGGGCCGCTGTGAGGTCCGTGGTCGGGACGTTCCGTCCGTAGGCCCCGCCGTCCTCGGGCGCGGCCTCCTCCGAGTACAGGGCGGTGGTCACCTCGCCGTCCACCAGGACGGCGCCGAGGGTGCCGATCGCGCCGGGCCCTTTCACGAACGCGAGCAGGTCCTGCCCCCTGCCGGGGTCGGGCATGCCGGGGACGGAGCCCATGGCGGCCGGCGGGCCCGCGGCCCGTACCGAGACGCTGTTCAGCCGCTCGTCGGCCTGGTCGTACAGGTACGAGCGGAAGGCGATGGTCGTCACCGTCCCGATGACGGCCGCGACGACCGCGATCAGCGCGACCGCCGAGACGACGAGCCGGGTCCGCAGCGACCACGGCCGCCGACGTCGCACGCGCACGGGCGCTACTCCCCCGGCTTGATGAGGTACCCGGCCCCGCGCCGGGTGTGGATCATCGGGGCGCGGCCCGCGTCGATCTTCCGGCGCAGGTAGGAGATGTAGAGCTCGACGACGTTGGCCTGGCCGCCGAAGTCGTACGACCAGACGCGGTCGAGGATCTGCGCCTTGCTGAGCACCCGGCGCGGATTGCGCATGAGGTAGCGCAGCAGCTCGAACTCGGTCGCGGTGAGGTGGATCGAGTCCCCGCCCCGGGTGACTTCGTGGCTGTCCTCGTCGAGGGTCAGGTCCCCGACCGCGAGCAGCGACTCGCTGCGCGACTGCGCCGCACCGGACCGGCGGATGAGGCCGCGCAGGCGGGCGACGACCTCCTCCAGGCTGAAGGGCTTGGTGACGTAGTCGTCGCCGCCGGCGGTGAGCCCGGCGATCCGGTCCTCGACGGCGTCCTTCGCCGTCAGGAAGAGGACCGGCACATCGGGCAGCTCGCGACGGATCGAGCCCAGCAGGCTGAGCCCGTCGGCGTCGGGGAGCATCACGTCGAGGATCACGGCGTCGGGCCGGAACTCGCGTACGGAACGCAGGGCGGTGGCGCCGTCACCGGCGCTCCGTACCTGCCAGCCCTCGTAGCGGAGGGCCATGGAGAGGAGCTCGGCGAGCGAGGCCTCGTCGTCGACGACGAGGACGCGGACGGCGGTGCCGTCGGCACGGAGCATGTCGGCGCGGGTGCCGGGGCGGCGCGTGGTGACGGTCATGCACCCACGCTCTCCGTCGCCGCTGAGAGCCCTCTTTCCCTTTCCTGTGAATTCCCTGAGAAAGGGCCTCGGGAGACCGCGGGAGGTCTCAGCGGCTCACGGTTTCACGTGAAACAACGCGGCGCCGTTCTCATAGAGGACCCGCCGCAGCCAGTCGTCCCCGAGCCCGAGGCGTTCGAGGGCGTGGAGCTGGTGGGCGTACGGGTAGGGGATGTTCGGGAAGTCGGAGCCGAGGAGGATCCGGTCGCCGAGGTCGGCGAGCCGCCCGAGCTCCGTCGTGGGGAAGGGCGCGAGCCGCTCGCTGAAGTCGGTGAAGGCCATGGTGGTGTCGAGACGCACGCCCTCGTACCGCTCGGCCAGGGTGAGGAAGTCGCTGTACTCGGGCATCCCCATGTGCGCGACGATCACCCGCAGCCGGGGGTGCCGGTCGAGCAGCCGGCCCATGGGCCCGGGGCCGGTGTACTTGCCCGGGGTGGGCCCGGACCCGCAGTGCACGACGACGGGCGTACCGCAGTCGGCGAGGGTTCCCCACGCGCTGTCGAGCAGCGGGTCCGTCGGGTCGAACGCGCCGACCTGGAGGTGCACCTTGAAGACGCGGGCGCCGGCGTCGAGCGCCTCGCGGACGTACGTGTCGACGCCCGGCTCTGGGAAGAGGGTCGCGGTGTGCAGACAGTCGGGCGTGCGGGTGGCGAAGTCGGCGGCCCACGAGTTCAGCCAGGTGGCCATGCCGGGCTTGTGCGGGTAGAGCATCGCGGTGAAGGCGACGGCCCCGAAACCGCGCAGGATGGCGAGCCGGCGGTCCTCCTCCTCGCGGTAGGTGATGGGCCACTCCAGGCCCGTCAGGGGGCCGGCGGAGTCGAAGTACGCCCAGACCTTGTCGAGGACGTTCTGCGGCATGAAGTGCGTGTGCACGTCGACGAGCCCGGGAATCCCGAGCCGCGCGATCAGCGCCGGGATGTCACTCTCGCTCAAAGCTGTAGCTCCGTTCGACCTTGCCGATGTGGACGCTGTAGCTCTCGTACCAGTGCTCCCGCCCGTACGCCTTGGCCGCCTGGTGCTCGGTGTCGAGGCGCCAGGCGTCGAGGGAGTCGAGGTCGCGGAAGTAGGCGACGGTGATGCCGATGCCGCCGGGGGTACGGGCGGACTCGTAGCCGAGGAACCCGGGGATGTCCTTGACGATGTCCTGCATCCGGGTGGAGGTCTCGGCGTACCCCTCGGGCGCTTCGGGGCGGACGGAGGTGAACACGGCGGTGTAATAGGGCGGTTCCAGGCCCGCCACCAGCTTCGGAGTCATGTGATCACCCTCGTCCGGGCCGGGCCGGGATGTCCACGGGCGCAGACCAAAGGGATCCAAGACTTTACGAAGCGTCAGAAGAGCTCGCCCTGAGCGCTCTCGGACTCCGCGACGGCCACGGAGGCAACCGGCACCGAGAAGTCCTCCCCTTCCCCGACCCGCTGGAGCGCCCATCCCCCCATGAGCCGGGTGTCGAGGACGACGCAGCGCCCGCCGGGATCGAGCAGGTGCAGATCGGGCCCGGCGGCGGCGAGCAGCCGCCCCGTGACGACACCGCCGTCGACGAGTTCGGTGACCGTCCCGTCGAGCGGCGGGAGCCCGTCGAGATGGAACGCCCCGACGTGGTCACGGGGGACGAAGTCCAGCGGCTCCAGGGTCTCCGTCCAGCCGCCGACCGCCCGCGCGCTC
The DNA here is from genome assembly GCF_042268445.1 of Streptomyces sp. NPDC056169. NCBI lineage: Bacteria > Bacillati > Actinomycetota > Actinomycetes > Kitasatosporales > Streptomycetaceae > Streptomyces > Streptomyces sp. NPDC056169. The sequence continues at coordinate 329,543 of NZ_JBHJUO010000003.1, read as the reverse complement.
CGGTACAGCTCCTCGACCTCCCGGGCTCGCTCCTCGGCGGGCGGCAGGACGTGCCGTACGGCCCGCTTCCGCTCGTACGCGATCCGGTCGGGCACGCCGAGCGCCTGCCGCAGCACCTCCTCGGTCCGGCGCGCGGCCATGAGGGGCCCACGCCCGAGCCAGCTGAAGGCGACGGCGCCCTGCTCCAGGAGCCGGGCCTCGCCACGGGCCTCGGCGGTGATCCCGACCTTGGTCATCCCGGGCCCGAACCAGGCGAGATAGACGCGGTAGGGCTGCGGATCGTCCAGCAGGGTGTCGGCCGCGACGGAGTGCGCCCGGTCGAGCCGCGCGCACTCACCGCACCGCCCTCCGGTGGCCCGTCCGGACACGACGGCCTCCAGGGGACAGGGATTGCCCCGGGCGCCCGGACACCGCCGCACTCCGGAGGCCCGAAAGGAAAGCCTCTGCCCTTGGACAAGAGTGCTCACCCTCCCGCCGCGCCACCGCAGCCCGGGCACTCCACCGGCCCACCCGAGCCCCCGACACCACCACTCCACCGGCCCACGCCTCCCTACCCCTGCTGTGGTGTCCAGTCTCCGCCACATCCGCTTCGAGTCCCCGACCCGAGGCCCCCGGGGCCATCACCCCGGCGCCTTCGGCCTCGCCAACGCGCTCGCCGGATAGTGGCGGCCCCCCTCAGGGCAGCACGTAGATCCGAGCCCCGTCAGGATCCGGGGCACCCACCTCGCGCATGCAGCCGCGCTCCAGAAGGATCCGGACGCAGTCGCGGACGCACTCCCCGGACAGCCCGGTGCGGCGGGTGACGTCCTGGGGCCGGTAGCGGACCCCGCCCCGCACGAGCGCGGGCGCGAGGCAGCAGGCGACGGTCCGCATGTCGCCGGTGATGGCCCAGGACTCGACGAGCTGCTGCGGGGTGAGCGCGGCGACGGCGGCGCCGGTGCGCTGCCGGGGCACCGAGAGACGCGCAAGGGAGTCGGCGGCCCTTGCGAGGTTCTCGCGTGTCTCGCGGAGCAGCTCCGCGCGGTCGACGTACTCCTCGTACACGGCGGCCTGCTCGTCGAACTCGCCCTCCAGCCGTACGAGCGCGTCGACGAGCTCCGGCGGCAGGAGGAACCCGGCGCGGACCGGCGAGGGTTCGAGCCCGTAGCCGCCGTGCCGCTGGACCGCCGTGACGACCTCCGCGACCCACGCCCGGAACGGCCCGGCCTCCGGCCTCCGGCACGCGCCCACGAGCTGGACGAGCCCCGGCAGGTTCACCATCCGCGCCGAGGCCCTGACCCCGCTGAGGGCGAGTATCGCGGCGCTCCCCGCGAGCTTCCCCGCCCCGACCAGGCACCCCTCGGGCAGCGCCACGGTCCGCAGCGCCTCCCGTGTCCCGGCGTACCCCAGCCGCTTCGCCACGTCCACGACCGGGAACCAGTGCGTCCCGTCCGGCGCGGTCAACCGCCTCAGACGCGCCCCGGTGGCGACGTGCACCATGTCATCGATGTCGATCGCATCCATCGATCATCACCTCCACCTCGCAAGCTAGGCCGAGGGCATATTCAACTGACATGCAAATCAGACAGGTTCACCCAAAAGGGGAAGGCCCCCGGGAATCCCGGGGGCCCTCACCAAACCGTCCGCTCCGCTACGTCACCGCTACTTCGCGACGAACTGCGTCAGGATCGCCTGCACCTCGTAGATGTCGACGCCCTTGGTGAAGGTCTTCTGGACGGGCACGGCGTTGCCCGAGATCCAGATCTTCAGCTCGGCGTCGAGGTCGAAGGTGCCGGCGGTCTCGACGGCGAAGTGCGTGATGCTCCGGTACGGGATCGAGTGGTACTCGACCTTCTTGCCGGTGATGCCCTGCTTGTCGACGAGCACCAGCCGCCGGTCGGTGAAGAAGATGGTGTCGCGAATCAGCAGATACGCGGCGTGCACCTGCTCCCCCTGCCCGAGCAGCCGCGCGAAGTCCTGCTGCGCCTGCGCCGGATCGATCGCGTGCGCGTTCCCGAAGAGTGCCATGCCCCTACCCCCATGGATGAAGAGAAAGAACGATCATCCGACCTGGCACCACACCAACGCAAGAGGCCCCGGACTCTCGTCCGGGGCCTCTCACCTATGTGCACTCGGCAGGATTCGAACCTGCAACCTTCTGATCCGTAGTCAGATGCTCTATCCGTTAAGCTACGAGTGCTTGTTTTGTTTTCTTGTCTCGCTCCCCGGTCTTTCGACCCGCTCGCGGCGACAGGAAGAACATTACATGACTGCCGCCGTCATGTGAAATCCATTCACCCCACCCCTTGTGACCTGCGAAAACGCCGTACGGGGGAGGTTCGGGGGGCCTGCGGTCGAGGGGTGCCGGCGGGGGTCCGAGGGGCGAGAACGCGGCGAAAGAGACCGGGGTCACATCCGCGTGCCGGTGAAGGCGGAGGCCGGGAAACGGCCGAAGCCCCGGCCGTGTGGGCCGGGGCTTCGGTAAGGGCGGAGGCGGAGGGATTTGAACCCTCGATGGGCTTTAAGACCCAAACCGCATTAGCAGTGCGGCGCCATAGACCGGACTAGGCGACGCCTCCATGCACCCCGCGCATACGCGAGTGGTGCGTGCAGATGATGACACAGGCGAACCGGCTGTCACCAATCGATTCTCACCGTACTAGGCCTCCGGGGTCCAGGGCAAAGCCCCGGGCGCCCGCGCCGCCCACCCGGCGCACCCCGCTTGCGCAACGCCCCGGCGCCCGGAGCGTTAGAGGGGGCGGGAGACGCCGTGCGTCCGCAGCACCCGTTCCCCTTCCCGTTCCCGTTCGCGTTCCCGCACTGGCAGCCCGCACCCGTGTCCGCCGCACCCGCCGTTCCTGGAGATCCGAATGTTGCGCCGTCTCGCCCTCGCGACCCTCGCCACCGCCGCCGCCGGGACCGCCGGGTTCGGCCCCCTGCCGCCGCTGACCCTGCTCTCCCCGCCCGACACGCTGACCGTGACGGTCGCGGAGAGCGGCCGTCCGGGCGTCGACGGGACGGTCGAGCTGACCTGTGACGACCGGGCCGGCGGGACGCACCCGGACGCCGAGGACGCCTGCGCACGCCTTGAGCAGTTCGCGAAGGAGGGCGTGAACCCCTTCAAGGCCGTTCCGCAGGACGCCTTCTGCACCCAGGTGTACGGCGGGGACGCCGTCGCGCACGTCACCGGCACCTGGCAGGGCCGCGAGATCGACGCCCGCTTCTCCCGCGTCAACGGCTGCGAGATCGACCGCTGGGAGAACCTCCGGCCGGTCCTGCCCGTCCTCGGGCAATGACGCCGGCATGGGTGCTGCCAATGAACGGCGGGCGGCGGCTCCCTTAGACTCCCTCCGTGACAGGCTGCGGCCCGAGGGGCAAGATGGGGCCCGCCTGCCGACAGGCAAGCACGTGCAGTGGGTCAGGGAGGAACCGTCGTCGTGAGCAGCAGGCCATCCCGAGGCGCTGCTCGCCTCGCAGCCATACTCGACGCCCTCCCCGACGGCCTCGTGCTGGTCAACTGCAACGGCACGGTCGTCAACGCCAACACGATCGCCCTCGGCATGTTCGAGACCCCCGGCACCGCGCTCGTCGGCCGTGGCCTGCTCGATCTGCTGCCCGGCTTCGACTCGCGCCTCATCCCCGGCTCCATGCGCCGCCCCGAGGGCACCGACGAGCGGGGCCGCACCAAGCCGACCCGGATGATCGCCCGCCGCACCGACGGCAGCGAGTTCCCCGTCGAGGTGACCAGCGCCAGCCTGGAGGACGGCCGCGAGGCCTACGACTCGTACAGCGGGTACACCGGCGACGAACTGCTCATGCTCGTCGTACGGGACCTCACCGGCACCCTCGACACCGAGGCCGAACTCGCCCGCTCCCAGCGCCAGACCGAGATGATCCTGCGCGCCGCGTCCGAGGGCGTCGTCGGCACGGACACCGACGGCCGGGTCGTCCTCGTCAACCCCGCCGCCGCGCAGATCCTCGGCTACCGCGCCGGTGAGCTCGGCGGGCAGGAGCTGCACCCGCTGATCCTCGCCACCCGCGCCGACGGCGAGCCCTTCCCGTACGAGGAGTCGCCGCTCGCCGACACCCTCAAGTCCGGGCGCAAGCACCGGGTCCGCGGGCAGGTGCTGTGGGCGAAGAAGGGCGACCGGGTGCCGGTCGACCTCACGACCGCTCCCGTCCGGGACGGGGACCAGCTCGTCGGCGCCGTGATGACCTTCGCCGACCGCAGGCCGTACGAGCAGCTCGCCGAGGAGCACGCCGCCGAGCTCGCCGACCGCGCCGAGCGCCACGCGGCCGAACGGGAGGCGCAGCAGGAGCGGTACGCCTCGCTGGCCGCCCGGCACGAGCAGCTGACCGCCGTCCTCGCCGAGTCGCTGCGCGGGCCCCTGGAGGAGCTGCGCACCCGGCTGGGCGCGCTCGCCGCCGACGACGCAGGGCAGCTGTGGCCCGAGGCCAACCAGGTGCTGCACCATCTGACCGCCGGATACGCCCGGATGACGGCCCTCGTGGACAACGTCCTGGGCTACCAGCGCCTGGACGCGGGCGAGGAGGAGCTCGACCGGCGGGTCGCGCTGCTCGACGGGGTCGTGACGGCCGGCATCGACGCGGCCGTCGAGCTGATCGGGCCCGGCCGCGCGCAGTTCGCCGTGCACGCGCCGCCGATCGAGGCCGAGGTGGACCCGGACCGGCTCGCGACCGCGCTCGCGCATCTCGTCGCGGACGTCGCCGGCGTCGACGCGACCGGCAAGAACAGGGCCGCCGCGCAGGGCGCCGGGCCGGCCGACTCCACGATCGTCGTCGCGGCCGCCCAGCGCGGAGACGTCGTACGCATCGAGGTCCGCGGCCCGTACGCGGGCGGCGACCCGGTCCACGGGCCGGTCGTGCGCGGGATCGTGGCGGCGCACGGCGGTGTCGTGCAGACCCACGAGGTCCCGGGGACGAGCGGCGGCGCGTACGTCCTCGAAGTCCCGGTCGGGGCAGGGCGGGGAACGGTCCCCGCGTCTGCTCCCGCACCCGCGTCTCTTCCCGTTCTCTCATCCGATTCGCCGTCGCAGGACGCCGGTGTACGGGACGTTCCCGCGCTGCCCGCGCAGGCCACGGGCGCGGAGGGGGAGACCTCGGGCGGCGGACGTCGCCGGGCCCGGCGCGCCTCCACGGACGCCTTCCTGGAGAGCCCGGTCGCCGCGGAGGGTGCCGAGGCCGGCGGTCGCCGCCGTGCCCGTACGGGAGAGTCGTCCGGTCACGCCGAACTGATCCCCGCCCAGCAGAACGCCGCCGTGGCCGCGCTTCCGGCGTCGGTTGCGGGTTCGGGTTCCCCTGTCGGTGGGCCCGCCGCCGAGCCCACCGGGCGCCGTCGGGGCCGTCCCGCCGAGGGGTCCGTGGTGACCGCCGCCGAGGGCGCGCAGGGGCGGGCCGCGCTGGGCGCCGCCGTGCCGCCGCAGGGTGTCGCCGCCGACGGGCACGTGAACGCGCCCGTGTCCGCCCACGGCCCCGCGCTGGCCCTGCCCGCCGTCGCCTCCGGTGACGTGCCCGCCGACCCGCCGAGCGGACGCCGCCGGCGGGCGCTGGCCGCCGCGCAGGAGCGGGCCGCAGCGGCCGAGGCCGGGCCCCGGACGCCGTTCGCGCTCCCGCCGGCCGACGCCGACCGCCCCGATGCCGACCCCGTCCCGGGCGCTCCGGCCCCGGCCCCCGTGGCGGTTCCGGCGGCCGGCGCCGCGCTGCCCGTCTCCGACGAGGGGCAGCACGAGGCCGTACGCGGTGTCCCGGGCTCCGACCACACGCCCCCGCAGCCCCATCCGCACCTCGCGTCGCAGCCTCAGCCGCTGCCCGAGCCGAGCGGTCGCCGCCGGGCCATGGCGCCGCCGGCGCCCGTGCCGTCGTCGGCGACCCCGCTGCCGGGTGCCGTCCCGGCCCCCGCGGCCGCCCCGCTGCCCGCGCCGCAGAGCGGCACCGGTTCCGGGACGGGCACCGGCTCCGTACCGCTGCCGCCCGAGCTGCCCATGCCGAAGGACTCGACGCAGGGGCGGGCGTTCAGCGTGCGCACCCTCGGGCAGGGCGTTCCCTTCGTCCCGCCGGCCGCCGCGTCCGCCACGTCCGTCGCTCCGGCGGCCCCCGTAGCGCCCGTCGCCCCGGTGGCCCCTCCCGCCCCCTCCGTACCCGCCGCCCCGGCGGCCCCCGCGCCCTCCAACGGTTCCGGGCGGCGGCGCAAGCTCGCCACCCCGCCGGAGGTCGACCCGCCGGCCCCGTCGGCCCCGTCGGCTCCGTCGGCGCTCCCCGTACCGGCCGCCGCCGAGAACGCGGCCAAGCAGCACCCGCAGTCCTCCCCCGAGGCCGCGCTCGGGCTCTCCCCGGCCGCCCCCGAGGGCCGCGCCTATGCCATAGGGGCGCCCGCGGAGGGCTCCGCCGAAGGTCCCGAGCCGCTCGACGGCCCCGGTGGCGCGGTCGAGGTCGCCAACCGTCCCGCTCCGCGGCCCGTCGACGACGAGCTGCCCCCCGAGCCGCTCGACAACCCGCGCCGGCTGCTCGTCTGGCCCGCGCCCGACGTCTCCACCCAGCAGGCGCTCAGCGACCGCGGCTACCGCCCCGTGATCGTGCACTCCCGCGAGGAGGTCGACGCCCAGATCGCCGCCTTCCCCGCCGCGCTCTTCGTCGACCCGCTGACCGGCCCCATCACCCGTACCGCCCTCCAGTCGCTGCGGCAGGCCGCCGTCGCCGCCGAGGTGCCGGTGCTGCTCGCGGCCGGTCTCGGGCAGGCGACCCGGGAGGCCGCGTACGGCGCCGACCCCGCCGTACTCCTCAAGGCGCTCGCGCCCCGCGACAGCGAGCAGCACCCGTCGCGGGTCCTGCTGATCGAGGAGCACGACGACATCGCGGAGGCGCTCGCCGCCACTCTGGAGCGGCGCGGCATGCAGGTCGCCCGCGCGGCCACGGACACCGAGGCGGTCACGCTCGCCACGCAGACCCGGCCGAACCTCGTCGTGATGGACCTGATGCAGGTACGCCGCCGCCGGGCCGGGATCATCGACTGGCTGCGCGCGAACGGGCAGTTGAACCGCACCCCGCTCGTCGTCTACACCTCGGCCGACCTGGACGAGGAGGAGCTGCCGACGCTGTCCTCCGGCGAGACGGTCCTCTTCCTCGCCGAGCGGTCGAACAGCACCGAGGTCCAGGCCCGGATCGTCGACCTGCTCGCGAAGATCGGCACCAACTAGTCCGGTACCGACTGGTCCGGCACCGGCCGGTCCGGCACCGGCCGGTCCGGCACCGACCGGCCGTACCGACACGGGTGAGGGGGAGGGCCGCCAAGCCCTCCCCCTCACCCGTTTCCGTCCCTACAGCCGGCCGGCTTACAGCTGCGTCACGTCCAGCTCGCCCTCCGCGTACTGCCTGCGGATGACCTTCTTGTCGAACTTGCCGACGCTCGTCTTCGGCACCGCCGGCACGATCGCCCAGCGCTCCGGCAGCTGCCACTTGGCGATGCCGCCCTCGCTCGCGAGGAAGGACCGCAGCGTCTCGTAGTCCGCCGTGGCCCCCTCCTTGAGGACGACCGTCGCGAGCGGCCGCTCGCCCCACTTGTCGTCCGGCACGGCGACGACGGCGGCCTCGGCGACCTCCGGGTGCGCCATGAGGGCGTTCTCCAGGTCGACGCTCGAAATCCACTCGCCGCCGGACTTGATGACGTCCTTCGCCCGGTCGGTGAGGGTGAGGTAGCCGTCGGGGCTGATCACACCGACGTCGCCCGTCTTGAGCCAGCCGTCCTCGCTGAACTTGTCGGCCGGGCGGATCTCCTCGCCGTCGGCACCGCCGAAGTACGAGCCCGCGATCCAGGTGCCGCGCACCTCCAGCTCGCCGGCCGACTCACCGTCCCAGGGCAGGTGATCGCCGCCGGGGCCGACGAGCCGCGCCTCGACACCGGCGGGGAAACGTCCCTGCGTGACCCGGTACGGCCACTCCTCCTCGGCGCTCAGACCGGCCGGCGGGTGGGCCATCGTGCCCAGCGGGGAGGTCTCGGTCATGCCCCAGGCGTGGCAGAGACGGACGCCGAGCCGGTCGTACGCCTCCATGAGGGAGGGCGGGCAGGCCGCGCCGCCGATGGTGACCTGGGCCATCGAGGAGAGGTCGCGGGGGTTCGCGGTGACCTCGGCGAGCAGGCCCTGCCAGATGGTGGGGACGGCCGCCGCGTGGCTCGGCCGCTCGCGCTCGATCATGTCGGCGAGCGGGGCCGGCTGGAGGAAACGGTCCGGCATGAGCATGTTGATGCCGGTCATGAAGGTGGCGTGCGGGAGGCCCCAGGCGTTCACGTGGAACTGCGGCACGACGACGAGGGTCGTGTCCTTGTCGGTCAGGGCCATCGACTCGGCCATGTTCACCTGCATGGAGTGCAGGTAGATCGAACGGTGGGAGTAGACGACGCCCTTGGGGTCCCCGGTGGTGCCGGAGGTGTAACACATGGCCGCGGCGGAACGCTCGTCGAGATCGGGCCAGTCGTACGTGGTCGGGCGGCCGGCGATCAGCTCCTCGTAGTCGTGCACGCGCGGCGCGGCGCCGTCCAGTACGGAACGGTCGCCGGGGCCCGCGACGACGACGTGCTCGACCGTCGGAAGGTGCGGGAGCAGCGGGGCGAGGAGCGGCAGCAGCGAGCCGTTGACGAGCACGACCCGGTCGTCGGCGTGGTTGACGATCCACACCAGCTGCTCGGGGGGAAGACGGAGGTTGAGGGTGTGGAGGACCGCGCCCATCGAGGGGATCGCGAAGTACGCCTCGACGTGCTCGGAGTTGTTCCACATGAGGGTGGCGACCCGCTGGTCGCCGGTGACGCCGAGTTCGTCGCGCAGGGCGTTGGCCAGCTGGTGCGCGCGGGCTCCGGCCTCCGCGAACGTGCGGCGCTGCGGCTCGGGCTCGCCCGTCCAGGTGGTGATGGTGGACTTTCCGTGGATCGTCATCCCGTGCTTGAGGATGCGGCTCACGGTCAGCTGTACGTCCTGCATGGTGCTGTACACGGGGCGTCCTCCCGGTGGGCGCTACGTGGCAGAAAGGGTGGGGAGATTCTGCGCACGTACCGCGCGGTATGTCACTACCCGGGAGTACGTAAATTGCCAGTGATCACTGGCGGTAGTTGCTCTTCCCCTGATCACTCAGGGCGTCTTCACCGTACGGGGGTCAGCTCCGGGTCCTCGCGGAGCTTGCCGAGCGCTCGCGACACCGCGCTCTTGACCGTGCCGACCGAGACCCCGAGGACCTCCGCGGTCTGGGCCTCGCTGAGGTCCTCGTAGTACCGCAGGACCACCATCTGACGCTGCCGCTCCGGCAGCTTCATCACCGCGCGCCACATCGCGTCGTGCAGCACCTGGCGGTCGGCCGGGTCGGGCTCCGGCAGACCGGTCGGCTCCGGCAGCTCCTCGCAGGCGAACTCGTCGACCTTGCGCTTGCGCCACTGCGACGTACGGGTGTTCAGCAGCGCGCGGCGGACGTAGCCGTCCAGGGCGCGGTGGTCCTCGATGCGCTCCCAGGCCACGAAGGTCTTGGTGAGCGCGGTCTGGAGGAGGTCCTCGGCGTCGCAGGGGTTGGCGGTCAGGGAGCGCGCCGTACGCAGCAGCACGGGACCACGCGCCCGGACGTACGAGGAGAACGACGGGTACGGCACGTGGCCGAGGGCGGCCTTCGAGGCGCCGGTGCAGACGGGGCCAGAGGGTGGCGGAGTCATGCCTCCACGCTAGAAGCGGACGTTGCCCGGCGGATCGGCCCCAGGTCCCGAACCGGGGTCCGCCTCAGGTTGGAGGAACCGCGCCGCCAGGACCTTCTCTGGGTGGAGTCGCCCCGCCGATGGCCTCAGGGTCGAGACCGGGTCGAACCAGGGTCGGGGGGAGGTTGCGGCGGGGTCGGGGCGGGTTGAGGCGAGGTCGGAGCCGGGCCGAGACGGGTGCGGGGGGGCGGGTGCGGGGCGGGTGCGGGGGGGGCGGGTGCGGGGCGGGTGCGGGGGGGGTGCGGGGGGGTGCGGGGGGGGTGCGGGGGGGGCGGGTGCGGGGTCAGATGCCGGGCGCCGTTACGCGGGCGACCGGCGCGTCCACCGCGTTGCGGTCGATCAGCATCCGGCGGCCTCCGTACGTCTCGGCGACGTTCCCCACGTACTGGTGGATCCGGGCGTGCGGCATCCAGGCATCCGGGTGCAGCGACGTCTCCTCGTACAGCGCGGGCACGCCACGCCAGCGCGCGAACCACAGCACGGACGGCAGGTCCGCCGTGCCCGCCTTCCGCGCCCCCTCGATGTGCCGGATGCCGGTGTCGGCGCTGCTGTAGTAGCCGGGCAGATAGCCGAGGCGCCGCACCTCGCGGTTCCAGGCGCGGACGAAGGAGAGGGTGGTGGCGGCACAGCTCGTGTCCTCCACCTGGAAGGACTCGATGTCCAGGTAGAGCGGGCTGCTCGTGCCGATCCCCAGGGCCCGCGCCGCCCGCACCGCGTCGCCCGCCTCCCGGGTGCCCTGGCTCCAGGGGGTGCTGCCGATGGCGTACGGCCGCTTCGCGGCGGCGTAGACGCACGGCGCCTGGGAGCCGACGAAGAGCGGCAGCAGCCGCCAGCCCATGGCGTGGGCCGACGCGACCCAGGCGGGGGTCAGCTCCTTCTGGGTGGGACAGCCCCGTCCCCGGCCCCCGAAGTAGACGCCGACGGCCCGGTACGGGGAGCTGAGCCAGGCCTTCATCACCGTGAGGGACGGCGCCTCACAGGTGTCGAAGGCCTTGCCCGCGAAGTGCGGCGCGGGCGCGAGCCTGGATGCGGACGCGAACGTCGGTGCGGGTTCGCGTGCGAGTTCGGGGTCGAGTGCGGGGTCGGGTGCGGGTTCGGGTGCGGGTGCGGGTTCGCGTACGGGCGCGGGAGCGCCGGCGGCGGGTGCGGCCGGGGCGGGGGCCGAGGCCGGCGGGGAGGCCACGGCCTTGGCGGGGGTCGGTCCGGCGAGGAGGGCCGCGCCGGCCAGCGCCACCACCAGCGCGGTGACCACGGTCCGCGCCCCGGGAGGCGGCGCGGACCGTGCGTACGGCGGACGGACGGGCGACGGCGACGACGGCGACAGCATCGGCGGCAGCACCGGGGACGGCGACAGTGACGGCGACGGCGAGCGCGGGGGTGGCGCGTGAGTGCTCATGGCGCGAGTGAAGAGCCGCCCGCCCCGCCCGGCCACCGCTGGGGCCGTCGCGTCAGCCGTCCGTGCCCAGGATCAACCCGGACGTGGGAACCCCCGTGCCCGCCGTGACCAGAGTCCGGGCCGCGCCGGGTATCTGGTTCACCGAGGTACCGCGCAGTTGCCGCACCGCCTCCGCGATGCCGTTCATGCCGTGCAGATAGGCCTCGCCGAGCTGGCCTCCGTGGGTGTTCAGCGGTATCGCGTCGGCCGCGACGAAGTCCGCCGCCTCCCCGGGACCGCAGAAGCCGAACTCCTCCAGCTGCATCAGCACGAACGGGGTGAAGTGGTCGTAGAGGATCGCCACGTCGATGTCGTCCGGTGCGAGGCCCGCGGTCCGCCAGAGCTGCCGGGCGACCACGCCCATCTCCGGCAGCCCGGTCAACTCGTCCCGGTAGAAGCTGGTCATGGCCTCCTGCTTCCGTCCGGCGCCCTGCGCCGCCGCCAGGATCACGGCGGGCGGCCGGGGCAGGTCCCGGGCGCGCTCGACGGAGGTGACGACGATCGCCTGGCCGCCGTCGGTCTCCTGGCAGCAGTCGAGGAGCCGCAGCGGCTCGACGATCCAGCGCGAGGCGGCGTGGTCGGCGAGGGTGATCGGCTTCCCGTGGAAGTACGCGGCGGGGTTGCGGGCCGCGTGCCGCCGGTCGGTCACGGCGACGTGGCCGAAGGCGTCCGGGGTGAGCCCGTAGGTGTGGAGGTACCGCTGGGCGGCCATCGCGACCCAGGAGGCCGGGGTGAGCAGCCCGAAGGGAAGCTGCCAGCCGAGCGCGGCGCCCTCGGCGGAGGGCTCGCGCTGCTGGACGCCGGAGCCGAAGCGGCGCCCGGAGCGCTCGTTGAACGCCCGGTAGCAGACGACGACTTCGGCGACCCCGCTCGCGACGGCGAGCGCGGCCTGCTGGACGGTGGCGCAGGCGGCCCCGCCCCCGTAGTGGATGCGGGAGAAGAAGGACAGCTCGCCGATGCCGGCGGCCTGGGCGACGGTGATCTCGGGGTTGGTGTCCATGGTGAAGGTGACCAGGCCGTCGACGTCGCCGGGGGTCAGTCCGGCGTCGTCGAGGGCGGCCCGTACCGCCTCGACGGCGAGGGAGAGTTCGCTGCGGCCCGAGTCCTTGGAGAACTCCGTCGCCCCGATGCCGACGACGGCCGCCCGCCCGCCGAGGCTGTCCCTGGTGCGGACGCTCATCGCGCCACCTCCACGGTGACGGTCCCCGTGACGTGGTGCCCCAGGCCGTTGGCCCCGACGACCCGGACCGTGGCCGTGTCGCCGGCCACCTCGGTGACCGTCCCGGTCAGGGTCATCGTGTCCCCGGGGTAGTTGGGGGCGCCGAGCCGGATGGCGACCCGGCGGAGGGCCGCACGGGGGCCGAAGTGGTCCGTGATGTACCGGCCGACGAGCCCGTTGGTCGTGAGGATGTTCATGAAGATGTCCGGGGAGCCCTTCTCCCGGGCCAGTTCGGCGTCGTGGTGCACGTCCTGGTAGTCGCGGGAGGCCACGGCCCCGGCGACGATCAGGGTGCGGGTGATCGGGATCGACAGCGGCGGCAGCTCGTCCCCGGGCTTCATGACAGGTCTCCCTTCGCGAGCAGGTCGCCGAGTTCGGCGAGGAGTTCGGTGCCGCAGCCCAGATAGGCGTCGAGCTGGCGGCCCCAGAGGAAGTGCCGGTGGACGGGGTGGTCGAGGTCGGCGCCCATGCCGCCGTGGAGGTGCTGCCCGGTGTGGACGACCCGCTTGCCCGCCTCGGACGCCCACCAGGCGGCGGTCAGGGCGGCCCCGGTGGCGTCCAGGCCCTCGTCGTGACGCCAGGCCGCCTCGTAGGCCGTGACCCGGATGGCCTCGGTGTCCATGTGGGCGTCGGCGGCCCGCAACTGGACCGCCTGGTGGGTGGAGAGCGGGCGCCCGAACTGCTCCCGTACGGAGGTGTACTCCACGGCCCGGGCGAGGGACCCCGCGCACACCCCGGCCTGGAGCCCGGCGAAGGCGACCCGGGCGGCGGCCAGCACGTCCTCGTAGGCTCCGGGGCCGGTCCCCAGCCGCTCCCCCGCCGCCCCGTCGAGCACGAGCCGCCCCGCCGACCAGGGCGCGGTGAGCTCGACGGGCTCGATCCGGGCCGCGTCCTCGGTGCGGACGAGCCACAGTCCGCGCTCCGCGTCCGGTACGAGGACATGGGTGGCGTCCCTGAGCCACGGCACCCAGTCGACGACCCCGTCGAGCCGCCCCTCGCCCGACGCGACCGAGCCGGACGACGTGACCGAGCCGGACGCCTCGACCGAGCCGGACGCCTCGACCGAGCCGGTCGACGCGACCGAGCCGGACGCCGCGACCCCGCCGGTAGCGGGGAGCGCGCCCGTCACCACCGTCGTCCCGTCGCGGAGGCCCGGCAGGAGCCGGGCGCGCTGTTCCTCGGTGCCGTGCCGGGCGACGGCGAGGATCCCGTACACACAGCTCGCGGCGAAGGGGACCTGTGCGGTCGTGCGCCCCTGCTCCTCCAGGAGGAGGACGAGGCCGAGCAGCCCGGTCTCCTCGACGGCGCCGGGGAGTCCCGCCGCGCAGAGGGCCTTCCACAGCTCGGCGTCGCTGCCGGTGCCGGCGGCCGCGAGCCGCTCGTGGGTGGCGAGGTCGCCGAAGATCCGCGCGGCCAGGTCCCGGGCGGCCTCCTGCTCCTCGGTGGGGGTGAAGTCCATGTCAGCCCTCCCCTCCCGCACGGAAGACGGGGAGCTCCAGCTCGTCGTCGACCCGCAGGAACTCCAGCCGCACCGGCATCCCGATCCGGACCTTGTCGTACGGCACGCCCACCACGTTGCTGACCATCCGGACGCCCTCGGCCAGTTCGATCAGCCCGACCGCGTACGGGGGGTCGAAGGCCGGGAAGGGCGGGTGGTGCATCACCACGTACGAGTAGACGGTCCCGGCGCCGCTCGCCTCGACCGTGTCCCACTCCGGCGAGCCGCACTCGGCGCACCCCGGCAGCCAGGGGAGGCGCAGGCTCGCGCAGTCGCCGCAGCGCTGGATGAGCAGCCGGTGCGCGGCCACGCCCTCCCAGAATCCGGCGTTGTCCCGGTTGACGACCGGCCGGGGCCGGCGGGGCGCCGCGGCGGCGGGCGCGGCGGGCTCCGAGCTTCGCCGGTCGGGCTTCGGGGGGCGCCCCGCGGGCGCGTACTTGAGGATCCGGAAGCGGTGGGTGCCCGCGAGCTCGCCGTCCGCCAGGACGTCCATCCGGGTCGTGACGAAGTGCCCGGTGCCGAGCTTGGTCGTCTTGCGCGGCGACACGGACTCGATGACGGCGTCGAAGGTGATCGCGTCCCCCGGCCGCAGCGGTCGGAGGTACTCCTGCTCGCAGTCGGTCGCGACGACCGAGGTGTACCCGGCGCCGTCGAGGAGCGCGAACAGCTCGTCGTACGCCTCGGAGCGGTCGCCGTGCCCGGAGAGGCCGCCCATGGTCCACGCCTGGAGCATGGTCGGGGGCGCGATCGCCCCGGGCCCGTCGTAGGCCGGGTGGGCATCGCCCATGGCCTCGCACCAGTGGCGGATCATGGGCAGGTTGACGGGGTCCTTGCCGACCCCGGCGGTGGCGGCGGACCGTCCCTCGTAGCCGGCGAGCCGCTCGTACAGCTCGTCCTGTGCCGTCTCCGTACCGGTCATCGCCGCCCCCTCCCCTTCATGCCGAGCCGCATCCTCGCGACGATCTCGCGCTGCACCTCGCTCACCCCTCCCCCGAAGGTGTTGATCTGCGCGGCCCGGTTCATGCGCTCCAGCTCGCCGCCGTCGAACTCCCCCGGCGATCCCGCTCGCACCGTCCCCGCCCCGCCCGCGATCTCCTGACATATGCGATAGACCTCGACCGCCGATTCGGTTCCCGCGAACTTCACGCCGCTCGCGTCCCCCGGGGCCAGCCGGCCGGCCCCCACATCCCCCACCAAACGCCAGTTGAGCAGGCGTGTCGCCGCCAGCCGGGCATGTGCTTCGGCGGCCCGGATCCGGATCCACGGCTCGTCGACACGACGCCTGCCCGTCACCGGATCGGGGGTGCGCGCCCGGTCGAGCGCCGCCGCGAAGAAGTCCTCGGCCTGCATGCCGATCGCGGCGAGCGCGACCCGCTCGTGGTTGAGCTGCTCGGTGATCAGCCCCCAGCCGCCGTGCTCCGGCCCGACGAGGTTCCCGGCGGGCACCCGTATCCCGTCGTAGTAGGTCGAGGTCGTCGTCAGCCCGCCGACGGTCGCGATCGGGGTCCAGGAGAACCCCGGTGCGCCGGTGGGGACGAGGACGATGGAGATGCCCCGGTGCGGCGGCGCGTCGGGATCGGTGCGGCAGGCGAGCCAGATCCAGTCGGCGTTCTGGGCGTTGGAGGTGAAGATCTTCTGCCCGTCGATCAGCCACTCCGCGCCGTCCCGCACCGCGCGCGTCCGGAGGGAGGCGAGGTCCGTGCCGGCCTCGGGCTCGCTGTAGCCGATGGCGAAGACGGTCTCGCCGCGCAGGATCCGGGGCAGGAAGTACGCCTTCTGCTCGTCGGTCCCGTACCTCATGAGGGTGGGTCCGACGGTGTTGAGGGTGACCATGGAGACGGGTGCGCCCGCCCGGTAGGCCTCGTCGAAGAAGACGAACTGCTCGTCGGGGCCGCGCCCCTGGCCTCCGTACTCCTCGGGCCAGCCGAGGCCGAGGAGCCCGTCCGCCCCGATCCGGCGGAGCAGTCGGCGCTGGGCGGCGGCGTCGTCGGCCGGAGGTGGGCCGTCGGGCATCACCTCGCGGAAGTACACGCGGAGTTCGGCGCGCAGCCGCAGCTGCCGCTCGGTCGGGGCGAGGTGCACGGCGACGGCCTCCCGTGGGACGACTGAGGTTTCTGACTGTCCGTCAGATTCAGGACCCCTGTCAAGGTCGGCGACGTACGCCCCCGGGCGTGCGGCCGACGAAAGGCGCACCCGGCGCGCGCACCCGGAAACGCGGGACGGCCCGCACGCCGGTACCGAAGTACCGGCGCACAGGCCGTCGTTCCTCGTTCACACCGCGGTCACGCCCCCCGTCGGGCCGGCTCCCGTGCTGCTGCCGACTACCACCACGGGTAGAAGTTCACCACCGCGTTCGTCTGGTCGATGTGGGTGAACGCGGAGCCGTTCACGCTCGCCGTGTTGTTCTGGTTGGAGGCACCGGAACCGGTCGCCACCTGCTGCGTGGTGGTGGAGTTTCCGTTGTTGTCCCCACCCACACCACTGCCGATGATCGTGGCGACGCTCGTGTTCGATCCGTCGTCCGCGAATCCACCGTTGTCGGCCTGGGCCACCCCGGTGAAGAGCGCGGCGGCGAGGGGCAGGGCGGCGGCAGCGGCGAGAACGCGGGCGGTACGGATGCTTGCCATGTCTGTTCCTCCGGGAACTGAAACTGATGCTTTGCACGGAACTGCTTCGAGAACTTCTCTGAACTACAGCCATTACCCAGGCAGTTGGCCGACCGCCTCGGTCGTTGTGCTCGACGTCGCGAATCCAGAGTTGCCCACCGAATCCCCGTCGAACCACCCCGGAGCGGCTTATTCCCCCGCAAGCGTGAGGACAGACCGATAAACCCCGGCGAAGCGAGAACGGCGCAGCTCAGCCGGTCGGAGGAAGGTGCGTCACCGGGAGAATCCGTGCGCGGCAAGGGAGGAAGCGTTCCGGCAGATTTTCCGCCAATCTTTCTCTCGGAAAGACGGCCCGGCGAGTCCCGCCAACATGGCATTCGAACACCCTGGCCATTCGGAAAAGAGCGTTCCACGGAAGGCCCTCCTGCGGAAAAGCCCTACGAAGGGCCCTACGAAGAGCCCTACGAAAGGGCCTGCCCGCCGACCGCCGCCTCGAAGGCCGCGTACGCCCCCGCGTCGAACAGCACGAACCGCACTTCCTCCACCTCGGTACGGGCGGACCGCACGGTCTCCACGGCGATCCTGGCCCCGTCGCCCATCGGCCAGCCGTAGATCCCGGTGGAGATGGCGGGGAACGCGACCGTACGGGCCCCCAACTCGTCCGCGACCCGCAGCGATTCGCGGTAGCAGGAGGCCAGCAGCGCCGACCGGTCCTCGTCCCGCGACCAGACCGGCCCCACGGTGTGGATCACGTGCCGGGCCGGCAACCGCCCCCCGGTCGTCGCCACGGCCCGCCCGGTCGGCAGCCCCTTGCCGTAGTGCGAGCGCCGCAGATCCTGACAGGCGGCGAGGATCTCCGGCCCGCCCTTCCGGTGAATGGCCCCGTCGACGCCCCCGCCCCCGAGCAGCGACGAGTTCGCGGCGTTGACCACCGCGTCCGCCGCCTCGGCGGTGATGTCCCCCTGCACCAAAACGATCCGCACCATGCCGAGAACCCCTTCATGCCAAAGGGGCGCTCCTGGTGAGGAGCGCCCCTTGCGATCAGCTCGGGCGCTGATCCGGTGCGGTGGGTGTGGGATTTGAACCCACGGAGACATCGCTGCCTCGACGGTTTTCAAGACCGTTCCCTTAGGCCGCTCGGGCAACCCACCTTCGCCCCTGCCCACCTGGGGTGGAGCGGGCTACAGCGTACCGGCTGGGGAGCGGGGCGGGGCGGGGTCGGCCGAGGAGGGGGCTGAGTTAGAGTCCCTTGTTCACAAGATCTCCACATTTGAGTTCCGCGGCGTGCGCCGCGTGATTCCCGAAGGGTTGCAGGGTGCACGGCACGATCGACGGCTTCAGCTACGGCATGGTCACGCCCTTGGTGGGTTACGTGATGGCCTGTCTGGGAAGCGCCCTGGGGCTGCGCTGCACGGTCAGGTCCCTCAGCACCGACCGTGCGCGGAAGCCCGGTTGGCTGGCGCTCGGCGCGGCCTCCATCGGGTGCGGCATCTGGACGATGCACTTCATCGCCATGCTCGGCTTCCAGGTGCGCGAGACACCGATCTCGTACGACGCGTCCCTGACGTTCCTCAGCCTCCTCGTGGCCGTGGTCGTCGTGGGCGTCGGCGTGTTCATCGTGGGCTACCTCGGCGCCCGGCCGGCCCCGCTGCTCGTCGCGGGCGTCTTCACCGGGCTCGGCGTCGCCGGCATGCACTACCTGGGCATGGCGGCCATGCGGATGAACGGGCAGCTCGGCTACGCCCCCGCCGTCGTCGTCGTGTCCGTGGTCATCGCCGTCGTCGCGGCGACCGCCGCGCTCTGGGCGGCGGTCTCGATCCGCGGCTTCCTGGCCAGCCTCGGCGCCAGTGTCGTCATGGGCGTCGCCGTGACCGGCATGCACTACACGGGCATGGCCGCGGTCAGCGTGCACGTCGCCGACGCGTCGCACACGGCCGAGAGCTCCTCGCTCCTGAACGTGCTGCCCATGCTCGTCGGCCCGCTCGTCTTCCTCGTCCTGGCCGCGGCCGTCGTCATGTTCGACCCCCTGCTGATCATGGGCGACGACGAGCCGCGCCGCCCGGCGCCCCGGAATCACTCCCGGGGCAGCGGGTTCGGCGCCACGCGGATCGACATCGGGGACGTCGAGGGCGGGGACGTCGAGAACGGGGGCGTCGAGAACGGGGGCGTCGGCCACGGGTACGTCGGCCACGGCGGGGACGGGCCTTCGTCCTGGGAGACGAAGGCCGAGGTCCTCACGTCGTACGACAGGCCCTAGCTGTCACCCGTGCGCTCGCCGAGGGTGACCGTGGCCGTGGACGTCTTGCCGTCGCGCTCGTAGGTGATCTTGACCGAGTCGCCCGGCTTGTGGGTCCAGATCTCGCTGATGAGCGTGGGGCCGCTGTCGATCACGTGGCCGTCGAAGTCCGTGATGACGTCGCCGGCCTTGAGGCCCGCCTTCGCCGCCGGACCGTTCGGGATGACCGGGGCGGTGCCGCCGGTGCCCTGGGACGCGATCGTCGCGCCCTCGCCCTGCTCGGTCATGTTCACGGTCGCGCCGATCACCGGGTAGACCGGCTTGCCCGTCTTGATCAGCTGCTGCGCCACGTTCTTCGCCTGGTTGACCGGGATCGCGAAGCCGAGGCCGATCGAGCCCGCCTGGGACTGGCCGAAGCCGTTCCCGGTGGACTGGATGGCCGAGTTGATGCCGATGACCGCGCCGCTCGCGTCGAGCAGCGGGCCGCCGGAGTTGCCCGGGTTGATCGAGGCGTCGGTCTGCAGCGCGCTCATGTACGAGTTGCCGCCGCCCGAGCCGTCACCCGAGGCCACCGGGCGGTTCTTGGCGCTGATGATGCCCGTCGTCACCGTGTTCGACAGGCCGAAGGGCGCGCCGATCGCGATCGTCGAGTCGCCGACCGCCACCTGGTCGGAGTTGCCGAGCGGCAGCGGCTTCAGCCCCTTCGGGGCGCTCTTCAGCTTCAGGACGGCCACGTCGTAGCCCTGGGCCCGGCCGACGACCTCCGCGTCGTACGTCTTGCCGTCGGAGAACGTCACGGAGAGCGTGCCGCCGTCCGCGGCCGAGGCCACCACGTGGTTGTTGGTGACGATGTGGCCTTCCTGGTCGTACACGAAGCCGGTGCCCGTGCCGCCCTCGCTCTCGCCCTGCGTTCCGCCGGACTTCGCCTGGATCGTGACGACGCTGGGCAGCGCCTTCGCCGCGACCGCCGCGACCGTCCCCGGGTCGCGCTTGAACGACGCGGGCGCCTCGGCCGAGGAGACCGTCGTCGAGCCGGTCCCGTTGTCGCCGCGCTCGGCCGCCCAGTAGCCGATGCCGCCGCCGACACCGCCCGCGACGAGCGCCGCGACCAGGACGGCCGCGACGATCCCGCCGGTCCGCTTGCGGGGTGCCTCGGGGGCGGGAGGGAGGGGCGCACCCCAGGCCGGTACGGCCGGCGGGGGCGGCGGCCAGCCGCCGGCACCGGCGGCCGGAGCCGTCGCGGGGGCGGGGGGAGCGGGCGGCGCGGCAGCCGCGGGAGCCGCGACGGTCACCGGTTCGGCAGGTGCGGGGGCAGGGGCCGGTGCCGGTGCGGGGTCAGTGGCGGGCGCGGAGGCCGCGGCCTCCGCCGTCGTCGGCGTCGTCGGCGTCTCCGTCGTCACCGCCTCCGCCGGCGGCGCCGAAGGGACGGGAGGCGTCGGAGGGGCGGACGGGGCAGTCGGGTCCGCCGGAACCGCCGTGCCCTCGTTCTCGGTGCTCACAGCTCGCTCTCCTCGTTGACTGCTCGATCACTGCGCGGGGTGGGTGCGGGGTGGTCGGGGGTGTGCTGATGCGTGGTCGTGGGTGGTCATGTCTGGCTCAGGCTCTTGTCACCAGCTTTTCCCACCGGGCGTCAGGCCGCTGTAAGGCGGAGCTGTGCATCTGCGCTCCATCCTTTATATACGGACAGAACGGACAGCTTCCGGTGTGCTCGCCCCACCCCGCCAATGGCACCATGACGCCGTGACTCACGCACGGCAGCACCCGAACAGCGCACCCGTCCAGGTCGTCGCCCACCGCGGAGCCTCCGAGGACGCCCCGGAACACACCCTGGCCGCCTACGTGAAGGCCATCGAGGACGGCGCCGACGCCCTGGAGTGCGACGTCCGGCTCACCGCCGACGGCCACCTCGTCTGCGTCCACGACCGACGCGTCAACCGTACGTCCAACGGTCGCGGCGCCGTCTCCGCGCTCGAACTCGCCGACCTCGCCGCCCTCGACTTCGGCGTCTGGAAGGAACGGGAGGAGCGGGACGACGCCTCGGAGAGCCCCGACTGGGGAGACCCCGAGTACACGTCCGTCCTCACCCTGGAGCGCCTCCTGGAGCTCGTCTCCGACGCCGGGCGCAGGGTCGAGCTGGCCATCGAGACCAAACACCCCACCCGCTGGGCGGGCCAGGTCGAGGAGCGGCTCCTCCAGCTCCTGAAGCGGTTCGGCCTCGACGCCCCCGCCTCCCGCGACGACTCTCCCGTACGGGTCATGAGCTTCTCGGCCCGGTCCCTCCACCGGATCGCCGCCGCCTCGCCGACCCTGCCGACCGTCTCCCTCACCCAGTTCGTCACCCCGCGCCTGCGCGACGGGCGCCTCCCCGCGGGCGCGCGCGTGGCGGGCCCCTCGATCCGGATCGTCCGCCACCACCCCGCCGTGATCCTGCGGCTCCAGAAGGCCGGGCACCAGGTCCACGTCTGGACGGTGGACGAGCCCGAGGACGTCGAGCTCTGCGTACGTCTCGGGGTGGACGCGATCATCACCAACCGTCCGAAGCAGGTGCTCTCCCAGCTGGGCCGCGGCTGACCTACAACCCCATACGTCACACCTTCCCCAGGGCTTACAGGGAGTGCACCGGCGCGTTCAGCGCGTACTCGATCGTCACGAGTGCCACACGCCACGTGCACTGGCCGGTTTCCGGTCCAGTCCAGTGGGGCATCCACACGGTGGCGTGGGGCAAAGGAGGTCTCGGGGGTGGCGTTGGTGGTGGCACAAGAGGTGCCCACGTCGTCGAGCATGGCCGTACCCCATGGCCCTGCGGGCGTGGGTGAGGCGCGACACCGGATGCGGGACGAGCTGTACCGCAGCGGGGTGTCCGAATCGGTCGTCGACGACGCGGTACTGATCCTTTCGGAGCTGCTCAGCAATGCCTGTCGCTACGGCAGGCCGCTGGGACGGGCGGAGCGGGGCGAGGGCGATGTCCGGGCGGCCTGGCGGGTCGACCCGGCGGGTGGCCTGCGGGTCGAGGTGACGGACGGCGGTGGTCCCACGAGACCCGTCCCGTCCACCCCTTCGGTCACGGCACGCGGCGGACGCGGGCTGAACATCATCAGCGCGCTGGCCCAGGACTGGGGCGTACGGGACAGCGCGACCGGCGAGGTCACGGTCTGGGTCGTGGTCACCGAGGGACACCGCCGCGAGGACTTCGCGGCGCGCGTCGGCGGTGGCTCGGGCTTCGACTTCCTCGACGCGTACGACGATCTGGACTGACGAACGGTCCGAACGGTCCGAACGGTCGACACGTACGACGACCTGGACCGGCACCAGCACCGGCACCGGGACCCGGTCCCGGACCGACGTGCCTCGGGCGGGGCCGCGCCCCGCCTGAGGGGCGGCGGTGCCCGGTGCGGCTAGGCTCGCGCCCGATACAGCACGCACACAGCACCGCCGCGATCGGGAGAAAGCCACACCATGGCCAAGAAGCGCCCCCAGACGAAGGCCGGCAAGGCCGGCCAGGCACAGGTCACGAGCGGGGAGATCCCGGTCGTCGGCGCGCGCGAGCCCTGCCCCTGCGGCTCGGGCCGCCGCTACAAGGCCTGTCACGGCCGGTCCGCCTCGCACGCCGTGACCGAGCTCGTCCAGCGCCCCTTCGAGGGCCTGCCCGGCGAGTGCGACTGGGTCGCGCTCCGCGAGCTGGTCCCCGCCGCCACCGTGCCGCTCACCCTGAAGGGCGGACTGCCCGAGGGCGTGCCGTCGGTGACGCTCGCGACCGTGCTGCCGATGGCGTGGCCGGCGCTGCGCCGCGACGACGGCTCCGTCCTCCTCGCCCTGCAGAACGACTCCTCCTCCGGCGACCTCGCGCGCGACCTCGCCGACACCCTCCAGCGCGCCCTGGAGACCGAGCCGGGCACCCCGGTCCCCCCGCGCCGCGTGCCGGCCGAGGGCCCGCGCCTGCAGGAGCTGCTCGACGCGGACGCCCCGTTCGCCCCGGAGGTCCACACGGGCTTCGAGTTCTGGATCCCGGCCTCCGCGGACGGCGCCGACCCCGAGGTCGCCGCCTCCCTGGAGCGGGCCAACGCCGCCGCGATCCCGACGGTCAAGCTGACCGGCGTCGACTCCGCGTACTGGTGCGAGGTCCCGGACAAGAACCACCTGCGCTGGGTCATGCCGCACCCGGAGGAGAAGCTCCTCGACGCGCTCGCCCGGCTCCAGGCCGGCGAGGGCACCTCCCTCGGCGCGGACACCCGGCTCGTCGGCTCCTTCCGCGCCCACGGCCTGATGGTGCCGGTGTGGGACCTGCCCAGCTCCATGACCGCCGAGGACTGCGAGAAGCCGGCCGCCGAGCTCGCCGAGCGGCTCGCCGAGGCGCTCGCCTCGGACGCCCCTCTCACTGCCGAAGAGCGTCGCGCTCGCGGCGGTCTCACGAACCGTCAGGTGACTCTCAGCTGATACCCCAGGTGGTATCGGTGACTGACAGACCGACCAGTCGGTGACTTCCGCCACAACCCGGTCTGCGGGCGGGTAAATCCCTGTCCGAATAACCGAGATCGAATTTGCGAACAGCAGATCTCTTGTTACCGTTCTGGAAGCCCGGTCGCTGGTGCATCCCCCGTCGCCAGCGATCGGGCGTTTCCATGCCCGCCCCAGGCCGCGCCGGGGCGTTCGGCACTCAACTTCCTTCGGTGTCCGCCGTGTTGCTGCCCGACCTCAGCAGCAGCGGAGTGGTGTCCCCTTCGCCGGTACCCGCGAATTCCGCCACCGCCGTATACGTCGTGGCCTTGCCCCGACCGCGTTCCCTGGGCGTTTCACAGGTTCCCGGTTCGTCCTGCGCCGCGACCGGACAACGCACTTGTACGGTCCGCCCGCCGGGCGCCATGAGGGTAAGAAACGCGTCGAGTTCCTGCCCCGTCGCGTTTCGGTAGTACGTACGCGCCCAGGTGTCGGGTCCCTCGGCCAGAACGCAGGTCTGCGCCTCGATCCCCTCGGGAGAGGCGAGTTCCGGACCACACTTCGTGACGCGTTCCGGCCCCTCGGAGGAAGCCGAGGAAGGTGAGGAAGCCGAGGGGGGCGAGGCAGGCGAGGAGGGCGAGGCGGGTACGGAAGCAGGAGCGGGAGCCCGATCAGGGCCGGCCGCCGGACCGGCATCCCGACCGGCGCCGGGAGTCCCCGCCGTACGGGATCCGCCGCCGAGCCCCAGGTCCGACAGCAGGTCCCCGCTCTCGCCCCCGCGCTCACCGCCGGGCTTCGCGTCGCTCTGGCCCGCGGGCGGCCGTGCGGGATCACCCGTCTGCCCCGCCACCGCGACGATCGGCAGCAGGACGGCGACCGTGACGGCCGCTCCGAGTCCGATCATGCGGAGTTTCGCCGGGCTCATCACCGGACTCATGCGTCCCACCTGCTCTTTCGCCCGGGATCTTCGACGGGTGGGGCGAACATATCGGCGGCCGGCGGGCGCCCGGTCGGCCGCGCGCGCGTTTCCCCTGCAAGTCGGGCCAGGACACACCCGTTCGGGTGAACGAGCCGCGCCGCCCGGCCCGTACGCGGACGGCCTCCGGACGCCACCGCCGGACGGTCACCGCCGGGCAGTCACCGCCGGACCGGTGGCGCCCCTCAGTACGTGAGCCGGCTCCCGCCGCCCGGGGTGCTCGTGCTCGCCTCGACCAGGGCGTCCACCACGGCCTCCACGTCCGGCAGCCACGGCCGGGCCGAGCCCGCGAGCGGCGCCCGCTCCCACCGCACCTGCCCGTTCCCGGCGACCGAGGGAGGCAGCAACAGATAGCCGCCCTCACTGTGGAACCGCAGCGAACTGGGCACGCTGTCCTTCACGTACAGCAGCTCGCCCAGCCGTTCGAGGCCGTACGGGGCGACGAGGATCGACCAGCGCGTCGGCGTCGCCACCACCGGGCCGAGCCGCATGCCCATCGCGTCGAGCGCGGTCAGCGCCCGCGCTCCCGCCACCGCGGGCAGGCTCACCGCGCACGGCGCACCGCCACCCGTGGCGAGGAGCACCGGGGCCTCCGGGCGCCTGGTCCACCACCAGCGGATCATCCGCTCGTCGGTGGTGGCCGCGAGGAGCCCGGGTTCGTACGGGTGCGCGCCGGGGACCGCGCATTCGGGGTCGGGGCAGACGCAGGCGGGCCCCGCGGCCGGGCGGGTCGTCGCCCTCAGGCCGGCGCCCGGCAGGACGGGCCAGCCCCACTCGACCGCGAAGGTGACCGCCGCGTCGAGCCGGGCCGGCCTCACCTCGCGCCGGAGCCTGCGTCGGCTGCCTCGCCTCACAAGGGGTCCCAGGATTCCGAGGATCTCGCGCATGAGCGCTCGTTCCTTTCCGTTGAACGCCGAATCCACATCACACCATGTGCAGATCTCTTCACCGTGCGTATCAGCGCGTACAAGGTCGGTGGTGCGCCGCCCCGCGCCGAAGCGGGGTCGACGGGCCAGGTATGAACCGGAGGAGCCAGGTCGAGCCGGGGAGGAACCGGTGGAGCAGGTCAGAACCAGGTGGAGCCAGGTCGGAACCAGGTGGTGCCAGGTCGGAACCAGGTCGAGCCAGGTCGATCCGTATCGGTGCCAGATCCAAGCCGGGTCAGAACACGTTCCCCGCCACTGGGGGACGGGCCGAGGCCTGCGGCACGTAAGACGCCGGGGTTCCGCGGCACGTTCCGGGGCAGCTCCAACTGCCCCTGCCTGTCATCGAGTACGTACCCAGCACGCTCGGAATGACGCGCTTTCAAACGACGCCAGTCGACCGCAAAAGGTGCACACCGGGGGCAATTTTCGGCCAACTTCCCGCGCACTTCAACCCTTGCGTCCAAGCTCACGGACACCACAAGTCCCATGGGGACAATGCTGGACATCGCTCCTCCAGTGCGTGTACATGTGGATGCATCGAGCGGCGCAGAATGACATGGGGGTTTGCGATGCTATGGCGTCAAACGCACCGGTCGGAAAGCCGACTGACATGAGCGCCCCACACATGCCGAAAGTGGCCGGAATCGATTCCACGGTTCCCCACCCCCCGCACACTACGGCGCCCCTTCCCGGGGTCCCCGCGGCGGCGACGCCCGCCGACGCGGCCCTCCCGCCCGGCGCGCTGATCCAGGACCGGCTGGCCGGCTGGGTCTCCGACCTCACCACCCTCCACGAACTCACCGAGCGCCTCATCAGGACCTCGTCCCTCGACGAGGCCCTCCCCGAGGTGCTCCGCGCCGGCGCCGCCCTCGTCGGCGCCCGCCGGGGCATGGCCGTCCTCGAACCCGCCGACGGCCTCGGCCCCGCCACCACCATCGGCCTCGGGCTCGCCCACGCCGAGCTCGGCACGATCGAGACCGTCCCGCGCGGCGCCACCAGCTACGGGCGCCTCCTCGACGGCCTCCCCGATCCCGCCGACCCGGCCCGCGTCCCCGATCCGATCGCCATCCCCGACGTCCGTACGGAGGAGGGCCTCGACCCGCGCCACCGCGAGGTCGCCGCCCGCCTCGGCTACGCCGCGAGCTACGCCCTCCCCCTCGCCACCGAGGAGGCCGGCCGGCTGGGCGCGGCCGTCTGGCTCTACGACGAGCCCGCCGAGCCCTCCGAACGCCAGCGCCACCTCATCGGGCTCTACGGCCGCTTCGCGACCGAGCACCTCGCCCGCCTCCTCCAGGTCGAGCGCGCCCGCGCCCAGGTCTCCACCATCGCCGAGGAGCTGCTCCCCAGCCGCCTCCCCCGCGTCCCCGGCGTCCAGCTCGCCGCCCGCCACCGCACCGGCCCCCGGGGCGGCGGCGACTGGTACGACGCGCTGCCGCTGCCGGAGGGCGCCCTCGGCCTCGCCGTCGGCTCCGTCTCCGGGACCGGGCCGAGCGCGCTGGCCGCCATGGGCCGGCTGCGCGCCTCCCTCCGGGCGTACGCGGTGATGGAGGGCGAGGATCCCGTCGCCGTCCTCTCCGACCTGGAGCTCCTGCTCCGGCTCACCGAGCCCGCCCGCTCGGCGACCGCGCTCTTCGCCTACGCCGAGCCCGCGCAGCGCCGGATCGTCCTGGCCGGGGCCGGGCACGCCCCGCCGCTGATCATCGGCGAGCACCGCACCGAGTTCGTCGAGACCTCGCTCTCGGCTCCGCTCGGGATGCTCTCCTGCTGGGAGGCGCCGAGCGTCGAGCTGTCTCCCACCCCGGGAGAAACGGTGCTTCTCTACACGGACGGGCTGCTCCGCCGTACCGGTGACGCCATGGACCGGGCCTTCGCGCGGCTCCACGCGGCCGCCGCGAGCGTGCCGAAGGCGGACCGGGGCGACCCGGGCGCGATCGCCGACCACGTCCTGCGGACCCTGCTGCCCGAGGGCCTCGACACGGCCGACGACGAGGAGGACGTGGTCCTGCTCGCCGCACGCTTCGAGTGAGCTCCGCGGGGCACTCGCACGGGAGCTCCGCGGGACGCCCGCGCGTGAGCGGAACGTGACGCTCCGGTAAGAGGCCTTCCGGCCCTGGGCCCCCTTCCGTACGACCGTACGATGGTGGGGGTTCAGTGTCGTACCAAGAGGAGGCAGACCCGTGGCCGAGGAGCTCACGCCGGAGACCCCGGAAGAGACGACCGAAGAGCAGGCGATCAAGCAGCGGAAGAACGGCCTGTACCCGGGCGTGTCCGACGAGCTCGCCGAGAACATGAAGTCCGGCTGGGCCGACACCGAGCTGCGTGACCTGGCGCCCGTCGCGCAGGCCGACAAGACGGCCGCGCGCCGCGCCGCGCTGTCCGCCCGCTTCCCGGGCGAGCGTCTGGTGATCCCCGCCGGCAACCTGAAGACCCGGTCGAACGACACGGAGTACGCCTTCCGTGCCTCGACCGAGTACGCGTACCTCACCGGCGACCAGACGCAGGACGGCGTCCTCGTCCTGGAGCCGGCGAAGAGCGGCCACAAGGCCACGATCTACCTGCTGCCGCGCTCCGACCGCGAGAACGGCGAGTTCTGGCTCGACGGCCAGGGCGAGCTGTGGGTCGGCCGCCGCCACTCCCTCACCGAGGCCGAGCAGCTCCTCGGCGTCCCCGCGAAGGACGTCCGCGAGCTGGCCGCCCAGCTGAAGGAGGCCACCGGCCCCGTCCGCGCCGTCCGCGGCCACGACGCCGGCATCGAGGCGGCCCTGACCGACAAGGTCACCGCCGAGCGCGACGAGGAACTCCGCGTCTACCTCTCCGAGGCCCGCCTGATCAAGGACGACTTCGAGGTCGCCGAGCTCAAGAAGGCCTGCGACGCCACCGCCCGCGGCTTCGAGGACGTCGTCAAGGTCCTCGACAAGGCCGAGGCGACCAGCGAGCGCTACATCGAGGGCACCTTCTTCCTGCGCGCCCGCGTCGAGGGCAACGACATCGGCTACGGCTCCATCTGCGCCGCCGGCCCGCACGCCACCACCCTCCACTGGGTGCGCAACGACGGCGACGTCCGCTCCGGCGACCTGCTGCTGCTCGACGCCGGCGTGGAGACGACCGAGCTCTACACCGCGGACATCACCCGCACCCTGCCGATCAACGGCCGGTACACCGAGCTCCAGCGCAAGATCTACGACGCCGTGTACGAGGCCCAGGAGGCCGGCATCGCCGCGGTGAAGCCCGGCGCCGCCTACCGCGACTTCCACGACGCCGCCCAGCGCGTCCTCGCCGAGAAGCTCGTCGAGTGGGGCCTCGTCGAGGGCCCGGTCGAGCGCGTCCTGGAGCTCGGCCTCCAGCGCCGCTGGACCCTGCACGGCACCGGTCACATGCTCGGCATGGACGTCCACGACTGCGCCGCCGCGCGCACCGAGGCGTACGTCGACACGACCCTCGCGCCGGGCATGTGCCTGACCGTCGAGCCGGGTCTGTACTTCCAGGCCGACGACCTGACCGTGCCGGAGGAGTACCGCGGCATCGGCGTCCGGATCGAGGACGACATCCTCGTCACCGAGGACGGCAACGTGAACCTCTCGGACGCGCTGCCGCGCACCTCCGAAGAGGTCGAGGCGTGGATGGCCGGCCTGAAGGGCTGACCTCCGCGTTCGCGCCGCGGCGCGGACGTTTTCGCGCAGCCGTTTTCGCGCGTACGTTGGAGACGAAGGGCCCCCGCCGACCGACCGGCGGGGGCCCTTCCCCGTACGCGCACGCCTCGCACGCCTCGCACGCCTCTCCCGGGCTCAGGCCATCAGGAGGGACGGGCCGTCCTTCCACTTCAGGATCTTGTCGAAGCTGACGACCGCGCCGCCCCGGCCCGAGCGGTTGCCGAACTGCACGTGGTCGGCGAGCTCCTCGATCAGGCGCAGCCCACGGCCGTGCTCGGCGTCGTCGGAGGCGGGCGGCGGCGCCGACGCCGTCCCGGCACCGGGGCGGCCGGGTCCCGCGCCGGGGAAGCCCGGGCCCGAGTCCGCCACCTCGATACGGCAGGTCTCGCCGTCCAGGTACGCCGTCACGCGGTACGCCCTGCCCGTCCCGCCGCCGTCGCCGTCACCGCCGTGCTCGACCGCGTTCGCACAGGCCTCGGTGAGCGCGACCGACAGCTCGTACGACACGTCGGGATCGACCCCGGCCGTCTCCATCGTGCCCAGCAGAAGCCGGCGGGCAAGCGGCACGCTCGCGGCCTCGCGCCGCAGATGGAGTGACCACCAGATGCTCATGCTCCAGCCTCCCGGCAGCGGCTCGACATACCGATACCTATTGCCGGACGGAACCCTTCGTAAGCCCCCGAAGGCGACAAGAGCGCTCGTTCGGCGGATGCACCGCGCCGGTACGCCGGTGTATGTCACCCCGAAGACGCCCAAGAACGACCTTACGGACCTGCCTCATGGCGGCCCTGCCCCTGGTGCGATGATGGGCCCGCCATGACTGCCCCCGCGCTCGCTCCACGGCTGCTGAGGGCCGCGGTGTTCACCGCGGTCTGCGTCGTGCTGTCCGCGCTGGGACACGCCCTCGCCGCCTGTGCGGGCATCGCCCTGTGGACCCTCCTCGCCGGTTTCCTCGGCGTCTTCGGGATCACCGTCCTCTTCGCCGGACGCGAACGCTCCCTCGCCTTCGTCGTCGGCGCCCTCGCGGGCGGGCAGCTCGGCCTGCACGTCCTCTTCAGCCTGGGCCGGCGCCCTCTCGCGCTGAGCCCCACGGCCGACGACGCCCTCGTGCGGCTGGCCGCCAAGCTGGTCTGCGGAGCGGGTACCGGGGCCATCAGTCCGGCCGACGCCGCCAGGATCGTCGGCGACGCCGGGCTCGCCCCGGCCACCGCCCACGGCCACCTGGGGCACGCGGCGGCCCCGTCCGACGGGCTCCTGCCCGGACTGCCCATGCTCCTCGGCCACCTGCTCGCCGCCCTCGCCGCGGGCTGGCTGCTGCGCCGCGGCGACCGGGCCCTGGTCCGGCTCGTCCAGCTCTCCGAGCAGGGCGCGACGGAGCTCGCCGAGTGCACCCTCGTGCGCTCGCTCCGGGCCGCGCTCCGCCTCGTACGGAGCCTGCTCGCCGGACTGCCCGCGGCCCCGCACACGGCATCGCGGCGGCCCGTACGTACGGCCTTCGACTCCGCTCCGCCGCCGGTCTTCGAGGCGCTCGAGAACACGGTGATCCGACGCGGCCCCCCGGCCGCCGACTGCGTCCTCGCAGCCTGACGCGGACCGCTCACCAGGAGCGGGCCGCGTACGTCCGCACGCCTGAGCAGGGGTTCCCCCTCGGCGCGCCGGATCCCGCCGTCCTTCTCCGAGCTGGAGTGTCTTCCGCCATGAGCGTTTCCCGTACCTCTTCCTCTTCTTCCTCGCGCCTCTCCTCCGCCACCCGTGTCGCCCTCGCCGGCGGCATCGCGCTCTCCTCCGTCGTGCTGCTGTCCGGCACGGCCTTCGCGCACGTCAGCGTGCAGCCGCAGGGCGAGGCCGCCAAGGGCGGCTACGCGACCGTCAACATCAAGGTCCCGAACGAGCGCGACAACGCCTCCACCGTGAAGCTGGAGGTCAACTTCCCGCTCGACCACCCGCTGGCCTCCGTCATGCCGCAGCCCATCCCCGGCTGGAAGGCCGAGGTGACGAAGAGCAAGCTCAGCAAGCCGCTGGAGCTGCACGGCAAGAAGATCAACGAGGCCGTCTCCAAGGTGACCTGGACCGCCGACGGTTCGAAGATCGGCCCCGGCCAGTTCCAGCAGTTCCCGCTCTCCCTCGGCCAGCTGCCCGAGGACGCGGACGAGCTCGTGCTCAAGGCCATCCAGACGTACGACAACAAGGAGGTCGTGCGCTGGATCGAGGAGGCGAAGGACGGCGCGGACGAGCCGCAGAACCCGGCTCCCGTCCTGAAGCTCTCCGCCGCGAGCGGTGACCACCACGGCGGCGGCGCCACCGCCCCCTCGGCCTCCGCCTCCGGCGACGCGAAGTCCGGGCACGACGACAAGGCCGGCGCCCACGAGGAGAAGACGGCCGCCGCCTCGTCGTCCTCCTCCGACACCACGGCCCGGATCCTCGGCGTCATCGGCATCCTGGTCGGCATCGCCGGCGTCGCCTTCGGCGTCCTCGCCGGCCGCCGCCGCTCGGCCTGACACTCCTTCTCCTTTCACCCGACTTCCACCCGACGAGTTCGGAAAGAACCACGATGTCCGCAGAGAAGACACCCACCCCGCAGCCCGAGGGCGGCGCCGCCCGCCCCGGGCGGCGCACCCCGCTGATCGTCGCCGCGGTCGCGATCGTCGCCGCGCTCGGCATCACCGCGGCCGTCGGCCTCGGTGGCAACGACGACAAGCCCGGCACGGGCTCGAACGCGGTCGCCGAGATCTCCGGCGGCAGCGACTCCACCAAGGCCGCCACCGTCCTCGACCGGCCGTTCACCAAGCCCTCGCTCGTCCTCACCGACACCAAGGGCGAGAAGTACGACCTGCGCGAGCGGACCAAGGGCAAGCCGACCCTCGTCTACTTCGGCTACACGCACTGCCCCGACGTCTGCCCCATGACGATGAGCAACATCGCCATCGCCATGAAGCAGCTCCCCAAGGCCGACCAGGAGAAGCTCCAGGTCGTCCTCATCACCACCGACCCCGAGCGGGACACCCCCGCCGAGCTCGCCAAGTGGCTGCCCGCCGCGGGCGACCCCTCCTTCATCGGTCTCACCGGCGAGTTCTCCACCATCCAGGCGGGCGCCCGCTCGATCGGCATCGGCATCGACCCGCCGAAGAAGGAGAAGAACGGC
Source organism: Streptomyces sp. NPDC056169 (assembly GCF_042268445.1). Taxonomy (NCBI): domain Bacteria; kingdom Bacillati; phylum Actinomycetota; class Actinomycetes; order Kitasatosporales; family Streptomycetaceae; genus Streptomyces; species Streptomyces sp. NPDC056169. Next base: position 297,697 of record NZ_JBHJUO010000003.1, on the reverse strand, counting down.
TCGGTCGTCTCCATGCACGGCGCCCAGGTGATCGCCTTCTCGCCCACCACCGACCAGGGCTACGTCCTGTACGGCGAGGACACGACCGTCGAGGACTACGCCAAGGACCTGCCGAAGCTCATCAAGGGGGAGAACCCGTGAACCGCCGCACCACCGCCCTGTCCGCCGCCGTGGCCCTCGCCGCCTCGCTCGCGCTGACCGGGTGCTCGTCCGACTCCGGATCCGACTCCGCGGGCGGCAAGCCCGAGCTGAAGGTCAGCGGCGCGTTCATGCCGCAGCCGGTGATGGACATGGCCGGCGGCTTCCTCACCGTCACCAACAGCGGCGGCACGGCGGACAAGCTCACCTCCGTCACCAGCCCGATCTCGGACGACATCACGATCCACGAGACGAAGAACCAGAAGATGGTGCAGGTGACGTCCTTCGACATCCCCGCCAACGGGGAGCTGAAGCTCGAACGCGGTGGCAGCCACATCATGTTCATGGAGCTGAAGAAGAAGCCCAAGCAGGGCGAGAAGGTCAGCATCGAGCTCCACTTCGAGAAGTCCGCCCCCCTCAAGGTCGACGTTCCCGTCGAGGCCGCCAACCACAACCCGCAGCAGCACTGAGCTCGTTGACGGAGTGACATACAGATGACAACCACCACCGCCCCGCGCCTCGGTACCGCCGTGGCCCGGCTGCTGATCCTCGCGGCCGCGCTGCTCGGCACGCTGCTCGCCGGCGCCGCCCCCGCCTCCGCGCACGCGGCGCTCACCGGAAGCGACCCGAGGGACGGGGCGGTGGTCGCCACCGCCCCCAAGGAGGTCAACCTGACCTTCTCCGAGCAGGTCGCCATGAGCGCCGACTCGATCCGGGTCCTCGACCCGGCGGGACGGCGGGCCGACACCGGCGAGATACGCGACCTGTGCAGCGGCTCGATCGTCCGGTACGGAGTCGGGCTCCGCGCCGGGCTCCCGGACGGTACGTACACCGTGGCCTGGCAGACCGTCTCCGCCGACAGCCACCCGATCGCCGGTGCCTTCACCTTCTCCATCGGGGCCCCCTCCGCGACCTCCGTCGCGCTGCCCGAGCAGAACGCCGGCGGTGGCCTCGTCGGCGCCCTCTACGGCATCGCGCGCTACCTCTCGTACGCCGCCTTCGCCGTCCTCGTCGGCGGCGGCGCCTTCGTCCTGGCCTGCTGGCCGCGCGGCGCGGGCGTCCGCCCGATCCAGCGGACCGTGGTCCGCGGCTGGCTGACCCTCACGGTCGCCACGCTGGCGATGCTCCTCCTCCGCAACCCGTACACCGGCTCCGGGGAGCTCTCCGACGCCTTCGACCTGGCGGGCCTGAAGTCCGTCCTGGAGACCAAGACCGGGGCCGCGCTCACCTCCCGTCTGCTGCTGCTCGGCGCCGCGGCGCTCTTCGTCGCGGTCCTCTTCGGTTCCTACGCCCGCCGCACCGACCCGAAGGAGCGGAAGGACCTCGCCTTCGGACTCGGCCTCGGCGGCACCGTCGTCGCCGCCGGTATCGCCGGTACGTGGGCGCTGGCCGAGCACGCCTCGACCGGCATCCAGCCCGGCATCGCCATGCCCGTCGACATCCTGCACCTGCTGGCCGTCGCCGCCTGGCTCGGCGGACTCACGGTGCTGCTCGTCGCCCTCTACCGGGCGCCCTCCGTCGAGCGCTCGGCGGTGGCACGCTTCTCGAAGGTCGCCTTCGGCTCCGTGGTCGTCCTCGCGGCGACCGGGCTCTACCAGTCCTGGCGACAGGTCGGCTCCTGGTCCGCGCTGACCGACACCCGCTACGGGCAGCTGCTGCTGGTCAAGCTCGGCCTGATGGCCGTGCTCCTCGGCATCGGCTGGGTCTCGCGCCGCTGGACCCAGCGCCTCGCCGACTCCACGCCCACCGAGCACCCGGCCGAGGCGAAGGAAGCCGAGGCGGCTGGAGAAGCCGAGGCGGACGAGGAAGTCGGGGCCCTCGTCGGCGCCGACTCCGACTCCGGCCCTGAGCCCGACGCCGAGGCCGGCCCCGAGCCCGACGCCGAGCGGGCCGCTCAGCTCGCCCGGCAGCGCGCCGCCGTCGCCACCGCCCGCCGCAAGCGGGAGCGGGACGCCGACCCCGAGCGGGCCGGTCTTCGCCGCTCGGTGCTGACCGAAGCCGCCGTCGCCGTCGTCCTCCTCGCCGTGACCACCGTCCTCACCTCCACCGAGCCCGGTCGCACCGAGGAGGAGGCCGGCCGGACCGGCTCCACCGCCGGCTCGGCCGCCGTGCCCGACCGTCCCGTCGACATCCGGCTGCCGTTCGACACCGGCGGCGTCGACGGCAAGGGCGTCGTCCGTCTCAGCCTCGACCCCGGCCGCACCGGCGCCAACGCGCTCCACGTCTTCGTCGAGCGCCCCAACGGCAAGCCGCTGGACGTCCCCGAGATCAAGGTCGCCCTCACCCTGGAGGCCAAGGACGTCGGCCCCCTGCCCGTCGCCCCCGACCGGATCCAGACCGGACACTGGAGCGCGAGCGGCGTCCAGATCCCGATGCCCGGCGAGTGGAAGATCCAGGTGACCGTCCGCACCTCCGACATCGACCAGACCACCATCGACAAGAACGTGAAGATCGGCTGACCCTCGTGACCGAGAGCGACAACAACGCCAACAGCGACAGCAGCGGCCACAGCGGCGGCGACAGCACCGGCCACGTGGACATCTCCCGGCGGCGGCTGCTCGGCACCGTCGGCGCTGCGGGCGCGGCCGGACTCGTCATCGGCGCGGCCGGCGGCGTCGGGGTCTCCGGGGCCGTGTCGGGCGATGACACCACCACCGCCGGCGCCGGCGGCCCGCAGGCCCTGGCCTCCGTCGGCGCGACCGAGGTGATGTTTCACGGGAAACATCAGGCCGGTATCACCACCCCTCTCCAGTCCCGCGGGCATCTGGTCGCCTTCGACCTGGCCCCGGGCGCCGGGCGCAAGGAGGCCGCCGCCCTGCTGCGCCGCTGGTCGGCCACGGCGAAGGCGCTGATGGCGGGGAAGGCCCCGGCCGGGGACACCGGCATCGCGCTCGACGCCGGGCCCTCCTCTCTCACGGTCACATTCGGCTTCGGCCGTACCTTCTTCGACCGCACCGGGCTGGCCTCGCGCCGCCCCTCCGCGCTCGACCCGCTGCCCGCCTTCTCCTCCGACGCGCTCGACCCGCGGCGGTCCGAGGGCGATCTGTGGGTGCAGATCGGCGCCGACGACGCCCTCGTCGCCTTCCACGCGCTGCGGGCCCTGCAGAAGGACACGGGCGACGCGGCCCGGGTGCGCTGGCAGATGAACGGCTTCAACCGCTCGGCCGGTGCCACCGCGAAGCCGATGACCGCGCGCAACCTCATGGGCCAGGTCGACGGCACGGGCAACCCGAAGCCCACGGAGCCCGACTTCGACCGGCGGATCTTCGTCCCCGCCGGGGCCACCGGCACCGAGGAGTGGATGGCCGGCGGTTCGTACGCGGTGGTGCGGCGGATCCGGATGCTCCTCGACGACTGGGAGAAGCTGCCGCTGGACCGGCAGGAGAAGGTGATCGGCCGCCGGAAGTCCGACGGCGCCCCGCTCACCGGCGGAACCGAGACCACCGAGCTCGACCTGAACAAGTTCGGGCCGGACGGACAGCTGGTGATCCCGGACAACGCCCACTCCCGGATCTCCGCCCCCGAGCAGAACGGCGGTGCGGCGATGCTGCGCAGGCCCTTCTCCTTCCACGACGGAATCGGTCCGGACGGGACACCGGACGCCGGGCTCCTCTTCGTCTGCTGGCAGGCCGATCCCCTCCGGGGGTTCGTCCCGGTGCAGCGCAAGCTCGACCGGGGCGACGCGCTGTCCACGTTCATCCGGCACGAGTCGAGCGGTCTCTTCGCGGTCCCGGGCGGCCCCGCCGAGGGCGAGTACGTGGGCCAGCGGCTCCTGGAGGCGTAGGGCCGGTCCGGCCCCGATCCGACGGACAGGCCGTGACCGCGTCCCGTCACCCCGTTCGAGCGGGCGGCCCGTGCGCCCGGCGACCACTAGGGTGACGGTATGTCCGCCACCCGGTTCACGTATCTCGGCCCCGAAGGCACCTTCACGGAGGCCGCGCTGCGTACGCTGCCCGAGGCCGCGACCCGGGAGCTCGTCCCGATGGTCTCGGTGCCGGCCGCGCTCGACGCCGTACGGAACGGGGAGGCCGCCGCCGCACTCGTACCGATCGAGAACTCGGTCGAGGGCGGGGTGACCGCGACCCTGGACGAGCTGGCCTCCGGCGAGCCGCTGATGATCTACCGCGAGGTGCTGCTGCCGATCGCCTTCGCGCTGCTCGTGCGCCCCGGGACCAGGCTCTCGGAGATCAAGACGGTCACGGGTCATCCGGTGGCCCAGCCGCAGGTCAGGAACTGGCTGCGGGCACACCTGCCCGACGCCGTGTGGGAGTCGGCCGCGTCCAACGCGGACGGGGCCCGGCTGGTCCAGGAGGGCCGGTTCGACGCCGCCTTCGCGGGCGAGTTCGCGGCGGCGACGTACGGTCTGGAGCCGCTGGTCACCGAGATCCACGACGCGGAGAACGCCGAGACCCGGTTCGTGCTCGTGGGGCGGCCGGCCCGCCCGGCGGCGCCGACCGGCGCGGACAAGACCTCGGTGGTGCTGTGGCTGGGTGACGATCATCCGGGTGCCCTCCTCGAACTGCTCCAGGAATTCGCGGTGCGCGGGGTGAACCTGATGCTGATCCAGTCCCGGCCCACGGGGGCGGGGATCGGGAACTACTGCTTCGCCGTGGACGCCGAGGGCCATATCTCGGACCGCCGGGTGGGCGAGGCGCTGATGGGGCTCAAGCGGATCTGCCCCAAGGTGCGCTTCCTCGGCTCGTATCCGCGGGCGGGCGTCGCGGTCGAGGACGTGGCGGCGCTGCGGCGCGGGACGTCGGACGTGGAGTTCATGGCGGCCTCCGACTGGCTGGCGAGGGCCCAGGACGGTCGGGCCTGACCCGATACTGACCGACCGCTCCCGCTGCCGGGAGCGGTCGTCCACAGGTACGAACAACTAGTCCTACCTGCATACTTTTCAGTTACCCACAGAGGTTATCCACAGGGCTCCGCTCGACCTGGGGACAAGTCGACATCGCAAACCGACATGGTCGACAAATCGCCCCAGCGACTCTCTGGCCACTCCCGAGTCGTCCACAGTGCGCTGATGACGCATCCGTCACCGCGTTTCCCAGGATCAACTCTTTGGAGCGAGCAATTCCCACCCGATTGAGTGGGCAAATGGCGTTTGATCACGGAATTGCCAGGTCCGGGGTGAGGAATCCCAAGGAATCCCCGCGACCCTCCCCGTAGTCCACAGAACTTCCGCACAGCCTGTGGATAAGTGAATGCGGCGGCCCCCGGTCCACTTTTCCCCGGGCGGCAATTCGGGCAAAACAACACGCGCAACCTTATCCGGTGGGGTCGCGCAAGCGGGCACCGGTAGCCTGGTGGGGTGATTGACCTTCGCCTGCTCCGTGAGGACCCCGACCGTGTTCGCGCCTCCCAGCGCGCCCGTGGAGAGGACGTCGCGCTCGTCGACGCCCTGCTCTCCGCCGATGAGCGGCGCAGGTCGTCCGGCGTCCGCTTCGACGAGCTCCGATCCGAGCAGAAGGCGCTCGGAAAGCTGATCCCCAGGGCCACGCCCGAGGAGCGCGCCGACCTCCTGCAGAAGGCGGAGCAGCTCAAGACCGACGTCAAGGCCGCCGAGGCCGAGCAGAACGAGGCCGACGAGACGGCCAAGCGGCTCCTGCTCCAGCTCGGGAACATCGTCCACGCGGACGTCCCGGTCGGCGGCGAGGAGGACTTCGTCGTCCTGGAGACGCACGGCACCATCCGTGACTTCGCGGCCGAGGGCTTCGAGCCCAAGGACCACCTGGAGCTGGGCGAGGCGCTCGGTGCCATCGACGTCGAGCGGGGCGCCAAGGTCTCCGGCTCGCGCTTCTACTACCTGACCGGCGTGGGCGCCCTCCTGGAGCTCGCCCTGGTCAACGCGGCGATCGCCCAGGCCACCGAGGCCGGCTTCGTCCCGATGCTGACCCCGGCGCTGGTCCGCCCGCGCGCCATGGAGGGCACCGGCTTCCTCGGCCAGGCCGCGGAGAACGTGTACCACCTGGAGAACGACGACCTCTACCTGGTCGGCACCTCCGAGGTCCCGCTCGCGGCGTACCACATGGACGAGATCATCGACGCCGACAAGCTGCCCCTGCGGTACGCGGGCTTCTCGCCCTGCTTCCGCCGCGAGGCCGGCACGTACGGCAAGGACACCCGCGGCATCTTCCGCGTCCACCAGTTCGACAAGGTCGAGATGTTCTCGTACGTCGCGCCCGAGGACGCGGAGAACGAGCACAAGCGGCTCCTGGACTGGGAGAAGCAGTGGCTGACCGCTCTGGAGCTGCCGTTCCAGGTCATCGACGTCGCCACCGGTGACCTCGGCGCCTCCGCCTCCCGCAAGTTCGACTGCGAGGCGTGGATCCCGACCCAGGGCAAGTACCGCGAGCTCACCTCCGCCTCGAACTGCAACAGCTTCCAGGCCCGCCGGCTCTCCGTCCGCATGCGCGACGAGCAGGGCGGCAAGAAGACCGTGCAGCCGCTGGCCACCCTGAACGGCACGCTGTGCGCCGTACCGCGCACGATCGTGGCGATCCTGGAGAACCACCAGCTGCCCGACGGTTCGGTGCGCGTGCCCGAGGTCCTGCGGCCGTACCTGGGCGGGCGCGAGGTCCTGGAGCCGATCGCCAAGTGAGCCCCTTCCCCTACCGCCTGGTGGCGACGGACCTCGACGGCACGCTGCTGCGCGCCGACGAGTCCGTCTCCGACCGCACGCGGGACGCGCTCGCCGCCGCGACCGAGGCGGGCGCCGCGCACATCGTCGTCACCGGCCGTGCGGTGCCCTGGACGCGGCACATCCTCGACGACCTCGGCTACGAGGGGATCGCGGTGTGCGGGCAGGGCGCGCAGGTCTACCACGCCGGTGAGCACCGGCTGCTGACCTCGCTGACCCTGGACCGGCAGCTCGCCGGGCTCGCCCTCTCCAAGATCGAGGCGGAGGTCGGCCCGCTGGCGCTGGCCGCCAGCCGCGACGGCCTGGAGGGCGAGGTCCTGATGGGCCCCGGCTACCGGATCCAGGAGGGTCCCCTGCCGTACGTGCCGTACGAGGACCCGGCGGAGCTGTGGGCGGCGCCGCTGACCAAGCTCTACCTCCAGCACCCGGAGCTGAGCGACGACGAGCTGGTGCGGATCGCCCGCGAGACGGTCGGCGGGCTCGTGGACGTCGTCATGGCCGGGCCGGGGATCGTGGAGATCCTCCCGCTCGGCCTGAGCAAGGCGACGGGGCTCTCCCTGGCCGCGCGCCGGCTGGGCGTGAAGGCTGCGGAGACGATCGCCTTCGGCGACATGCCGAACGACATCCCGATGTTCGCCTGGGCGGCACACGGTGTGGCGATGGGCAACGCGCACGAGGAACTGCGGACGGTGGCGAACGAGGTGACCTCGTCGAACGAGGAGGACGGCATCGCCGTCGTCCTGGAGCGCCTGCTCTCCGCCTGAGCCTCCTGCCTGGACCTCCTGCCTGGACCTCTTGCCGGAGCGCCTGCTTCGGCCCGAGCCTCCCTGAACCGACGACGAAGGCCCGCTCCCCGAAAGGAGCGGGCCTTCGTCGTTCACGGCCTCGCGCGGACGCCTGTCCACGCGCTCGAAGCGGCCGCTTCCGGGAGATCCCCCGTTTCCCCCGCACAACTAGTGTGCGCCGTGCCCCTGTTCGGGAGCGACTGGTTTTCCGCGGGTCAGCGGATAGCAGGCGAGGCCGATCGCCAGGGAGATCGCGTGCCCGAGGTCGGTGTACGTACGACCGGTCACGAGCGGTACGAGGAAGAAGGCGACGGCTCCCGCGAGGTAGAACCAGCGCCAGGGGCGGGGCAGTCGGTAGGTCAGGATGCCCACGGAGGCGGCGAGCCCGTAGCTGACCCCGATGTCGACGACGTGCGCCATGCTGCGCGGCACGTCGTGGTCGCGGATGGCGTCCAGGACGAGTTGCTGGCTGATGAGCGTCGCCGCGATGTGCGCCGTGGCCACGACGAAGAGCCACTTCGGGGTGCCGAGCCAGCGTTCCACGGGGGCGTGGAAGAGCTCGAAGAGGACCGCGTACAGCAGCAGGTCGGCCGGGTTCTCGATCCAGAACGCGCTGCCGAGCAGGGCGCGCACGGGGTGGTGCGCGAGCTGGTGGAGGTTGCTGCTGTTGCGGTGGAGGAGGTAGGCCTCCAGGCCGTCGGGGGAGAGCGCGATGACGAGGCTCGTGATCGCGATGACCAGCAGCCAGACATGCGTACCGGGTGACGAACGCACCCACGACCTGATCGGTCGGGACGGTTCGCCACCCGGCGAGGTGTCTCTGCCCGGAGAGGCGTCGCTGCCCGGGGATTCTGTGTTCGGCACCTTTCAGTGCCTATCACTTGAAACCAGGAGAAACCTTAGAAATTGATCATGTGTCCGGCAATGCCGTGGATGGCTTCCTTCACGGCCTCGCCCAGCGTCGGGTGCGCGTGGACGTTCCGCGCGACCTCGTGGACCGTGAGGTCCCACTGCTGGGCCAGCGTCAGCTCGGGCAGCAGCTCGGTGACGTCGGGGCCGATCAGGTGGGCGCCGATGATCTCGCCGTGCGTCCCGTCGGCGATGATCTTGACGAAGCCCGTGGCGTCGCCGAGACCGTGCGCCTTGCCGTTCGCCACGAACGGGAACTTGGCGACCTTGACGTCGAAGCCCTTCTCGCGGGCCTGCGCCTCGGTCCAGCCGAAGCTGGCGATCTGCGGCTGGCAGTAGGTCGCGCGCGGGATCATCGGGTAGTCGAGCTCCATCGTCTCGGCGTCCCCGATGGTCTCGGCCGCGATGACGCCCATGGCCTCGGCGGTGTGCGCGAGCATCAGCTTCGCGGTCACGTCGCCGATGGCGTAGATGTGCGGCACGGAGGTGCGGCAGCGGCCGTCGACGTCGATCGCGCCGCGCTCGGTGAGGGCGACACCGGTGGCCTCCAGGCCGTAGCCGGTGACGTTCGGGGCGAAGCCGATGGCCTGGAGGACCTTGTCGGCCTCCAGGACCTTCTGGACGCCGTCCTTGCCGGTGACGGTGACGCGGACCTGCGGGCCGGACTCGTCGATGGCCTCGACCCGGGTGGAGGTCAGGACGTCGATGCCGAGCTTGCGGTACTGCTTCGCCAGCTCCTTGGAGACCTCCTCGTCCTCCAGCGGGGCGATCCGGTCGAGGAACTCGACGATGGTGACCTTGGTGCCGTAGTTGTTCAGCACGTACGCGAACTCGATGCCGATCGCGCCGGCGCCGGCGATGACGATCGACTTCGGGGCGTCCTCGGCGAGGATCTGCTCCTCGTAGGAGACGACGCGCTCGCTGCGGGCCGTGCCCGGGAGCAGGCGCGGGGTGGCGCCGGTCGCGATGACGCAGTTGTCGAAGGTGATCGTCTCCGAGGTGCCGTCGGCCTTCGCCACCTGGAGGGTGTTCGCGTCGAGGAAGGTGCCCCGGCCGTTGAACTCGGTGATCCCGTTCTTCTTCATGAGGAAGTGGACGCCCTTGACCCGGCCGTCCGCGACCGAGCGGCTGCGGCGGTAGGCGTCGCCGTAGTCGAAGGTGACCGTGCCGTCGACCTTGATGCCGAAGGTCTTGGCCTCGTGGTTGAAGATGTGGGCGAGCTCGGCGTTGCGCAGCAGCGCCTTGGTGGGGATGCAGCCGACGTTCAGGCAGACACCGCCCCAGTACTTCTCCTCGACGACCGCGACCCGCTTGCCCAGCTGGGCGGCGCGGATGGCGGCGACGTAGCCGCCGGGGCCAGCTCCGAGTACGACGACGTCGAAGCGGTCTGACATGACTGACTCCCGAGGGTGGTGAGGGTGTTCGGTCCGCGTACGGCCCCACAGTAGTCCGGTGTCCCGCGCGGGGTCAGTTGTAGGATGACTGGGCAACCGGGCGAATGGAGAGGTCGGAACGGCATGGCACTCAAGGCGGCGGGGCGGACCTCGCTGGTGGACTCCGCGGTGGAACAGCTCCGTGCGCAGCTCACCGACGGGGAGTGGGCGGTCGGCGACCGCATTCCCACCGAGCACGAGCTCGCGCAGCAGCTCGGCGTGGGCCGCAACACCGTCCGCGAGGCGGTCCGGGTCCTCGTCCACGCGGGGCTCCTGGAGTCCCGGCAGGGCAACGGCACCTTCGTCAGGTCGACCGCCGATCCGGCCGCCGTGCTGCGCGGGGTGCGCCACGCGGGCGCGGCGGACGTGCTCGAACTGCGGGTCGCCCTGGAGGCGGAGGCCGCCCGGCTCGCGGCGGTACGCCGGGACACCCACGACCTGCTGCGGCTGCGGGCGGCGCTGACCACCCTGCGGGAGGAGGGCGACCGGGACGCGGACGCGGACCTCGCCTTCCATCTGGCGGTCGTGGGCGCGACGCACAACGCCGCCTTCGTCGAGGTGTACCGCTTCTTCTCCACGCAGGTGCACGAGGTGCTGGTGGAGGCGCTCGGCGACCGGGAGATGCCGCCCGTCGACATAGACGCCCACGAGGCCCTGGTGGAGGCGGTCGAGGCGGGCGACCCGGAGGCGGCGGAGCGCCAGGCGCGCGAGCTGCTGCGGTTGCCGCTGGAGACGATCGCGGCGCTGGAGCAGGACCTGGCGGAGCAGGACCTGCCGGAGCGGAACCTGCCGGAGCGCAACGGATGACCGCGATACGTACGGGAGGCGAGGCCCTCGCGGAGGCGGAGGGGCCGGCGCGCGTCCTCGTCGATGCCGAGGCCGGGGTCGCGCCGTCGGCCGAAGGGGTCGCGGCCCGCCGCGCACTGCTCGCGCACCCGGCGGTGCTCCTGATCGGGATCGTCCTGGCCTCGCTGAACATGCGGGTCGCCCTCGCGAGCGTGGCGCCCCTGGTGGGCGAGATCTCCACCGCCTTCGGTCTCTCCTCGACGGCGAGCTCGCTCGTCACCTCGGTGCCGGTCCTGTTCCTGGGCGTGGGCGCGCTGGTCGCTCCGTGGCTGGGTCGCCGCTTCGGCGCCGAACGGGTGCTGTTCGCCGCGCTCCTCCTGCTCGGCGTCGGCATCCTCGCGCGCGTCCTGCCGTCCGTGTACGCGCTGTACGGCGGCGGGATCCTCGTCGGTACGGCGATCGCCCTGCTCAACGTGCTGATGCCGGGGCTCATCAAGCGGGACTTCCCGGACCGGGCCGCGGCGATGACCTCCGTCTACACGGGTGCGCTGATCGCGGGCGCGACGGTGGCGGCTGCGGCCTCGGTGCCGCTGGAGGAGGCCCTCGGCGGCGGCTGGGAGGCCTCGTTGGGCTTCTGGTCGCTGCTCGCCGGGGTCGCGGCGCTCGCCTGGCTGCCGCAGGTGCTGATCGCCAAGGGCCGTACGGGGCACGAGGTACGGGCCGTCCCGGCCGGCGCCAAGCCCCCCGTGAGCGTCTGGCGCTCGCCGCTGGCCTGGCAGGTGACCCTGTTCATGGGCGGCCAGTCGCTCTGGTCCTACGTCCTGATCGCCTGGATGCCGACGATCTTCACCGATCACGGCATGAGCCGCTCCACGGCCGGGATGATCTTCGCCTTCAACACCCTGACCCAGATCGTGGGCGCCTTCGCGGTGCCGCTCCTCGCGGGCCGGATGCGGAGTCAGCGCCCGCTGATCGTCCTGGTCACGACGCTGGTCGCGGCCGGTTACGCCGGTCTGCTGATCGCGCCCGCCGAGGGCGCCTGGCTCTGGGCGGCGCTGCTCGGCGTCGGCCAGGGCGGCGCTCTGGGCCTCGCGCTGACCCTGATCGTGCTGCGCTCGGGGGACGCGGTGACCGCGGCCAGGCTGTCGGGGATGGCGCAGACGGTCGGCTATCTCCTGGCCGCGGCGGGCCCGCTGGTGGCCGGCGCCCTGCACCAGGCCACCGGCTCCTGGTCCCTGCCGATCTCGCTGGTCCTCGTCGTCTGCGCGGCGTCCCTCGCCGTGGGCCTGCTGGCGGCCCGGAACCGCACGGTCTGAGGTGTGGGGGGGCGGTACGGCTCCGGGAGGGCCTCCCGGAGCCGGGGCGACGACCCTCGGAGCCGTACCGCCGCTGTGTCGTCCCGTCCCGGGGGCCTACTCCTCGCCCGCCAGGGTCAGCGTCCGCAGCTTGTGGCCGGCGAACCAGGTCGCCGCGACCGTGACCGCCACGAGGAGGACGGTCGCCGTGGTGAGTCCGACCTCGGAGTCGATCAGGCCGTCGCCGGTGACCTTCTCCGCGAGGGCGAGCGACCACTGCTGGACGCTCAGGGTCTTCGCGCCGGAGATCAGGGAGCCGAAGAGGGTCTCCCAGACCAGCGCGTAGACGAGGCCGATGACGACCGCGTGCCGGCTGACCGTGCCGAGCAGCAGGAACAGCGCGCTGTAGGCGATGGAAGCCACCAGGGCCGCCACCGTGTACGCGACGGCCACCTGCTGGCCGTTGCCGTTGAGGATGAATCCGGCGATCAGCGTCGGCACCGCCGAGAAGACCATGGTCACGGCGATCGCCACGATGAGCTTCGTGAAGATGATCGTGGGCCGCTTCACCGGCTTGGACAGCAGGTAGACGATCGAGCCGTCGTCGATCTCCGGCCCGATCGCGCCCGTGCCGGCGATCACGCCGATCAGCGGCACCATCGTGGCCAGCGCGAAGCCGCCCAGGACGTCGGCGGCGACCTGGTCGTCCGCGCCGCTGAAGGCGCGCACCGCCCCGGCGATGAGCACGAGCAGGGCGGGCAGCAGGAAGAGGATCAGCGCCCGCCGGCGGCCGAGGAGGGCCCGGTAGGTGAGCCGGGCGACTGTGGGGTTGTACATCGGTCAGGCTCCTTTCAGGCCGCGACGAGGTACGAGAAGACCGATTCGAGGGACTCGTCCGAGGGCGAGACCGTCAGGAGGCGGATGCCCCGGTCCTTCGCGACCCTGGGCAGCAGCTCCGTGAACCGCCCGAAGTCCACCGCCTGGACGCGCAGTCCGCCCTCCACGTGGTCGACCTCGATCCCGGCCGTGGACGGGTCGGCGATGAGTGCGGCGGCCAGCGCCCGGTCGTCGCTGGAGCGGACGAGATAGCGGTGGGGCCGGTCCGTCATGAGCCGGCGGATCTTGCGGAAGTCGCCGGAGGCCGCGTGCCGCCCGGCCACGATCACCTCGATGTGGGAGGCGAGCTGCTCGACCTCCTCCAGGATGTGCGAGGAGAAGAGGACCGTGCGGCCCTCCGCGCCCATCCGCCGCAGCAGGTCCATCAGCTGCATGCGCTGGCGCGGGTCCATGCCGTTGAACGGCTCGTCGAGGAGGAGCACGGACGGCTGGTGCACGAGGGCCGAGGCCATCTTCACGCGCTGCCGCATGCCCTTGCTGTACGTGGAGATCTTGCGGTCCTGGGCGTACTCCATCTCGACCGTGGCGAGGGCCTCCTGGGCCTCCTTGTCGCCGAGGCCCTGGAGCTCCGCGTTGGCCACGACGAACTCACGGCCGGTCAGGAAGTCGTACATCGCCTCCCGCTCGGGGACGACACCGATCTGGCGGTAGACGGACTCGTTGCCCCAGATCTTCTGTCCGTCGAGCGTGACGCTGCCGGTGGAGGGGTCGAGGAAGCCGCCCATCATGTTGATCAGGGTGGACTTCCCGGCGCCGTTCGGGCCGAGGAGGCCGGTGACGCCCGGGCCCACCGCCATCGTGACGTCGTTCACGGCCACGACGTTTCCGAACCAGCGGGAGACGTGGTCGATGTGGAGCGTGGTCACAGCCCGACCTTTCGGTAGCGGCGCATCAGGATGCCGTACGAGCCGGCGATGAGCGCGAGGACGACCAGCACGTAGATCACGCCGGCACCGGTGCTCGGACCCCCGAGTTCGGGGAAACCGGGAGGGGCGCCCAGGAAGGTGCTCTGCACACCGTCGATGAGGGTCATCGGCGAGAAGAGGCCGAGCCACTGGATGGCGCCCGCGTTGTCCGTCGCGAAGGCGATGCCCATGAGGGTGGAGACCGCGCCGTACGAGACGGTCAGGACGGCGATCACGGCGGCGACGCCGAAGCCGCGCCGCGGGGTGAGGGCCGCCATGACGAGGCCGATGCCGCCGAAGAGCACCGAGAGCAGCGCCACGGAGACGAGGCCCTGGCCGAACATCTTGGTCTGCTCCGCGAAGTCCATCTTGGCGAGCAGCGAGCCGATCCAGAGGATCAGCAGCGGCGACGCGGTGAGGATGAAGAGCGCCGAGGCCATCGCGCCGAACTTGGCGAGGACGTAGTCCGCGCGCTCGATCGGGCGGGAGAAGTACAGCGGCACCGTCCGGAACCGGAGGTCCCGGGAGACGGACTGCGGTGCCTGCGAGGCCAGGTAGATGCTGATGACGACTTGGAGGTAGATCGCGTACTGCGTGTACTCGATCGAGAGCTTGGACTGCTTCCCGACCACGGCGACCGCGACGAGGATCAGCGCCGGGACGCACATCACGGCGAAGAGCAGCATCGGCAGCACCTTCGACTTGGCGCTGCGGCCGAGGCCGTAGGCGCCGCGCAGGGACTGCGAGAAGAGCGACCGGCGCGCGTAGGCCCGGCCGAGGCGCGGGCCGTCGTAGGACCGGTAGCCGATGTTGTGGATCTGCGTCGTGTCGGGAGCGGCCTGGGAGGGGTGGGGCTGGGTGCTCATCGGGCCGGCACCTCCTCGTGCCGCGGGGGCGTCTCGGGCCGGAAGACCTCGGCGATGTGGTGGCGGCGCTGCTCCATGCGGACGAGTCCGAGGCCGAGGTCGGCGACGGTGTCCCGCACGAGGTCGTACGTCTCCTCGCCGGCCGCTTCCAGGAGCAGGATGTGGCCGGCGCCGGGCAGACCGTCCTCCACGCCCGCGTGGAGGACGACACCGGCTTCGGCGAGGGCCGCGCGGAGCGCCCCCGTGCCGTCGGGGTGGGTGTCGGAGTCGGTGACCTCGACCGCGAGCGTCGTGGTGGTCCGGGTGAAGTCGCTGGTGGAGCTGGAGCGGAGCAGCTGCCCGCCGTCGATGACGACGACGTGGTCGCAGGTGCGCTCCAGCTCGCCGAGGAGGTGCGAGGTCACGAGGACGGAGATGCCGAAGTCGGTCCAGACGCGGCGGATCAGTCCGAGCATCTCGTCGCGGCCGACCGGGTCGAGGCCGTTGGTCGGCTCGTCGAGGAGGACCAGCTTCGGGTCGTGGACGAGGGCCTGCGCGAGCTTCACCCGCTGCTTCATGCCCGTCGAGTAGCCGCCGATCGGGCGGTAGCGCTCCTCGTACAGGCCGACGTGGCGGAGGGTGTCGGCGGTCCGCTCCCGGGCGGCGGTCGCGGGCAGGCCCGACATCCGCGCCATGTGGACGACGAACTCGGTGGCCGAGACGTCCGGGGGCAGGCAGTCGTGCTCCGGCATGTAGCCGACCTGCTCGCGGATCCGGGCGCCGGAGGTGCTGACGTCGAGGCCGAGCACCTCGGCGCGGCCCTCCGTGGCGGGGGAGAGTCCGAGCAGGATCTTGATCATGGTGGACTTGCCGGCTCCGTTGGCACCCACGAGTCCGGTCACACCGGGCCCGATGTCCAGGGAGAGCCGGTCAAGAGCGGTCACCCGGGGGAACCGCTTGCTGAGGCTTTCGGTCGCGATCACAGTCACGGTACGACGGTAGTGGCGTGCGCCACAGGAATCGTCAGCCCAACGGCTCGATCCTTCTCCGACCAGAGGAGTACAAGCCCGTAGGGGAGTCGCGACGAAAGTCTTTTTCCGCCGGCTCGCCCCCTGACTTCTCCACCTTCTTCTCCACCTCCTTCCCCACCTTTTCCACAGGCCGGCGTTCGACCCCTTGACTCAGCCGCCGGGCATTGTCACATTCATCGGTGTCAAGTTACGGACGCGTAGTGCGATCGGGCGCTCACACGGGACGGCGGATGGCATGGCCTCAGCAGTGACAGGTGAACTCTCCGCGGAGCTGCGGGGGTTCAGGGAAGTGCAGCGCCTCTCGTACGAGTGCGCGGAAGCCGTCGCGGCGCAGCTCAGGCCGGGGGTGACCGAGCGCGAGGCCGCCCGGATGCAGCGGGAGTGGCTGTACGAGCGCGGGGTGCGGGACTGGTTCCACCGGCCGTTCGCCTGGTTCGGGGACCGCACGGCCTTCGTCGACTTCAAGATCCCCCTCCAGTTCTTCCCGACGAACCGGCGCCTGGAGGCGGGGATGCCGTTCATCCTCGACATGGCGCCGGTCTACAAGGGGCACACCGCCGACATCGGCTACAGCGGCTGCCTGGGCCTCAACCCCCTGCACGACAAGCTGCTCGCCGATCTCCGCGACCACCGCGAGCTGATCCTGCGCGAGGTCCGCGAGCGCCGCACGCTGCGCGAGATATACGAGGACGTGGACCGGCTCATGGTCCGCCAGGGGTACGCGAACCGGCACCGGGCCTATCCTTTCGGCGTCATCGCCCACAAGATCGACCGGGTGAAGGAGCGCCGCTGGTCGCCGACGCTCTTCGGCTTCGGCACGCAGGCGCTCAAGGGCCTGGCGAGCGACGCGGTCCACGGCCACCGGGACGGCTGGTCGCCGCTCTGGTCGCCGTACACGTTCTCCGACCACCCGCCCGTGCCCGGGCTGTGGGCGGTCGAGCCGCACCTCGGGTTCCGGGGGACGGGCGCGAAGTTCGAGGAGATCCTGGTCGTCACCGACTCGAAGGATCCCGAGCAGAGCGCGTTCTGGCTGGACGACGATCTGCCGCACGTGCGGCGTTGGAACGAGGGGGCGGTCTGATGGCGGGAATCGCTGGGCTCGACGGCGCGCGGGAGCGCTGGGTCCGGACGGGCGGGGTCGAGCTGTGTGTCGCCGAGCTCGGCGACACGGACCGGCCGACCGTGCTGCTCGTGCACGGCTACCCGGATTCCAAGGAGGTCTGGTCGGAGGTCGCGGCCCGGCTGGCCGAGCAGTTCCACGTGGTGCTGTACGACGTCCGGGGCCACGGCCGGTCGACGGCTCCGGCCCCGCTGCGCGGCGGCTTCACCCTGGAGAAGCTGACGGACGACTTCCTCGCGGTCGCCGACGCCGTCAGCCCGGACCGGCCGGTCCACCTCGTCGGCCACGACTGGGGCTCGGTGCAGTCCTGGGAGTTCGTCACCGTCCCGCGCGCCGAGGGGCGGATCGCCTCCTTCACCTCGATGTCGGGGCCGAGCCTCGACCACTTCGGGCACTGGATCAAGCAGCGCATGGCCCGGCCCACCCCCCGCCGGGTCGGTCAGCTCCTCGGCCAGGGCGCCAAGTCCTGGTACGTGTACATGCTGCACACGCCCGTACTGCCGGAGCTCGCCTGGCGCGGGCCGCTCGGCAAGCGCTGGCCGAAGATCCTGGAGCGGGTCGAGAAGATCCCGGCCGGCGACTACCCGACGCCCTCGCTGCCGAGCGACGCGGCGCACGGCGCCTGGCTCTACCGGGACAACGTCCGGGCCCGGCTCGGCAGGCCGCGCCCCGACGCGTACGCGCACGCGCCCGTGCAGCTGATCACGCCGACCGGAGACGCCTTCCTCTCCGAGCGGCTCTACGACGACCTGGGCACCTGGGTGCCGGACCTGACCCGGCGCACCCTGCCCGCCAAGCACTGGGTGCCGCGCACCCGGCCGGACCAGCTGTCGGCCTGGATAGCCGAGTTCGTCCGGGCCAACGAGGACCCGGCGACCAAGGCGTCAGGTCTTCGTCCTGTCGCCTCGACGGCGGCGAAGAGCGGGGTGCGGCCGGAGTACGCGGAGCGGTTCGGCGGGCAGCTGGTCCTGGTGACCGGGGCGGCCAGTGGCATCGGGCGGGCCACGGCGTTCGCGTTCGCGGAGGCCGGCGCCCGGGTCGTGGCCGTGGACCGGGACGCCGAGGGCGCGGGCCGTACGGCCGAGATGGCCCGGCTGATCGGCGCTCCCGAGGCCTGGGGCGAGACCGCCGACGTCGCCGACGAGCAGGCGATGGAGAAGCTGGCCGCGAAGGTGGCCGGCGAGTACGGGATCGTCGACGTCCTGGTCAACAACGCGGGCATCGGGCTCACCGGCTCCTTCTTCGAGACGACGAGCGAGGAGTGGAAGCGGGTCCTGGACGTCAACCTGTGGGGCGTGATCCACGGGTGCCGGATCTTCGGCGCGCAGATGACCGCGCGCGGCCAGGGCGGTCACATCGTGAACACCGCCTCCGCGGCGGCCTTCCAGCCTTCCCGGGCCCTGCCCGCGTACAGCACGTCGAAGGCGGCCGTGCTGATGCTCAGCGAGTGCCTGCGCGCCGAACTGGCCGGCCAGGGCATCGGGGTGTCCGCGATCTGCCCCGGCATCGTCAACACCAACATCACCGCGACCACGCGGTTCGCGGGGGTCGCGGACGCGACGGAGGAGAAGCGGCGGCAGAAGAAGGCGTCGCGGCTCTACGGTCTGCGGAACTACCCGCCGGAGAAGGTCGCGGACGCGATCCTGGGGGCGGTCCTGCACGACCGGGCCGTCGTCCCGGTGACCCCCGAGGCCCGGGGCATCCACGCCCTGTCCCGGCTGAGCCCGGGCGCGCTGCGGGCGTTCGCCCGCTGGCAGCCACCCGCGTAGGCGGGTCCCCGGCTCCGCGGGTCGTGCGCGATCGCGCACGCTGTCGTACGCGACGGCCGCACGCCGTCGTACTCGATGGCGTACGCCGTCGTACGCGATGACGCACGCGGAGGGACGGTGGAGGGGCGGGCGGTCGTACGATCCCTCCCAGGAGGGGCCCCGCGGCGACGGGGTGCGGGAAAGCGGGCGGTGGGAGCGGGTTTGTCCGAGCAGTCAGCACAGCCGGAGTACCGGATCGAGGATCTCGCGCATCACAGCGGGGCCACGGTCCGGACGATCCGCGCCTACCAGGACCGCGGCCTGCTGCCCCGCCCCGAGCGGCGCGGCAGGTCCAACGTGTACGGGGACGCGCACCTCGCCCGGCTGCGGCAGATCGCCGATCTCCTCGACCGCGGCTACACCCTGGCCTCGATCAAGGAGCTTCTGGAGGCCTGGGACACGGGCCGGGGCCTCGGCGGGGTGCTCGGCCTGGTGGCGGAGGTCCACGGTCCGTGGACGGACGAGGAGGCGGACCGGATCTCCCGCGCGGAGCTGGACGCCCGCTTCGGCGGCACACCGGACGAGGACGCCATCCGGGAGGCCGTCGAGCTCGGCGTACTGGAGCGGCTTCCGGACCGGGAGGCGGAGGAGTACCTCGTACCGAGTCCGCAAGAGCTCGCCGTGGCGGTCGAGTTGTACGCGGCGGGGGTGCCGCTTCCGGCAATAACCGGGCATCTGAGGGAACTTCGCGATCAGGTGGAGCACATCGCCTCCCGCTTCCTGGAGTTCACAACCGAGCACGTCTTCGCGCGCTATCTGGAGCACCGGCCGCCGACGGACGCGGACGCGGCCGAGGCGGCGACGATGGTGCGACGGCTCCGGCCGCTCGCCCAGCAGACGGTCGACGCCGAACTGGCCAGGGCGATGCGCGTGTTGGCCACCCGGCACCTCCAGCTCCACCTCTCGCCCGACGCACCGCCGGCGCGGGACGACGAGCCTCGCGCGGTGGGCCTGCCTGCGGAGACGATTCGGGCCGTGCAGAATCTCGTTGGCGCGGAGGGTGTCGCGGCCTTCGTCACGGCCGCCACCGAACGAGAGGTCCATAAAAGGACATTGGACACTCTTGCCTCAACTGGCAAGATATCTGGCTAATTACCCCAATGCATCTTAAATAACAGCCGCGTTGTCCACAGAATCGCCAACTAGCCTGTGGATAAACCGCTTTGGCTGTGGATCAAACATCTCCGCTCCCCTTCAGTTCAGTTCAGTTCCGTTCCGTTCAGCTCGCTTCATTCACTTCAGGGGAGACCCATGGACGAACGACGCACCGTGAAGGTGTCGAAGTACCTCGCGAAGCATCTGCGCCACCAGCCCGAACGCATCGGCCTGGTCCTCGACGCGCAGGGCTGGACCGAGATCGACACGCTCCTGCGGGCGACGGCCGCGCACGGCTTCCCGGTCACCCGCGAGGAACTCGACCACGTCGTCGCGACCAACGACAAGAAGCGCTTCGCGATCGAGGGGACCCGCATCCGCGCGAGCCAGGGCCACACCGTCGAGGTGGACCTGGACCTGCCGGTCGCCGAGCCGCCCGCGTACCTCTACCACGGTACGGTCGCGGACCGGCTCCCCGCGATCCGGGCCGAGGGGCTGCGCCCCATGGCCCGCCACCACGTGCACCTCTCCCCCGACCGGGAGACCGCGACCCGGGTCGGCGCCCGCCGCGGCCGGCCGATCGTGCTGAGCGTCGACGCCGGTGCCATGTACCGGGCGGGACACGTCTTCCACGTCAGCGCCAACGGCGTCTGGCTGACCGACGCCGTGCCGCCGGAGTTCCTCCGCCTGCCCTCCTGAGACCCGACCGGCCGCCGAGCCGGACGGCTGAGGCATGATCGTCCCCATGGCACACCCGCACCTGCCCACCACCGAAGCGGCCGTCACCGCGATCCGCGCGATCGCCCAGGAGTTCCACCTGGAGATGACGGTGACCGACGACATCGGCGCGGACCAGACCTCCCGGCGCACCTCCTCCGGCGCGTTCACCGTCCTCGACCCGGACGGCTCCCTGCCGCACGAGGCCTACATCGAGCTGGGCGGCTCCCCCTCGCTCACCGTCCAGGTCTTCCCCGAGGACGACGCCAGGATCACCGTGGACAACATCGAGTTCGCCGACGTGCCCCGCGACGCGGTCCCCGCCTTCCTCCGCTCCGTCCTCGGCGGCCTCGCCCACGTGAAGGGCCGGTTCTTCCCGCCCGGCTACTGGCTGGTCGTCCCGCTCGCAGGCGACACCACGTACAAGGAGCTCATCCCGGGCAGCTCGCTCACCCCCTGGATGAACCGCAACTTCCGCTGATCCCTCGCGCACCGCCGTAGGCTCGGGACCATGAGCCTGCGTCTGAGCACCGTCATCCTGCCCGTCGACCGTTGGCACGAGGGAGGCCGCGAGAAGTGGCGGCGCGCCGAGGAACTGGGGTTCCACACGGCGTACACCTACGACCACCTCTCCTGGCGCACCTTCCGCGACGGCCCGTGGTTCGGCGCACTGCCCACCCTCACCGCCGCCGCGACGGCGACCGAGCGGCTCCGGCTGGGCACGCTCGTGACGTCCCCGAACTTCCGCCACCCCGTGACCCTCGCCAAGGACCTGATGTCGCTCGACGACATCTCCGGAGGCCGGATCACGCTCGGCATCGGGGCCGGCGGCAACGGCTTCGACGCCACCGCCCTCGGCCAGGAGGCGTGGACGCCGAAGGAGCGGGCCGACCGCTTCGGAGAGTTCGTGCCGCTGCTCGACCGTCTCCTCACCGAGGACTCGGTGACGGAGCGGGGCACGTTCTACTCGGCGGAGGAGGCCCGGAACATCCCCGGCTGCGTCCAGCGCCCGCGGCTGCCGTTCGCGGTGGCGGCGACCGGGCCGCGCGGGCTGAGGCTCGCCGCCCGGTACGGGCAGGCGTGGGTGACGACCGGCGACCCGAAGATCTTCGAAGAGGGCACTCCGGAGCAGTCGGTGGAGGCGCTGCGCGGCCAGATCGAGAAGCTCGGCAAGGCCTGCGCCGAGACCGGCCGGGACGTGGCCGGGCTCGACAAGATCCTGCTGACCGGCTTCACCCCGGACCGCGGGCGCCCGCTGGAGTCCCTGGACGCCTTCGTCGACTTCGCCGGCACCCACCGCGACCTCGGCTTCACCGAGATCGTGATCCACTGGCCGATCGCGGACTCCGACTTCGCCGCCGACCAGGCCGTCTTCGAGAAGATCGCCACCGAGACCGTCGCCCAGCTGGGCTGAACCCTCGCCGTCACCTCGCTCTCTGGCGTCGGGCGTGCCCGCGCCACAGGGCGAGGAGGGTCGGGGAGCCGGCCGGGGCAGGCCGCTCCGGACAGACGTCGAAGTGGCTGATCCGGCAGGTGTCGGAAGGTACGGCGGAGCCGAGGGCGACCGCCGTACCGTCGCCCGCGATCCGCCAGCGCCGGCCCGCCGGAACGACCCGGGCCGCCAGATCCCCCGGCTCCATCAGGATCCAGCGCCCTCGCAGCGTGCGATGCCACGCGGCCCCGGCCCCGCACCCGTCGCACGTCCCGGTCGACGGACGCCGCGGGTCCGGTACGGCGCTTCCGGTGCGGGCCGCGAACGTCACAGCGGCGGTCATGCCGGCCAGTACGTCCCCCACCAGCACCGGTTCCCGTACGGGATGCCCCGAGCCGTCCCGCTCGCAGGTCCCGCAGAGGGCCATGCCGAGGTTCGCGATCCAGCTGCCGTACGGCGCACCGCAGGCCTCGCACGCGTCGGACCACCGGCCCGAGACCATGCCTCCACCCCCTTGAGCGCCGCCGGCTCGCCTGTCTTCTGAGGGTCTTCCCCGCACATCCCCGAACCGAACGGGCGTTTACGGCCACATCCGTACGGTCGCGTCCGTACAGCCACATCCGTACAGCCACATCCGTACAGCCACGTCCGTACGGACGCTCGGGTCGGCCGCTCAGGGCGGCCGCTCAGCGTCGGCCGGGCCGCTTCGACAGGTGGCGGTAGCCCGGGTGGACGCCCGGCGTGAGGCCCTGCTGGTCGGCGATCCGCCCGAGGAGTGCCGTCAGCCGGACCCGTTCCTCCGGGTCGAGAGCGGCGAAGAGGTCGTCCTCGTGCGCGCCGGCCGCTTCCCGGACCCGTGCGAGCACCCGGCCGCCCTCCTCGGACACGTACAGCTCGTGATGACGGCGGTCCTCGGTGCTGCGGCGCCGTTCGACGAACCCCTTCTGCTCCAGGTTGTCGATGAGCGCGACGACCCGGCTCGGTACGACACCGAGGTCGGCGGCGAGGGAGCGCTGACTGCGCCCCGGGTCCATGGCGATCATCCGCAGCAGGCCGACGTCCGGCGGCGCGAGGCCCAGTTCGCCGACCCGTTCGCCGAAACGCTCCGCCGCGTGTGCCCCGAGCTGGGCGAGCAGGAACGCGCCGAAGCGCGGGGGCGCGGCGGGGGCCGCCCCGGGATCTTCGGCTGGTTGCCGGTCGGTACTCACAGGGTTATGGTACGAGACAAGAATGATTCTCTCTAGTGAACTATTCTCCTAAGAGAACGGACAGGACTCGTGTCTGCAGAGAGCCGGACCGACACCCGTTACCCGACCGGAGCACCGGCGGAGCGCCGGGAAGCCCAAGGAGGACCGCCCCCGGGCGTGCTCGCCGTGGTCTTCACCGCGCTGTTCCTGGCCGGGCTCGTCCTCAGCACCGTGCTCGCCGGCGGCGACCCGTTCCCCTCGCCCTTCGGCGAGACCGCCGAGATCGTGGCGTACTTCCGCGCCCACTCCGACGCCGTACAGGTCTCCGGCGCCCTCCAGTTCGCCGCCTCGATCCCGCTGGCCGTCTACGCCGCCACCGTCTCGGCCCGGCTGCACCGGCTCGGCGTCCGCGCCCCCGGCGCCACCATCGCCCTCGCCGGCGGCCTCCTCGCCGCCGGGTTCCTCGCCTGCTGCGGCCTGGTGAGCTGGACCCTTTCCCGTCCGGAGGTCCTCGAACTCCCGCCGCTCGTCCGGGCCCTCCAGTACCTGGCCTTCGCCACCGGCGGCCCCGGGCACGTCGTGACGCTCGGCCTGCTCGTGGCGGGCATCGCCGTCCCCGGCCTCCTCGCCGGACTGCTGCCGCGCGCCTTGGCCGTCACCGGCCTCGTCCTCGCCACCATCGCCGAACTGGCCACCCTCACCCTGCTCTTCGACGGCGCCGCCCTGCTGCTGCCCCTGGCCCGCTTCACCTGCCTGGGCTGGCTGATCGCCGCCGGATTCCTGATGCCCCGCCGCCGCACCCGCAAGGAGCTCTGACATGTCCGAGGACAGGACCGGGAACACGCTCGAGAAGCTCGTCCGCTTCCAGCAGCCCGAGAAGACCCTGCGCTACCTGGGGGAACTGCCCGAGGCCCGGCTGGCCGAGCTCTTCGGCCTGGACACCGACGCCTACCGCGCGCTGCTGCGCGACTTCGACGACCAGGCACGCGCCACCGCCGCCGAGCTCCTGAAGGACCCCGACTTCGCCGACCTGGCCGACCGGCTGCCCTTCCGGCCCGGGCAGCGGATCGCGGCCCTCGGCGAGAGCACCACCGCCGACCGGCTGTCGTGGTTCTCGATCCTTCGCCACCTCCTCCCGGAAGGCGTCGTACTCGTCAACCTCGCGGTCTCGGGCCTCAGCACCACCCAGGCCCTCGCCCAACTGCCCCAACTGTCCTTCCTGCGCCCCGACTGGGTGCTGTGCATGCTCGGCGCGAACGACACCCAGCGGCTCGGCCGCGGCGCAGGGGCACCGGGCACCCGGCTGGTCAGCGAGGCGGAGACCGCCCGCAACCTCCTCGCCCTGCGGGAACTCGGCGGGACCGACGGTCTCGGCGGTGTCGGCGGGATCGGCGGTCCCAGCGGGCCGGGCACGCATGCCGTGCTCCCCGGCCAGGATCGCTGGATCTGGCTCACCCCGAGCTCCGTGGACCAGGAACGGGCGGACGCCTACCCGCACTTCCGCCGCGCCGGCATCGGCTGGACGAGCGAGGACATCGACGGTGTCGCGGACTTCCTCCTCGGGCGGCCGGAACTCACGGTCGACACCCGGCAAGCCACGGCCGGCCTGCACCTCGACGACGGGATCCACCTCACGCTCGACGGCCAGCGGGCCGTCGCGGTCGCCCTCGTCGAAGCACTGGCGAAGGCCGCGGACGCGGCGTCGGGGACGGAGGCAGGGGCAGAGGCAGAGGCAGGGACGCGGACGGGGACGGGGACGGGGACGGGGACATCATGAAGCTCCTGCTCTTCGGCGTGACCGGCGGCACCGGCGCGCAGCTCCTGTCCCAGGCCCTCGGCGCCGGCCACCAGGTGACCGCCGTGGCCCGCCGCCCCGCCCGCGTGCCGGTCACGGATCCCGAGGCGCGGCTGACCGTCGTACCCGGCGACGTCCTGTCACCCGATGGCTGGTGGCAGGCCGTACCCGGACACGACGCCGTCCTCTCCTGCCTCGGCAGCACCGACCGGAAGCACCCCACGACCGTCTACTCGGAAGGCACCCGGAACATCGTCGAAGCCATGCACGCCGCCGAGGTCGGCCGCCTGGTCTGCCTCTCCTCGGCCGGCCTGGAGATCACCCCCGACGTGCCGCTGCCGCAGCGCCTCGTCACCCGGTACGTGGTCCAGCGGCTCTACCGGCACGGCTACGCCGACATGGCCCGGATGGAGAGCTTCATGGCCTCGCCGTCCGTCGGTGACACGGACTGGACGGTGGTCCGGCCGCCGATGCTCACCGACGGCCCGCTGACCGGCCGCTACCGCACGGCCGAGAACGGCCACCTGGACCGGCCGAAGTCCCTCTCCCGTGCCGATCTCGCCCACTACCTGCTGACCCGTGTCGACGACGACCGCGCCCACCGCGCCGTCGTGGAGGTCGCGTACTGAGCCGGAGAAGCCACAGGGGGACCGAAACCAGCTCACTCATATGTGCG
Organism: Streptomyces sp. NPDC056169; assembly: GCF_042268445.1. Taxonomy (NCBI): domain Bacteria; kingdom Bacillati; phylum Actinomycetota; class Actinomycetes; order Kitasatosporales; family Streptomycetaceae; genus Streptomyces; species Streptomyces sp. NPDC056169. Next base: position 272,200 of record NZ_JBHJUO010000003.1, on the reverse strand, counting down.
GCTCCCTGCACGCACGTGCGTCCGGTGCGGAAGAATGGTGCGGTGACCTCTCCCTGTTCCCCGCGTCCTTCCGCTCCGGCGACCCGGCTGATCGCCACCGACCTCGACGGCACGCTCCTGCGCGACGACAAATCCGTCTCCGAGCGCACGATCGCCGCCCTCGCCTCGGCGGAGCGGGCCGGTATCGAGGTCTTCTTCGTCACCGGCCGCCCGGCCCGCTGGATGGACGTCGTCAGCGACCACGTCCACGGCCACGGCCTGGCCATCTGCGCCAACGGTGCCGCGGTCGTCGACCTCCACTCGGGAGGCACCTTCCTGGAGGTCCGCCCGCTGGAGCGGCCGGCCGCCCTCGACGTGGTCCGGGCCCTGCGCGCCGCCGCCCCCGGGACCTCCTTCGCGGTCGAGCTCACCACCGGCATCCACTACGAGCCCCAGTACCCGCCCTTCTTCCTCGACCCGGGCGCCACCGTCGCCACCGCCGAGAAGCTCCTCTTCGAGGAGGCGCCGGGCGCCGCCGCTCCCGTGCTCAAGCTGCTCGCGCAGCACCCCGAGCTCGAACCCGACGCGTTCCTGGCCCTGGCCAGGGAGGCCGCCGGCGAGCTGGCCTCCTTCACCCGGTCCAGCCCCACGGCCCTCCTGGAGGTCAGCGCCCTCGGCGTCTCCAAGGCCTCCACCCTGGCCCGGTGCTGCGCCGAGCGCGGCATCGCCGCCAAGGAGGTCGCCGCCTTCGGCGACATGCCCAACGACATCGAGATGCTCAGCTGGGCCGGCCGCTCGTACGCGATGGGCAACGCCCACCCCGACGTCCTCGCCGCCGCCTCCGGCCGGACGGTCGGCAACAACGAGGACGGGGTGGCCGTCGTCATCGAACAGCTCGTGGCGGAGGCGTCGGCCGCGCGGCAGGACAATCCGTAACGAGCAGGGCCTCCCTTAAAGCGGGGCTCCCTAAAGCAGGGCTCCCTTAAAGCGGGGCCTCCCACACCACCGTCGTACCGCCGCCGTCCTCCCCGAGGCCCGGCCCGCACCAGCTCGCGCCGCCCAGAGACTCGGCCCGTCGTGCCAGGTTGCGCAGGCCGCTGCGCCGCCCGCCCTCCGGGATGCCGACGCCGTCGTCCGCGACCGAGAGCCGCACCCCGGCCGAGCCGTCCGGCAGCGTGACAGAGGCGTCGACGACCACCTCGATGCGGCTCGCCTCCGCGTGCCGGAAGGCGTTCGAGAGGGCCTCGCGCAGAGCGGCGATGAGGTTCTTGCCGGTGAGCTCGCCGACCGCCGAGTCGATCACGCCGAGGAAGCGGTGCGCGGGCTTGAAGCCGAGCGGCACGGCCGCCATGTTGATCTCCCGCAGGACCCGGGTGCGCAGCCCCGACGGAGCCTCGGCGGGGCCCTGCTGGAGCGCGAAGATCGCCGTACGGATCTCCTGGATGGTCACGTCCAGCTCGTCCACGGCCTTGCCGACGCCCTCGCGCACGGCCGGCACGATCGACTTGCGCTGGGCGCTCTCCAGCATCATGCCGGTGGCGAAGAGCCGCTGGATGACCAGATCGTGCAGGTCACGGGCGATCCGGTCGCGGTCCTCGTACACGGCGAGACGCTCCCGGTCCCGCTGCGCGTCCGCCATCATCAGCGCGAGCGCCGCCTGGGAGGCGAACTGCGTGGCGAGCGTCCGCTCGGTCTCCGTGAACGGGCGCCCGCCCCGCACCCGGGGCGTCGCGAGCGCGCCGAGGACCCGGCCGCCGCTCTGCAGCGGCAGCATCATGCTCGGGCCGTACGCGGAGGTCAGCCGACTGATCATGCGCGGGTCCGTCGAGGCGTCGGCCACGAAGACCGCCTCGCCCTCCAGGAGCTGTGCCACCACGGCGCTCTCGGGCGGGATCACCACGCCCAGCGACTTGGTGGCGCGGGGCGAGGAGACGGCGACGATCTCCAGGCCCCCGTCCTCGGCGGGCAGCAGCACGATGCCGGCGTCCGCGTCGGCGAGCCGGCGGGCCTGTTCGGCGACGACCGTGAGCGCGTCGTCCGCGTCGCCGCCGGAGAGCAGCGCCGTGGTGACGGCGACCGAGCCGTCGATCCACCGTTCGCGCTGCCGGGCGGCCTCGTAGAGGCGGGCGTTGCCGATGGCGATGCCCGCCTCCGTGGCGAGCACCCTCACCATGTGGACGTCGTAGTCGTTGAACTCGCCGCCGCCGTGCTTCTCGGCGAGGTAGAGGTTCCCGAAGATCTCGCCCTGGACCCGGATGGGCACGCCGAGGAAGGTCCGCATCGGCGGATGCCCGGGCGGGAAACCGGCCGCGCGCGGATCGGCGGACAGGTCGGCGAGGCGAATGGTCTGCGGATCGCGGATCAGCGCGCCGAGCAGCCCGGCATGGCCGTCGGGGAGGCGCCCGATCCGGCGGGCCACGTCCTCGCCGACGCCGAAGGTGACGAAGTCGGACAGTCCTTCGCCCTCGTCGTCGACGACCCCGATCGCCGCGTAGCGGGCGTCGGCGAGTTCGGCAGCGGTCTCGCAGATCCGGTCGAGGGTCGAGTGGAGTTCGAGCCCCGTCCCGACCGAGCGCATCGCCTCCAGGAGCTGCGGTACGCGGGCGGTGAGCTCCGTGGACAGCCCCTGGAGGCTGCGCGTGGCCTGAGTGGCGGCTTCCAGGGGGTCCGAGGCGTCGGACGCGGCGGCGGTCATGGCCCTGAGCCTAGTTAGTCCTATTTGGCGAGAAAAGTCGGACCGGTGCCGATGACGAGCAGATCGGTCTCCCGCTCCTGCTCCAGCATCCGGCGCAGCGGGCCCTCCGTCTCCGCCAGCTCGGCGTACGGACCGCGCTGGACGGTTCGGCCCTCGTCCAGGACCACCACCTCGTCGACGGCGTCGAGCCCGTGCAGCCGGTGGGTGATGAGGACGGTGGTGCGGCCCTCCGTGGCCCGGAGCAGGTCGTCGGTGAGCGCGTCGGCGGTGGCCAGGTCGAGGTGCTCGGCCGGCTCGTCGAGGACGAGGACGGGGAAGTCGGCCAGCAGGGCGCGGGCGAGCGCGAGGCGCTGCCGCTGGCCGCCGGAGAGCCGGGAGCCGTGCTCGCCCACGAGGGTGTCGAGCCCGGCCGGGAGCCCGTCCACCCAGTCGAGCAGCCGGGCCCGGCGGAGCGCGTCGCGCAGCTCCTCGTCGTCGGCCCCGACCTTCGCGAGCCGCAGGTTCTCCCGGACGGAGCTGTCGAAGATGTGGGCGTCCTGGGCGCAGAGGCCGACGAACCGCCGGACCGCGTCGCCGTCGAGCTCCCAGGCGGGCACGCCGCCGATCCGGTACATGCCGTTCTCCACGTCCAGGAACCGCAGCAGCACCTGGGCGAGGGTGGTCTTCCCGGAGCCTGAGGCGCCGACGACGGCGACCCGGCGCCCGGCCTCCAGGGTGAGCCCGAAGTCGGCGAGCGCCACCCGGTCCTGCCCGGCGTGCCGGGCGGAGAGCCCGGTCAGCTCCAGCGGGAACGGGCTCGCCGGGGGAGTCTCGGGCGTGGCCGGCTCGTGGACGGGGACGGGTGCGTCGAGCACCTCGAAGACCCGCTCGGCGCTGTGCCGGACGCGCTGCCGGTACTGGACGGCGAGCGGCAGGCCGGTGACGGCCTCGAAGGCGGCGAGCGGCGTCAGGACGACCACGGCGAGGGCCACCCCGTCGAGTCGCCCGTCCCGCACCCCCTGGACGCCGACGAACGCGGCGGCCGCGACGGTCAGGCCGCAGACCAGCGCGGAGAGACCGGCGCCGAGCGCGGTGGCCGCGGCCTGCCGGGAGGCGATGGAGGTGAGGTGCCGGTCGGCCGTACGGGTCCGCTCGACCCGGCCGGGCAGTGCGCCCGCGACCGTCAGCTCGGCGCAGCCGCGGAGCAGGTCGGCGACGGCGGTCGCCAGGGTGCCGCGCGCGGGGGAGAGCCGGCGCTCGGCCCGGCGGGCGAAGGCCCCGCCGATCGCCGGGACGGCGATGCCCGCGACCAGCAGGCCCACGGCGAGGACGGCCCCGGCCTCGGGCAGCATCCAGGCGGTGAACCCGGCGGAGGCGACGCCCACGACGAGCGCGGCGCCCACCGGGAGCAGCCAGCGCAGCCAGTAGTCCTGGAGTGCGTCGACGTCCTGGACGAGCCGGGAGAGGAGGTCTCCGCGGCGGGTGCGGCGCAGCCCGGCCGGGGCGATCCGCTCCAGTCGGCGGAAGACGGAGACCCGGAGCTCGGCGAGCATCCGGAGCACGGCGTCGTGCGAGACGAGCCGCTCGGCGTACCGGAAGACGGCCCGGCCGATGCCGAAGGCGCGCGTGGCGGTGACGGCCATCATCAGGTAGAGCACGGGCGGTTGTTCGGAGGCCCGGGAGATGAGCCAGCCGGACACGGCCATGAGCCCGACGGCGGAGCCGAGGGCCAGGCTGCCGAGCAGCAGCGCGAGCGCCATGCGCCCCTTGAGCTCACCGGCCATGCCCCGAACCCGCCCGAGCACCGACCGCCCGGAGCTGGCTCCGGCTCCGGCGCCGACGGCCCCGTCCGCACCGGAGCGAACGCCCGGGTCCGTCCCCGGGTCCCTCCCCGAGTCCGCTCCGACTTCCGCCCGGCGGCCGCCCGCCCTGACCGCTTCCGACGCGTCCGGCTCCGAAGCCGGCTGCGACACCGGCTCCAAGGTCGACTCCGCAGTCGGCTGCGGCGAATCCACCCCGGCCGAGTCGGCGTCCACGGCCGCCGGTACCAGCGTCACCACCCGGTCCGCGACCGCGAGCAGCGCCGGCCGGTGGACGACCAACAGCACGGTCCGTCCCGCCGCGAGACGCCGGACCGCGTCGACGACTCCCGCCTCCGTCTCGCCGTCCAGCGCGGCTGTCGGCTCGTCGAGCAGCAGCAGCGGCCGGTCCGCCAGGAACGCCCGGGCGAGCGCCAGGCGCTGCCGCTGGCCCGCCGAAAGGCCGGCACCGTCCTCGCCGAGCGGGGTGTCGAGCCCTTCCGGGAGCCCCGTGACGAACCCGTCCGCCCCGGCGTCCCGCAGCGCTTCCCGTACCGCCTCGTCGGAGGCGTCCGGGCGGGCCAGCCGTACGTTCTCGGCGATCGTCCCCGCGAAGAGGTAGGGGCGCTGGGGCACCCAGGCGATCCGCGACCGCCACGCCTCCGGGTCGAGCGTCGCGAGGTCCTCGCCGCCGACCCGGACGGACCCGCCCTCCTCCGGCGCCGCGAAGCCGAGCACCACGTCGAGGAGCGTCGACTTCCCGACGCCGCTCGGCCCGACCAGGGCCACCGTCTCGCCGGGCTCGACCGTCAGCGTCGCCGCGTCGAGCGCCGGTTCGGCGCGCCCCGCGTGCCGTACGGTCACCCGGTCGAGCTCCAGCCGTACGGAGTCCGGAACCGCGCCCGTACCGGCCTCGCGTACCGGCTGCTCCAGGACCTCGAAGATCTCCTCCGCCGCCGCGAGCCCCTCGGCCGCCGCGTGGTACTGCGCGCCCACCTGCCGCAACGGGAGGTAGGCCTCGGGCGCCAGGATCAGGATGACGAGCCCGGTGTACAGGTCGAGCTCGCCGTGGACGAGCCGCATGCCGATGGTCACGGCGACGAGCGCGACCGACAGGGTCGCGAGGAGTTCCAGGGCGAAGGAGGAGAGGAAGGCGATCCGCAGGGTGCGCATCGTCGCCTGGCGGTACTCCGAGGTGATCGCGCGGATCGACTCGGCCTGAGCCTTCGCCCGGCCGAAGATCTTGAGGGTGGGCAGGCCCGCCACGACGTCCAGGAAGTGACCGGAGAGCCGGGAGAGCAGCTTCCACTGCCGGTCCATCCGCGCCTGGGTGTACCAGCCGATGAGGATCATGAAGATCGGAATGAGCGGCAGGGTGACGACGATGATCGCCGCCGAGACCCAGTCCTCGGTGACGATCCGGGCAAGGACCGCCACCGGCACGACGACCGCGAGGCCGAGCTGCGGCAGATAGCGGGCGAAGTAGTCGTCGAGCGCGTCGACGCCACGCGTCGCGATCGCGATCAGCGAGCCGGCCTTCTGGCCGCTCAGCCACCCGGGTCCGAGCGAGGCCGCCCGGGCGAGGAGCCGGCCGCGGAGTTCGGACTTGACCGCCGCGCTCGCCCGGTGGGCGGCGAGCTCGGTCAGCCAGGAGACGACGCCGCGCGCCACCGCGACTCCCGCGAGCAGCACCAGCGGGGTGGTCAGATCGGAAACCGCCAGGCCCTTCTGGAAGGCCCCCACCACGATCTCGGCGATGAACATCGCCTGGGCGATGACCAGCGCCGCCCCGGCCAGACCGAGCACGACCACCGCGGCAAGGAAGAAACGGGTGGCCCGGGCGTACCGGAGCAGACGCGGATCGATCGGTTTCACGTGAAACATGCCCCTCTAGTGAGCTCGTGCGTCAGTCGGCTGGTGAGCGTCGGCGATGTGCTGCGTACCGATGCGCTTGCGGAACACCCAGTAGGTCCAGCTCTGGTAGAGCAGCACCAACGGGGTCGCGATCGCCGCGCACCAGGTCATGATCTTGAGCGTGTACGGGCTCGACGACGCGTTCGTCACGGTAAGGCTCCACTCGGGGTTGAGCGAAGACGGCATGACGTCCGGGAAGAGCGCGAGGAAGAGCATCGCCACCGCGGCGGCGATCGTGATGCCCGAGAGCGCGAACGACCAGCCCTCGCGCCCCATCTTGATGGCGCCGATCGCGCCGACCAGGGCCACGACGGCGACCAGCATCGCCGCGAGGCTCCAGCTGTCGCCCGTGTCGACCTGGGTCCAGATCAGGAAGGCGAGTGCGAGCACGGCCGTGATCAGGCCCAGCTTGAGCGCGAGCGCCCGGGCGCGCACCCGGATGTCACCGTCCGTCTTGAGCGAGGCGAAGACCGCGCCGTGGAAGGTGAAGAGGGTGAGCGTGACCAGACCGCCGAGGAGCGCGTACGGGTTGAGGAGGTCCCAGAAGGTGCCGACGTACTCCATCTCTCCGTCGATCTTCACGCCCCGGACGATGTTGCCGAAGGCCACGCCCCAGAGGAACGCGGGGATCAGGGAGGTCCAGAAGATGGCCTGCTCCCAGTTGCGCTGCCAGTTCTCCTCGGGCCGCTTCGCCCGGTACTCGAAGGCGACACCCCGGACGATCAGGCAGACCAGGATGATCAGCAGCGGCAGGTAGAAGCCGGAGAAGAGCGTCGCGTACCACTCGGGGAAGGCGGCGAAGGTCGCGCCGCCGGCGGTCAGCAGCCACACCTCGTTGCCGTCCCAGACGGGACCGATCGTGTTGATGAGGACCCGCTTCTCGACCCGGTCGCGGGCGAGCAGCTTGGTCAGGATGCCGATCCCGAAGTCGAAGCCTTCGAGGAAGAAGTAGCCGATCCAGAGGACGGCGATGAGTACGAACCAGACGTCGTGGAGTTCCATGCCTCGTTCTCCTGAGCCTCAGTACGAGAAGGCCATGGGCCGGTCGGGGTCACGGGAGTCCCCGCCGATCTTGGTGGGCGGGTTGAGGTCGTCCTCGGTGAGCTCCGGCGGTCCCGCCTTGACGTACTTGACGAGGAGCTTGACCTCGATCACGGCGAGGACGGCGTAGAGGGTGGTGAAGATGATCATCGAGGTGAGCACCTCGCCCTGGGAGACACCCGGGGAGACCGCGTCCCGGGTGCGCAGCACGCCGTAGACGACCCAGGGCTGACGGCCCATCTCGGTGAAGATCCAGCCCCAGGAGTTGGCGATGAGCGGGAAGCCCATGGTCCAGAGGGCGACGATCCAGTACCAGTGGGCGAAGCGTGGGCTGAGCGCCTTCCGCTTGAACAGGACCAGATTCGGCACTTCGTCCTCACCGGTCCGCATCCCCGGTGCCAGCATGAACTTCTTGCGGGTCAGCCAGAGGCCGAGCATCCCGATGCCCAGCGAGGCCATGCCGAAGCCGATCATCCAGCGGAATCCCCAGTAGGCGACGGGGATGTTGGGCCGGTAGTCGCCGGGGCCGTACTTCTCCTGCTCGGCCTTGTTGACGTCGTTGATTCCCGGGACGTACGAGCTGAAGTCGTCGTTCGCGAGGAAGGACAGGAGTCCCGGGATCTCTATGGCGACGGTGTTGTGGCCCTTGTCGACATCGCCGTAGGCGAAGATCGAGAAGGGTGCGGGCGCCTCGCCGTCCCAGAGCGCTTCGGCGGCGGCCATCTTCATCGGCTGCTGCTTAAACATGACCTTGCCGAGCAGGTCACCGCTGATGGCGGTGCCGAGGCCGGCGATGATCAGGGTGATCAGGCCGAGCCGCAGCGAGGTCCGCATCACCGGGATGTGCTTCTTCCGCGCGAGGTGGAAGGCGGAGATGCCGACCATGAACGCGCCGCCGACCAGGAAGGCCGCCGTCATGGTGTGGAAGAACTGGGTGAGGGCGGTGTTCTGGGTGAGCACCTGCCAGAAGTCGGTGAGCTCCGCCCGGCCGCGCTCCTCGTTGATGCGGTACCCGACGGGGTGCTGCATCCAGGAGTTCGCCGCGAGGATGAAGTAGGCGGAGAGGATGGTGCCGATCGACACCATCCACATGCAGGCGAGGTGGATCCGCTTCGGGAGCTTGTCCCAGCCGAAGATCCACAGGCCGATGAACGTGGACTCGAAGAAGAAGGCGATGAGCGCCTCGAAGGCGAGCGGGGCCCCGAAGATGTCGCCGACGAAGCGGGAGTAGTCGGACCAGTTCATGCCGAACTGGAACTCCTGCACGATGCCGGTGACGACACCCATGGCGATGTTGATCAGGAAGAGCTTGCCCCAGAACTTCGTCGCCCTGAGGTACTTCTCCTTCTCGGTGCGCACCCAGGCGGTCTGGAGACCGGCGGTGAGGGCGGCGAGGGAGATCGTCAGGGGGACGAAGAGGAAGTGGTAGACGGTGGTGATGCCGAACTGCCAGCGCGCCAGAGTCTCTGGCGCAAGAGCGAGGTCCACGTCGTTTTCTCCTTACTCGCCGTGGTCACATCGGCAGTTTGCCCCGTTAATCCCACTAATTACGGGATGAACCAGGACACGCTTGTGAACGCGTTCACATTCACAAGCATTATGGCTCATACGAAATCCGTACCTTCAGTCGGGGGTCCCTCTACCGAAGGTCACCTCTTCCCAGGACCTTCAACATATTGTTGAATCCGGGCATGACCCTTCGGATACGCATCATCTGGCCGGCCGGACACACCACGGCCACCCTTGAGGAAACCCCCACGAGCACGGCGCTCGCGGGGGCTCTCCCGATCTCCTCCACCGCCCGGACCTGGGGCGAGGAGGTCTACTTCGACACTCCGGTCTCCGTCCCCGTCGAGGACGACGCCCGTCAGGTCGTCGAACCGGGCACGGTGGCCTTCTGGACGGACGGCGACGCGCTCGCTCTCCCCTACGGACCGACCCCGATCTCCCGGGGGGACGAGTGCCGGCTCGCGAGCCCCTGCAACCTCCTGGGCGCGCTGGACGGCGACCCGCGGATCCTGGCCACCGTCCGGGACGGCGACCCGATCCGCGTGGAGCTCGTGTCCTAACCCTCCTTGCGAAAGCCCTCCGCCGCCTTCAGGAACAGGTCGTTCGCCTCGGTCTCACCGATCGTGACGCGCACGCCCTCGCCCGCGAACGGCCGCACCATCACGCCGTGCCGCTCGCACTCCGCCGCGAAGTCCAGCGTCCGCTCGCCGAGCCGCAGCCAGACGAAGTTCGCCTGGGTGTCCGCCACGGTCCAGCCCTGGGCCACGAGCCCCGCATGGACCCGCTCGCGCTCGGCCACCAACGAGCCGACCCGGCCGAGCAGTTCGTCCTCGGCCCGCAGCGAGGCCACCGCCGCGTCCTGCGCCAGCTGGCTCACCCCGAACGGGACCGCCGTCTTGCGCAGCGCCGCCGCCACCGGCTCGTGAGCGATCGCGAAGCCGACCCGCAGCCCCGCCAGGCCGTACGCCTTGGAGAACGTACGCAGCACGGCGACGTTCGGCCGGTCGCGGTAGAGCTCGATGCCGTCCGGGATGTCGGTGTCGCGGACGAACTCCTTGTACGCCTCGTCGATCACGACCAGGACGTCGGAGGGCACCCGGTCCAGGAAGCGCTCCAGCTCGGCCCGGCGGACCGCGGTACCCGTGGGGTTGTTGGGGTTGCAGACGAAAATCAGCCGGGTCCGGTCGGTGATCGCCGCGGCCATCGCGTCGAGGTCGTGCACCTCGCCGTCGGTCAGCGGCACCTGCACCGAGGTGGCCCCGCTGATCTGCGTGATGATCGGGTACGCCTCGAAGGAGCGCCAGGCGTAGATCACCTCGTCGCCCGGGCCCGAGGTGGCCTGGAGCAGCGACTGCGCGACCCCGACCGAGCCCGTGCCCGTCGCGATGTGCGAGACGGGCACGCCGAAGCGGTCGGCGAGCTCCTGCGTCAGGCCGGTGCAGGCCATGTCCGGGTAGCGGTTGAAGTTCGCGGCGGCCGCCAGCGTGCTCTCCATGACCCCGGGCAGTGGCGGGTAGGGGTTCTCGTTGGACGACAGCTTGAAGGCCACGGGCCCGCCCGTGGCGGCCGGCTTGCCCGGCTTGTAGGTGGGGACGCCGTCCAGCTCGGCGCGCAGCTTGGGGCTGCCGGTGCTCGTCCCGCTGGTCTCGCTCACAGTGTGGCCTCCTCGACCGTCCGTACCGCCAATACTCCTCACCTTATGAGGATTCGCCTCCGCTGCGAATGGCCTGTGGACAACAGGAGGGACACGCTGTGGATACCGCCCCCCGGGGAGGGGGAGCGCGTGCCTGGGTGGCGCGCGCCGGTGGCGGGCGCCGTGGCGCGCATCCCCCGTAGAGGTGAGTTGAGACCTCTTCGAGACCTCGCCCCTTCGCCAGGCCTATGCCGTTCGGCAAGCCTAGGTCGCATGGAGAAGCCCTTAACTGCCTTGGATTCCTTGCCCATTGACCACTTTTGATCATGCAGAAACGTGCCTGTCAATGCCTGCATATGCGACCGTCCCGACCGCCCCTCATCGCCCTACTATCGGCTCGCCATGACAGCAGCAGGGAAGCACCAGGTGAGCCGGGCACAGACCCGGGGAAGCCGGCAGGGCCGGGCAGGCATCCGGGACGTGGCCGCCGCCGCCGGGGTCTCGATCACGACTGTCTCCGACGCGCTCAACGGCAAGGGCCGACTCCCGGACGCCACCCGCCGCCACGTCCGCGAGGTCGCCGACCGGCTGGGCTACCGCCCATCCGCGGCGGCCCGCACGCTTCGTACGGGTAAGTCGGGACTCATCGGCCTGACCGTGACCACGTACGGGGATGAACCTTTCACCTTCACCGAATTCGCATATTTCGCGGAGATGGCCAGAGCAGCCACATCGGCCGCACTCGCCCGGGGCTACGCCCTGGTCATCCTCCCCGCCACCTCCCGCCATGACGTCTGGTCGAACGTCGCCCTCGACGGCACCGTCGTCATCGATCCCTCCGACCACGACCCGGTCGTCACCGAACTGGTCCGGCAAGGCCTCCCCGTCGTCTCCGACGGACGCCCCGCCGGCACCCTTCCGGTCACCGCCTGGGTCGACAACGACCACGAAGCCGCCGTCCTCGATCTGCTCGACCACCTCGCCGACGCCGGCGCCCGCCGCATCGGCCTCCTCACCGGAACCACTACCGACACGTACACCCGCCTGTCGACCACCGCGTACCTCAACTGGTGCGAGCGGGTCGGCCAGGACCCCGTCTACGAGGCCTATCCGGCGCACGATCCGTGCGCGGGCGCCGTCGCGGCCGACCGGCTGCTCGCCCGCCCGGACCGACCCGACGCCGTGTACGGCCTCTTCGACCCCAACGGAACCGATCTCCTCGCGGCTGCGCGCCGCTACGGGCTGCGCGTCCCGGAGGACCTGCTGCTGGTCTGCTGCAGCGAGTCCACCGTCTACGCCACGACCGAACCGCCCATCACGACGCTCTCGCTCAAGCCACGCAGGATCGGCACGGCCGTCGTCCAGCTCCTCATCGACGCCATCGAGGGGATCGATACGGACGGTCCGGTCGAGCAGGTGATACCGACCGAACTCATCGTCCGCACGTCCTCGCAGCGGCGCTCGCCGCGCACCACGGTCAGCCCGCCGCGCTCACCCGCGAAGGACTGACCGAGGCTCACCGAACACGCCGCCCCCGCCCCTGCCCGTGGGCAGGGGCGGCGAAACCGAGCCGCATACCGGCCTCAACCCTGGACTGGACCTTCTCAATTCGGGCGAAACAACCGGTGAACCCGGAGTGGACCCGGATTCACCACCCCTGGTGCGTCACACAGGAGGACGCTCATTCCTATGATGGGCGGACGACATCGTGGGCCACCCCGACCAGGCCGGTCCACGATGTGCAGGGCATCGCGACGGTGGTGGAGGGGTCCATGACTCAGGGGGCCGGGCAGGAGCCCGTGGTGCGCACGGCGACATTGCGCGACTTCCGCGTACCGCCGTACGCCCGGGTGCCCGTACAGGGCCACGCCGCCGAGCCGACGTCCGCGGATCCGCTGCCGACGCCCGCGCCGACGCCGGCCGCCGAGCACCTTCCGCAGACCGCCGAGCACCTTCCGCCGGTCGAGGCGTCGGTCGAGAGCACCGTCGGGACCGCTGCCGGGACCCCTGCCGGGACCGCCGTCGCGGCACCCGTCGAGGCGCCGGCCGTCCCGCCCATGCCGACCACCGCGCCCGCACCCGCGCCCGCACCCGCCGACCCGACCCTGCTTCTGGGCCGCCGCATCGCCCCCGCGTACACCGACACGACCGGTACCACCGGTGCGCCCGCTGCGCCCGCTGCGACGGGCAACACGACCCGTACGACCGGTTCCTCCATCGTCTCGGTCGCCACCGGCCATCCCGGCAGCGCCTTCCCCGAAGGCGACCTGCCCGAGGGCTACACCCCGACCGAGCGCGACCTCCCCGTCATCAACCGCGGCGACACCGTCCAGGTCCGGGTCACCCCCGACGCCGCCCCCGCGCCCGACCCCGCGGCCACGACCGGCGACGGCCCCGGCCCGCTCTACGTCGTCGGTGACGTCCACGGCTACCTCGACGAACTCGTCGGCGCCCTGCGCGCCCAGGGCCTCGTCGACGAGAACGGCGGCTGGGCCGCGGGCAACGCCCGCCTGTGGTTCCTCGGCGACTTCACCGACCGCGGTCCCGACGGCATCGGCGTCATCGACCTCGTCATGCGGCTCTCCGCGGAGGCCGCCGCCGCCGGCGGCTACTGCAAGGCCCTCATGGGCAACCACGAGCTGCTGCTGATCGGCGCCAAGCGCTTCGGCGACACCCCGGTCCAGTCGGGTGCGGGCACGGCCACCTTCCAGGCCGCCTGGCTGCTCAACGGCGGCCAGAAGCACGACATGGACCGGCTCCAGGACGTGCACCTCCAGTGGATGTCCCGGCTCGACGCCGTGGTCCTGGAGGACGACCACCTCCTCCTGCACTCCGACACCACCGCGTACCTCGAATACGGCGAGACCATCGAGGACGTCAACGAGACGGTCCACGAGATCCTCAACCGGAGCGACGCCGACGAGGTCTGGGACGTGTTCCGGAAGTTCACGAAGCGCTTCGCGTTCCGCGACGAGTCAGGACCGCAGGCCGTCCAGGAGCTCCTCTCCACCTACGGCGGCGGCCGGATCGTCCACGGCCACAGCCCCATTCCGTACCTCCTCGGCCAGGTCGGCACGGAGGAGAGCGAGGGCAGCGGAGGACCGATCGTCGACGGACCGCACGTGTACGCGGACGGTCTCGCGATCGCCATGGACGGTGGCGTGACCATGGCCGGAAAGCTGCTGGTCGTCCAACTCCCCCTGAACAGCTGACGCATAACCCTGCGCATCCGGGGAAGTCGATTTCCGGAAACACCCTGTCAGCCCGTGGCGTCACCGCAATACCATCGGACCATCCGTAGCAGGCTCTCCTCCGTTTCCGTCCGACCGGCCGTTCTCCACGGCTGATCCGGGCCTGCGGAGCATCGGGGGATGCACATGAACGTGGCTCCGTACCTGCTGACCGAGGATCGCGCCGAGTACGAGCGGGTCCTCGACGACGCACTGAGCACCGCCCACGCACGTCCGGATCTCGCCGGAGTCGGCACTCGCCTCACGGCCGGGCAACTGCGCTCCATGGCCCTGAACGCGACAGCGCTGATCACCACCGCGGCGTCGAGCGAGTACGACCACTTCGTCAAGGTCCGTGAGCAGAGCCGCGTCGCGGTCACCACCCGCGTACCCGCCCCGCAGGACGGCTCCGGCGCGGGGATCGTCGCGATCGTCACCGTCATGGTGCCCGTCCTCGCCGGGTCGGCCGCCTTCATCTTCCTGCTGGTCGGCGCGTTGCTGCACGCGATCGCGCCCACCGTGGTGTTCGGCGCGACGCTGCTGACGGCCGGCCTGGTCTTCGGCGCGGTCGCCGCCGCCGGCCTGCTCTGCGCGGCCGCCGGTCTCCTCCGGACCGCCCTGCGCAACAGCCCGACCGCGACGGTCACGGCCGGCGCGCCCGCCACCGCGGCGGACGACGAACTGTCCCGCGCCCGTGAGGCCTGGCGCCTCGCCCTGCTCGAACGCGGCGTCGTGCCCTTCCTCCGCGACGCCCTCGCCGCCGCCCACCGGGACGACGACCTCACTCCCTGACAACGGCAACGGCCCGCGACTCCCCCGTGGGTCGCGGGCCGGTGCCTGCTCAGAAGCCGGCGCGACGGCCGGCGCCGGAGCCCTCCGCGGTCAGTCCGCCAGCGGCAGGTAGACGCGGTTCCCGCTCTCCGCGAACTCCTTCGACTTCTCTGCCATGCCGGCCTCGATCTCCTGCTGCGTGCCGCCGTGCTCACGCCGGATGTCCTGGGAGATCTTCATCGAGCAGAACTTCGGACCGCACATCGAGCAGAAGTGCGCGGTCTTCGCCGGCTCCGCGGGCAGCGTCTCGTCGTGGAACTCGCGCGCGGTGACCGGGTCGAGCGCCAGGTTGAACTGGTCCTCCCAGCGGAACTCGAACCGCGCGTCCGAGAGCGCGTCGTCCCACTCCTGGGCGCCCGGGTGCCCCTTGGCGAGGTCCGCCGCGTGGGCCGAGATCTTGTACGTGATGACGCCCGTCTTCACGTCGTCCTTGTTCGGCAGGCCCAGGTGCTCCTTGGGCGTGACGTAGCAGAGCATCGCCGTGCCCCACCAGGCGATCATCGCCGCGCCGATGCCCGAGGTGATGTGGTCGTAGGCGGGCGCCACGTCCGTGGTCAGCGGGCCGAGCGTGTAGAACGGCGCCTCCTCGCAGATCTCCTGCTGGAGGTCGATGTTCTCCTTGATCTTGTGCATCGGGACGTGGCCCGGGCCCTCGATCATCGTCTGCACGTTGTGGCGCTTGGCGATCGTGTTCAGCTCGCCGAGCGTGCGCAGCTCCGCGAACTGCGCCTCGTCGTTGGCGTCCGCGATCGAGCCGGGGCGCAGACCGTCGCCGAGCGAGTACGTGACGTCGTACGCCGCGAGGATCTCGCAGAGCTCCTCGAAGTTCGTGTAGAGGAAGTTCTCCTTGTGGTGCGCGAGACACCAGGCGGCCATGATCGAGCCGCCGCGCGAGACGATGCCGGTCTTGCGGCGCGCGGTGAGCGGCACGTACGGCAGGAGCACGCCGGCGTGCACCGTCATGTAGTCGACGCCCTGTTCGGCCTGCTCGATGACCGTGTCCTTGTAGATCTCCCAGGTCAGGTCCTCGGCCCTGCCGTCGACCTTCTCCAGCGCCTGGTAGAGCGGCACGGTGCCGATCGGCACGGGGGAGTTGCGCAGCACCCACTCGCGGGTGGTGTGGATGTTGCGGCCGGTGGACAGGTCCATGACCGTGTCGGCGCCCCACTTGGTCGCCCACGTCATCTTCTCCACCTCCTCCTCGATGGAGGAGGTGACGGCGGAGTTGCCGATGTTGGCGTTGACCTTCACCAGGAACCGCTTGCCGATGATCATCGGCTCGATCTCCGGGTGGTTGACGTTCGCCGGGAGAACGGCGCGGCCCGCGGCGATCTCCTCGCGCACGACCTCGGGGGAGACGTTCTCGCGGATCGCGACGTACTCCATCTCCGGGGTGATCTCCCCGCGGCGGGCGTACGCGAGCTGCGTCACCGCCTGGCCGTCGCGGCCCCGGCGCGGGAGGCGCGGGCGGCCGGGGAAGACGGCGTCGAGGTTCTTGAGCCCGCCGCCGCGCGGCGAGGTGTGCTTGATGCCGTCGTCCTCGGGACGGACGGGGCGGCCCGCGTACTCCTCGGTGTCGCCGCGCGCGATGATCCAGTTCTCGCGCAACGGCGCCAGGCCACGCCGCACATCGGTGTCGATGGTGGGGTCGGTGTACGGACCGGACGTGTCGTACAGCGTCACGTCCTTGCCGTTGGTGAGGTGCACCTGACGGACCGGGACCCGGAGGTCGGGGCGCGAACCCTCGATGTACCCCTTGTGCCAGCCGGGCGTGCGCTCGCCCGGGGTCGGCAGGCCGTCCTGGCCGTCCTGGCCCTCCTGGTCGGAGGCAGGCGTGCGTGCATCCTGAATGGTCATGAGACCGATCTCCCTACGCCGGCATTACCCGGTAACAGGTTCGGCGGTCGGCGCAGCCTCCTCCCGTACGTGCGTACGGTGATCAGCGCCCTCTCAGCCCGGTGCTCCGAGCTCCCGCGTGTGCAAAGGTGTCACCACGCTAGCGTCATCCCTGGCGTGCTGAACAGTGGGCCCCCCACCGTTCTTGCGATGATCGGTCGGTGACTTCCCCCCAGCAGACCCCCGAGCCGCACGGCCACGGACACGGCCACGAACCCGGTCACGGCCACGAACCGAGCCATGGCCACAGCCACAGCCACGGCCCCGCCGCCCCCGTCTCCCGGCATCTGCGCAAGGTCATCGCCGCGATCCTGATCCCCTTCGCCACCGCCGTGGTGGTCGGGCTCGTGGTCCTGTGGCCCGGTGGTACGCCGGCGCACGAGCGCACCGGAGTCGGCTTCGACCGGCAGACGGAGCAGGGCACGGTCGTCTCCGTCGAGCAGGTCGACTGCAAGGACGTGAACGCCGCCCAGGTCCCGCCGACCGGGGACACCTCCACGCCCGAGGGGCGCGAGGCGGTCAACGCCCAGCAGGGGCAGTGCGAGAAGGCGACGATCGAGGTCACCAGCGGGCAGGAGAAGGGGCGTACGTTCACCGAGATCGTGCAGCCCGACGCGCCGCGCCAACTGCACGAGGGGCAGGGCGTGGTGGTGGCGTACGCCCCCGACGCCCCGCGCGATCTGCAGTACTCGGTGACGGACGTGAACCGGAAGCTCCCGATGGCGGTGCTCGCCGGGATCTTCGCGATCGTGGTGGTGGTCGTCGGCCGGATGAAGGGCGTGATGGCGCTCATCGCGCTCGCCGCGAGCTTCCTGGTGCTGACGCTCTTCATCCTGCCGGCGATCCTGCAGGGCTCGAATCCGCTGGTCGTGGCGGTGGTCGGGTCGAGCGCGATCATGCTGATCGCGCTCTACATGTGCCACGGGCTCTCGGCCCGCACCTCGGTCGCGGTGCTCGGCACGCTGATTTCGCTGCTGCTGATCGGTCTGCTCGGCTCGGTCTTCATCGGCTGGGCCTCACTCAGCGGCAACACCGACGACAACACCGGCCTGATCCACGGCCTGTTCCCGGAGATCGACATGTCCGGCCTGTTGCTCGCCGGCATCATCATCGGTTCGCTCGGCGTGCTGGACGACGTGACCGTCACCCAGACCTCGGCGGTCTGGGAGCTGCACCAGGCCGATCCGGGCATGGGGCCGCGCGCGCTGTACCGGGCCGCGATCCGGATCGGCCGCGACCACATCGCCTCGGTCGTGAACACCCTGGTCCTCGCCTACGCGGGCGCCGCCCTGCCGCTGCTGCTGCTCTTCTCGATCGCGCAGAGCAGCATGGGCACGGTGGCCAACAGCGAGCTGGTCGCGGTGGAGATCGTCCGAACGCTGGTCGGTTCGATCGGTCTGGTCGCCTCCGTGCCGGTCACCACGGCCCTCGCGGCGCTCGTGGTCTCCGCCGACCGGCCGGGCTCCGACGTCGCCGGGAAGCCCCGGGCGGCGGCGGTACGGGGCGGTCGGCGCCGCCGCGCGAAGTAGGGGCTCCGGGCGGCGTACCGGCCCCGAATCAGCCGGCGTTCTCCTCTGCCAGAATCCGGCCGAGTGCCGCCTCCAGGTTGTCCTCGAAGTCACCGAGTGTCCGTTCCTGACCAAGCGGAACCAGCTTGTCCGTGCGGTCGAGGAACGCGACCAGCGGCGGCGCGCTGGCCCGGAACAGGGCGCGGTCGCCGCCCACCTGGAGCCGGATGGAGACATCCGAAAGGCCCTCGGGGTCCGTGGGAGCGATGTGTACGTCCCCGTCCCCGCTCGGCCTGTTGATCCCGTCGAGCAGCAACTCCCTGCCGAACGCCCAGGTCACGGGCGCGTCCCCGGGGAGGTGGAAGGTCATCCGCACCGCGTAAGGATCCCGGGTCTCGTATCGCAGCTCGACTGGGATCTTGAAGCAGAGCTCCTCGGAGACGAGGAAGCTCATCAGGACCTCGGCCTGAACCGACTCTCGCATCATGTACCCCGCAGTAGATGAAGCAGTTGTGTAAACACAGCTGCTGAAAGCTGTGACCGAAACGGCCAGGAATGATCCCCCGTGGCCCTCTTGACGCAATCGTGCTGTAAGCGCTAGCAGATCACAAGGAGTGATTTTTCAGATACTGATAGAGAACGCGAGCGAACTGAAGAGCCTCCCGATCTCCGTACGTAGCCGCTCGACTGCTGGGAGCAACCGTTCTTCCTGGTGAAGGGGGAGGGAAATGGCCATCGCGGCCGCCGTGGACCCCGCCGTGACGGGAATGGCGGCACAGACCGTGCCGAGCGCATATTCCTGACGCTCTACCAGGGGCTCCATTCGCCCCAAACCGCCCAAACGCTCCAAAAGGACACGATGGTTACGCACCGTGTACGGAGTGATGGCTTCCACCGGATGGCGGTCGAGGTGGTCTTGACGAGCTTTCAGATCGAGTTGGCTCAGCAGACACTGCCCGATGGCGTGCGCGTGCCCGGTCTCGCGGAAATCTGCCCACTCCTCCACTGCGGGGGCAGAGGGGGTGTCCGCGACAGCGACGAGCTCGATCTCTCCCTCGCGATAGAGGGCGAAGTACACCGGCACACCGATCTCGTCCCGCCAGCGGGCAAGGGAGTCTTCGATCTTGATGCGACGATTCTGCACAGCTCCGCCGCCGGCCAGTCGGACGGCGGCGTCGCCCAGGACGAACACACCCTTCTCACGGCGCAGATAGCCCTCGTGGGTCAGGGTGCGGAGCAGGTGGTACGTGGTGGGCAGCGGAAGGCCCGTCTCACGGGCGAGCTGTTTGGCCGGGGCGCCGTCCGCATGGGAGGACACGGCCTCCAGAAGTCTCAGCGCCCGCTGCACCGAGCCGATCAGGGTAGGTGCAGCGGTAGTCCGCGTAGCCGTGGCCAAAGGTCACCCCCAGGCGTGACGACGGATGCATGGCATCCGCCCGCGGGGGCCGCCCCCGCGCGCCCGCCGGGCCTGGGAAACCGCTGGTCAGTAGGGAGGTCTACGCCTGTAGTCCCCAACACGGCGGAGGGATTCCACTCTAGTGGCAGCCCTTGGGGCCCCGCCCGGATTCAGCCCACGCGTTCCCCCGCCCGGGCTAATGCCCGCCGTCGTCTCCCTGTCTCAGGGCAGCTTGTGCTACCAGTCCTCGCGCGACCCGGCGGAGCCCTTGAACTTCCGCACGACGTAGACCAGTCCGGCGACGAGCGCCACGAACAGCAGCACCTTGAACAGCAGGCCGACCACGATGGTCAGGACGCTGGTGATGAGTCCGCCGAAGACCAGCAGGGCGAGAGCGGGTATGGCGACCCACTTCACCCACCAGGGCATCCCCGCGAGAATCTCCTGTACGGCCATGGTCCTACCTCGCTCTCTCGATGATCTGTTCCGCGCACTCCGCGCCGAACAACCTCAAGGCTAGGGGCGGAAAGCGGCCCACGGGGGCCCGCGGCCCCCCGCTCTCCCCTGATCCGCCCCCTAGGGGGTCACCACCGCCGGCTCGGGGATCAGCTCTCCGGAGGGGAGAAGACCACCAGGACCCGCAGGTCCTCGCTGATGTGGTGGAACTTGTGGGGAACCCCGGCCGGCACGTAGACCACGCTGCCGCGCGCCACCTGGGTCGTCTCGTCCCCGACCGTGATCGCGGCGCGGCCGCTCACCACGAAGTACACCTCGTCCTGGCCGTGCGGCTGCTGCGGGTCGAGCTCCCCGGCGCCCAGCGCGTACAGGCCCACCGACATGTTCCGCTCTCGCAGGAACTGGAGATAGGCGCCCTGGTTCGCGGCGCGCTCCGCCTCCAGTTCGTCCAGCCGGAATGCCTTCATCGCCCGTCAGCCCCTGCCCTTGGCCCAATCATGTCTGCAACGATCAGACACATGAAGAATTTCGTAGTCAAGACGCTCGCGAACGCGGGCGCCCTGGGAGTCGCCGTCTGGGTGCTCTCACCGGACATCTCCCTGACCGGTGAGAACACCGGCAAGAAGGCCTTGACCCTCATTCTCGTCGCCCTGGTCTTCGGGCTCGTGAACGTCTTGGTCAAGCCGATCGTCAAACTGCTGACGCTGCCGCTCTTCATCCTGACGCTCGGCCTGATCACCCTGGTGGTCAACGCCCTGATGCTGATGCTCACGTCCTGGCTTGCCGACCTGTTCGACCTCAGCTTCCACGTGGACGGCTTCTGGACCGCCATCGTCGGCGGCCTGATCATCTCCGTCGTCTCGTGGGCACTGAACGTCGTGCTCCCCGACGGTGACTGAGCCGGCGACCGTGCCCTATCGCGTGTGCTTCGTCTGCACGGGCAACATCTGCCGCTCGCCGATGGCCGAGCACGTCTTCCGCCGTCGTGTGGAGGAGGCAGGCCTCGGCGGAGTGGTGGAGGTCGACAGCGCGGGGACCGGCGGCTGGCACGAGGGCCACGGTGCCGACCCGCGCACGGTCACCGTCCTGGAGGAGAACGGCTACACCTCCGCGCACTCCGCCCGCCAGTTCCGGGCCTCGTGGTTCCCCGCCCTCGACCTGGTGATCGCACTGGACGAGGGGCACGTCCGGGAGCTCCGGGCGCTCGCCCGCACCCCGGAGGAAGCGGCGAAGATACGGCTGCTGCGCTCCTACGACCCTGCCGCGGGGGACGCGCTCGACGTCCCCGACCCGTATTACGGGGACCGGGAGAGCTTCGAGGAGTGCTTGGAGATGGTGGAGGCCGCGAGCGAGGGACTGCTCGCGGCCGTACGTACGGAAGTGGAGGAGCGGACAGCGTGACCGACCAGGCAAGCGACCCCGACCGGCGGGCGGCCGGCGTGTTCGGCGACGGCACCCTCGCCGTACGGGCCGGGCTTCCCGAGCCCGTGAAGTACGAACCGACCCTGCCGGGCCCGGTGTTCGCGGCCCACTTCCATCTGCCGGGCGAACCGACCGGCCCGTACACGTACGGCCGCGACGAGAACCCCACCTGGACCCATCTGGAACGGGCGATCGGCGCGCTGGAGGCACCGGGGGAGCAGGACGTCGAGACGCTGGTCTTCGCCTCCGGCATGGCCGCGATCTCCGCCGTCCTCTTCTCCCAGCTGAAGGCCGGCGACGCGGTGGTGCTGCCGACCGACGGCTACCAGGCACTGCCGCTGCTGCACGAGCAGTTGCGGGCGTACGGCATCGAGGTGCGGACCGCGCCGACCGGCGGCGACGGACAGCTCGCCGTCCTCGAAGGCGCCCGGCTGCTGTGGATCGAGAGTCCGTCCAACCCCGGGCTCGACGTCTGCGACATCCGGCGCCTGGTGCGCGAGGCGCACGCCGCGGGGGTGCTCGTGGCCGTCGACAACACCCTCGCCACCCCGCTCGGCCAGCGGCCCCTGGAGCTGGGCGCGGACTTCTCCGTCGCCAGCGACACCAAGGGCATGACCGGGCACGGCGACATCCTGCTCGGGCACGTGAGCTGCCGGGACCCCCTGCGGGCGGCGGAGGTGCGGCGCTGGCGCAAGGTGGTCGGCGCGATCCCCGGCCCCATGGAGGCCTGGCTCGCCCACCGCTCGCTGGCCACCCTCCAGCTGCGGATCGACCGGCAGTGCTCCACCGCCCTGTCCCTCGCGCGCGTACTCGCCGAGCGCGACGACGTGACCGGGCTGCGCTACCCGGGGCTGCCCACCGATCCTTCGCACGCGGTGGCCGCCCGGCAGATGCGGCGCTTCGGTCCGGTGGTCTCCTTCGAGCTGGCGGACCGGAAGCGGGCCGAGCGGTTCCTGGAAGAGCTGCGGCTCGTGGACGACGCCACCAGCTTCGGCGGCGTGCGCTCCACGGCGGAGCGGCGGGGGCGCTGGGGCGGGGACGCGGTCGCGGAGGGCTTCATCCGTTTCTCGGTGGGCGCCGAGGATCCCGAGGACCTGATCGCCGACGTCCTGCGGGCCCTCGACGAGGCCGGCGCCGCCGGCTGAGCGTCGGCCGAGTCGTCGGCTGAGCGTTGGCTACGTCGTCGGCTGAGCGTTGGCCGAGTCGTTGCCTGAGCCGTCGTGGCGGCAGGAACGGGGCGCTCCGAGCCTCCCCCCTCGTGGCTCGGAGCGCCCTCGGTTCCCTACGCGGAGACCGCCTGTACAAGGCTAGTTGACTGTGCGTCAGTGTCCAATCACGGTAGCGACAGAGGCCTATCGACTTATTTATAGTTGGACGGTCCTGAGGCGCCGTCAGCCGGCCGCCTGAGTCGAACGGCCGCACGGCCGGGAGGGGGCGGACATGGATCTGGCCCTGCTGCGCACGTTCGTCACGGTGCACCGGGCCGGCTCCTTCACCCGCGCCGCCGCGCTCCTGGGACTCTCCCAGCCCGCCGTCACCAGCCAGATCCGGACCCTGGAGCGGCAGCTGGGCCGGCCGCTCTTCCTCAGGCAGGCGCGTGGGGTCACGCCGACCACGATCGGCGACGAACTCGCGCACCGCGCCGCACCCCATCTGGATGCCCTGGTCGAGATCGCCGAGACCGGCCTCGACGAGGTGAGCGGCGTCCGTACCCTCCATGTCGCCGGTCCCCCGGAGTTCACCGCGCTCCGCGCGCTGCCCGCGCTGACCCCGCTGGTCGGCCAGGGACTCGCCGTACGGGCCTCCTTCGCGGGCAACGCGGAGGAGATCCTCGACGGGCTCGCGGCCGGCCACCACGATCTGGCCCTCACGACCGCCCGCCCGCGCGGCGGCCTGTTCGTCGCCACTCCGCTCTGCGACGAGGAGCACGTGCTGGTCGCGGCCCCGCGCTGGGCGGCCCGGCTCGCCCCCGAAACGCTGCTCCGCAAGGGGGCGGTGGTCCTGGAGCAGCTTCCGGTGGTCGAGGTGCACGAGTCGCTGCCGTTCGTCTCCCGCTACTGGGCCGCCGTCTTCGAGACCAAGCCGGCGGCCGCCGCGACCGTGGTCGCCCCCGACCTGCGAGCCGTACGGGACTCCGCGGCCTCCGGCGCCGGTCTCGCCGTCCTGCCGCGCTATCTGTGCGAGGAGGCCTTGGAGCAGGGACGGCTCGTGGCGCTGCTCGACCCCCCGGTGCCCCCGCTGCGGACGTACTTCCTGGTCGTGCGGACCGGCACGCTCGCGCTGTCGCACATCGCGCGCGCCCACGAGGCCCTGTTGCGGTCCGCAGGGGACTGGTGAGTTTCAGGACACCGCGGACGGGCCATTTTCTTCCCATGACCGAACGGCCCGTGATCAAGCGCACCGCACGCGCCATCCTGCTCGACGGGGACGATCTCGTCCTCATCAAACGCACCAAGCCGGGGATGGATCCCTACTGGCTCACGCCCGGTGGTGGCGTGGAACCCTCCGACACCACGGTCGTCGAGGCCCTGCACCGCGAGGTGCACGAGGAACTCGGCGCCAAGATCACCGACGTGGTGCCCTGCTTCGTCGACACCGTCGAGCACATCGTCGACGGTGGGGTCTCCGGGGTGAAGGTCCAGCACTTCTTCGTGTGCCGGCTCGGCTCCATGGACCCGTCCCTGCGGCACGGCCCCGAGATCGACGAACCCGTCGGCGAGTACGAGATCGTCCGGGTGCCGTTCAGCCGGGTCGGCATCGCCGCCGTCCATCTCGTCCCCCTCTCCCTGCGCCACTACCTCGACGGCAACATCGAGGGGGTCCGCGCCATGCACGCGCCCGACCTGGGCTGATCGCCGCTCGCGGGGGTGAGTTCCGCCAGGAAGTCGTGCCGGATGCGGTCCGACGGCACCCCCGCTCCGCGCAGGGCGTCGACCCCGCGGCGGACCATGCCGAGCGGGCCCGAGAGGTAGGCGTCGCGCTCCTCCCAGGACCCGTAGCGGCAGACGGCGTCCGGGAGGCGCCCCTGCTCCTCCGTGACCGGGTGGACGGAGAGCCAGGGGAAGGTCTTCTGGAGGCGCAGCATCGTGTCGATGTCGTAGAGGCCGTGGCCGCTGCGCGCGCCGTAGAAGACGTCGACCGGCCGCCGGTCGCCGTGCTCGGCGACGTCCTCGACCAGGGCCTTGATCGGCGCGATCCCGGTGCCGCCGCCCAGACAGAGCAGTCCGCTGTCGGTGGAGTGGTCGACCGTCATGGAGCCGGCCGGAGCACCGAGGCGCAGCACGTCTCCGGGGCGCGCCTTGTGGACCAGGGCGTTGGACACCCAGCCTGCCGGGACCGCCTTGACGTGGAGGGTGAGCAGTCCGTCGGGCCGGGGCGCCGAGGCGAACGAGTAGTGGCGCCAGGTCCGGGGCCACCAGGGGGTCTCCAGTGTCGTGTACTGCCCCGCCAGGAACGGGTACGGCTGATCGGGCCGGAGAGTGACGACGGCGACGTCGGGGGTGCGGAGATCGTGGGAGACGACCTCGGCCTGCCACCAGGCGGGCGCGTGCTGCTCGTTCTCCGCCGCCGCGTCGATCATGATCTGGGAGATCGTCGTGTACGTACGGACCCAGGCCGCCTCGGTCTTCGCGTCCCAGCTCTCCGTGGCGTACCGGACCAGCGCACCGATGAGGGCCTCGCCGACGGCCGGGTAGTGGGCGGCCCTGGTGCCGTACTTCCGGTGCCCCTTGCCGAGGTTCTCCAGATACGCGGTGAGGACGGGGACGTCGTCCAGGTGCTCGGCCGCCGTCAGGAGGGCCTTCAGGAGCCTGTCCCGCTGGGTGTCCATGGCCGCGGGGAACATCTCGCGCAGCTCGGGGTTCCGGACGAAGAGCAGGGCGTAGAAGTACGAGGTCACCTGGTCGGCGACGGGGGCGATCTCCGCCAGGGTGCGGCGGACCAGGAACGCGTCGGGGGAGACCCCGTCAGGAGAGACCTCTTGGGCGGAGACCTCTTCGCGTATTCGGGCCTCCGTCCCGCCCGTCGTGGTGGTCGGAACATCCATCATGTGCCTCGCCTCGCGCTGGCCGGCTTCCGTGCCCGCAGCATGACGCTTCCGAGCACCGCTTCGGACGGAAAGCGGTGTTCTCGGGTCATAGGGCCGGGTTTCCGGCTAAGCTGCGCTGTTTCGGACCAAGTCGTAGGCCTCGCGCAGATCTCCGCCGGTGTAGCTGTGGCGGGAAAGCCCGGCGAGATGGTGGTCCGCGTTCACCGCCACGGTGTCCCGCACGATCGCGAAGAGCTCGGCGTCGGACATCGAGTCCCCGTAGGCCACGCAGTCGGACCACTCCACGCCGTACTCCGTGCAGAGCTCCCGGGCGATCCGTACCTTCGCCGCCGCGTCGAGGATGCCGGGCCGATGGATCGACTCGGTGAAGGGAACGGCGGGCCAGAGCGATCCGTGTGCCGTGTCGACGCCCCAGTCGAGCAGACGCTCGACGAAGAAGTCGGGCGAGAGGGAGATGACCGCACAGCGTTCACCCCGGGCCCGGATGTCGGCCCAGACCTCGCGGATGCCCGCCAGCCACGGCGCATCGTCGAAGGCGACGGCGACCTGCTCCGGGGTGAGCGTGGACCAGAGCTCGCGGGCCTGAACGGCGAACTCGGCCGGAGTGAGCCCCCGCAGAAACCCCTCCTCCAGCGCGGCGATCTCCTCCACGAGTCCCAGTTGCCGGGAGATCTCCACGGCGGCGGCCGAACCTCGGATCAGCGTGCCGTCGAGGTCGAAGAGGTGCAGTCTGCCGCGTCGGGATTCCATGGATTCACTCGGTTTCACGTGAAACATCGTCCGCATCCCAGCGGAGGGAATCAACGCTTCCTCGGGTAATCGGCCGGATCTCGTAAACCGGTGGACGGAAGATCACTGCTTCGGTCAGCCTGAAAGGCATGCCTGCATCTCCCTCCGCTCTCGCTCAGCTCCCCATCCGGCGCCTCACGGCGGACGACCTCCTCGCCTGCGCCGACCTCTCCGAGAACAGGGGGTGGCTGCGCGAGGAGTACAAGTGGGGCCATCTCCTCACCGCGGGCACCGGCTACGGCATCGACGACCCGTCCGGCACGGGGCTGGTCACCTGCTGCGTGGTCACCTCGTACGGGCCGGGGCTCGCCGCGATCGGCATGGTGCTCGTCGCCGAGGCGTACGCGCGCCAGGGGGTGGGGCGCCGGCTCATGCAGCACGTCCTGGCGGAGAACGGCGACACCCCGCTCACCCTGTACGCCACGGCCAACGGGCAGCCCCTGTACGAGCAGCTGGGCTTCATCGAGACGAGCCGGGCCGAGATGGTGCGCGGGCGGTTCAGTTTCACCACGCCCGCCCCGGACGTCCCCGTCCGCCCGGCGACCGCGGAGGACCTCCGGGCGATCCTGCGCCTGGACCGCGAGGTCTTCGGCCTCGACCGCACGCACATCCTCACGCGGCTGCCCGCGTTCGCGGACCATCTCCGGGTCGCGGAGGAAGACGGCGAGATCACCGGCTTCGCAGCGGCCTGGCCCAACATGGACACGCATGTCGTCGGACCGCTGATCGCCAAGGACCCGGCCACGGCCCAGGCGCTGATCGCCTCCCTGGCCGCCGCCACCGACCGGCCGCTGCGCACGGACATCGACGTGCGCCACACGACGCTGCTGAGCTGGGCGAAGGAGAACGGCATCGACTCGATCGCCACCACCTCCGTGATGGTCCGCTCCCTCCCCGACCTCCCTGGCGACTGGCGCCGGCGCTTCGCTCCGCTGACCGTCGCGGCGGGCTAGCGGGTGTCTTGTCGATCGGGCCGGATCAGGGTCGGACAGGCCCTGGCCTCGGCGCCGACGCGAACCCCGGACAGATTTACTTGCAGACGCGCATTATTGCGTTGCATCGTCTACCCTGGTTCGTGAGCCGCTCCGGCGCCGAGGAGAGACCGAGGAGAGACCATGACCGCGACGGACCCCGCACTGACCGCACTCTCCCAGCGCTGGTGCGCCCTCTCCCTGCTGCACGGCAGGATCGAGGCCCACATCGAGCGCGCCCTGGAGTCCGGTCACGGTCTGAGCGTCCGTGAGTACTCGCTCCTCGACGTCCTCAGCCGGCAGCACAGCGGCCCGGGCGGTCACCTCCAGATGAAGCAGGTCGCCGACGCCGTCGTGCTGAGCCAGAGCGCCACCACCCGGCTCGTCACCCGGCTCGAGGACCGCGGCCTGCTCACCCGGTACCTCTGTGCCACCGACCGGCGCGGCATCTACACCGATGTCACCGAAGCCGGCCTGAAGCTCCTCGAAGAAGCCCGCCCCACCAATGACAGCGCGCTGCGCGAGGCCCTCGACGAGGCCGCGAAGAACCCGGAGCTGGCCCCGCTGGTCCAGGTCGTGGAGGGCGTGACCGTCACCGTCTGACCCGACGGAGAGGGCAGCCGCGGCCGAGCGTGCGTACGCTGCGGGGCATGAGCGATCTTGATATACGCCCCGCCGTCTCCGCCGACCTGGCGGCCATCGTGGCGATGCTCGCCGACGACCCGCTGGGTGCCCAGCGCGAGTCCCCCGGCGACCTCACCCCGTACCTCACCGCCTTCGAGCGCCTCGCGAACGACCCCCACCAGCACGTCGTCGTGGCGGTCCGCGGGGAGAAGGTCGTCGGCACACTCCAGCTG
Organism: Streptomyces sp. NPDC056169; assembly: GCF_042268445.1. Lineage (NCBI taxonomy): Bacteria > Bacillati > Actinomycetota > Actinomycetes > Kitasatosporales > Streptomycetaceae > Streptomyces > Streptomyces sp. NPDC056169. The sequence continues at coordinate 244,247 of NZ_JBHJUO010000003.1, read as the reverse complement.
ACGGTGATCCCCGGGCTCTCCCGCCGGGGCACCACCCGCTCGATCATCGAGGGCGTCCGCATCCACGCCGACGAGCGCGGCAGCGGGCTCGGGACGCAGCTCATCGAGTGGGCCGTCGAGGAGTCCGGCCGCCAGGGCTGCGGACTGGTCCAGCTGACCTCCGACGTCACCCGCACCGACGCCCACCGCTTCTACGAGCGGCTCGGCTTCGAGGCCTCCCACGTGGGCTTCAAGAAGAACCTCTGAGGCCGCCCCACGGGCGGACAGCCGGCGGACAGCGCGCCGGGCAACGACCCGGCGCGCTGTTTCACGTGAAACACCAGAGGGAGACCGCGGGGACGACCACCGGCCGGACGGCTCAGAGGCCGCGCCAGCCCGCCTCGTCCACCCCGCCCGGTACCACGTCCCCCGGCTCGTACGGCTCCCGGGTGAAGACGAAGGACCCCAGGTCGAGGTGGCTCACACTGCCGTCGGGCCGCCGCACCGCCCGGAGCGTCTCTCCCGTGTAGTAGCCGTTGAGCCCGACCCAGCCGCCCTCGGGCAGCGCCCGGAAGCGAGCCCGCCGCCCTGCTCCCCTCAGCGGCTCCAGGACCACGGAACGCTCGGGCCCGAGCCGGAGCCCGTAGGAGTACGTGCCCCAGTACCAGGGCCCCGTCAGGGACAGCAGCTCCTCGTCGACCTCGGCTTCCGGAAGGGGCCGCCAGGGCTCCGGGAACCTCGGCTCGGCGTCCGCCACGATCCGCACGAGATCGGCCGCCACGGCTGCCGTCAGCGGCCCGGACGTGGCATTGGCGAGGGCGATCCCCGCCAGGCCGTCCTCCACGCTCACCCACAGGCAGGCGACGAAGCCCGGCAGCGAGCCGGTGTGGCCGATCAGCGTCCGGCCGTCCCTGCGCAGCAGCTGGAGGCCGAGCCCGTAACCGCCCTCCCAGTCGCCCTCACCGGCGGGGGAGGCGGGAGCCCGCATCTCCTCCACGGAAGACGCCACGAGCACCCGCTCGTCGCCCGCCGCGAGGAACACGGCGAACCGGCCGAGGTCCGCCGCCGTCGACCACAGCTGTCCGGCCGGCGCCATCAGCCCCAGGTCCTCGGACGGCTCGGGCAGCATCACGTCGGCCCAGGGGTGCACCGCCCAGCCGCCCGCGTGCGGGGCGACCGGGTCGAGCGTCGTACGGCTCATCCCCAACGGCTCCAGGATCTCGCGCCGCAGCGCCTCCCCCCAGGAGACCCCCCGCACCTCCTCGATGAGCGAACCGAGCAGGGTGTAGCCGGGGTTGGAGTAATGGAAGCCGCGCCCCGGGGTCCGCAGCGAGGGCTTCTCCCCCAGGACGTCGGAGAGCTCCGGGCGCAGCGCGGCGGAGGACCGCTCCCACCACTGGCCGGGCGTCTCGGCCGCGAGGCCACCACTGTGGCCGAGGAGCTGAGCGATCGTCACCTCGCCGACGCCCGTCCCCTTGAGGTGGCGCTCCAGCGGATCGTCGAGGTCGAGCAGTCCCTCGTCCCTCAGCCGCATCACGAGCACGGCGGTGAACACCTTGGTGAGGGAGCCGATCCTGAACTGTGTGTCGTCGTCGGGCGCGTGCCCGTCCACGCAGCTGCGCGAACCGCTCCACACCAGTGCTCCGTCACGGACCACCGCCCCGACGAAGGAGGGCGCTCGGCCCTCGGACTGGGCGACCGCCACGCGGTGCAGCAGGGCCCGCTCGGTACCGGGCAACAGAGCCTCGAAAGATGTCGTCATAGATCCCATCCAACGCGATGTCACATACGAAGCTTCCCGATCCGTCCCATGAGCATCACCGGATCGGAAGGGAGCACGGACATGAGGGTTCTGCTGGCAGGAGCGAGCGGCGCACTGGGCCGGAGCGCCGCCCGGCAGCTGACCGCTGCCGGACACGAGGTCGCGGGGCTCGGGCGGGGCGCCACGAACACGGTGCGCGCCGACCTCCTGGACGCCGACGCGGTCCTCAGGGCCGTGGACGGGCTCGCCTTCGACGCCGTCGTCCACGCGGCGACCGCACTCAAGGGCGAGTCGATGGCACGCCACCAGAGCATGGTGCCGACCAACGCCCTGCGGACCCGGGGCACCGAGAACCTCCTCGCCGCCGCCCGCGCGACCGGCGCCCGCCGGTTCGTGGTCGAGTCGATGATGTTCGGCTACGGGTACGGGGATCACGGCACCGGCCTGATCACCGAGGAGAACACCCCTTTCGGCCCACGCGGCACCAACGCCTGGCTGGAGCGCCACGTCGGCGCCATGCGCGCCAAGGAGCGGCTGGCCTTCACCGCGGAGGGACTGGAGACGATCAGCCTGCGCTTCGGCTTCTTCTACGGCGCGGGGGTCACTGACACCGACATGCTCCCCCTCCTGCGCAAGCGCTCCCTGCCCGTGGTCGCCGACCACGGACGCGCCCTGTCCTGGGTGGACGTCGACGACGCGGCGCGGGCCGTCGTCCTCGCCGTCGGGAGCGGCACCCCGGGCCAGGCCTACAACATCGCCGACCGCACCCCGCTCCCCTTCGGCAGGCACCTCCAGGAGGTCGCCGCGGCCTTCGGCGCCCCCAAGCCCCTGCGGGTCCCGCTCTGGCTGCTCAAGCCGGCTCCCCTGGCCCACACGGCCATGACCTCCCAGCTGCGCCTCGACGCGAGCAAGGCCGAACGGGAACTCGGCTGGTCGCCCACCCACGACGACAGCCTGGCGGGCGTACGGGCCCTCGCCTCCGCCCACCCCACGACCGTCTGAGGCAAACGTCCCGCCCTTCTCGGCGCCCTCATCCGGCGGAAGCCCAGGTCCGACGGCATCCCACCCGGACGGGGGAGGCGGCGTGCGGCCTCCGGTCAGGTCTGGGCCATGTCGACGAAGCGCGAGTAGTGGCCCTGGAAGGCCACGGTGATGGTGGCCGTCGGGCCGTTACGGTGCTTGCCCACGATGATGTCCGCCTCGCCGGCCCGCGGGGACTCCTTCTCGTAGGCGTCCTCGCGGTGCAGCAGGATCACCATGTCGGCGTCCTGCTCGATCGAGCCGGACTCACGCAGGTCGGAGACCATCGGCTTCTTGTCGGTGCGCTGCTCGGGGCCACGGTTCAGCTGGGAGAGCGCGATCACGGGCAGCTCCAGCTCCTTGGCGAGGAGCTTGAGGTTTCGCGACATGTCGGAGACTTCCTGCTGACGGCTCTCCTGCCGCTTCGAGCCGCCCGACTGCATCAGCTGCAGGTAGTCGATGATCACGAGCTTGAGGCCGTTGCGCTGCTTGAGCCGTCGGCACTTCGCCCGGATCTCCATCATCGACAGGTTCGGGGAGTCGTCGATGTACAGGGGCGCCTGGGAGACGTCGGGCATGCGGCGGGCGAGGCGCGTCCAGTCCTCGTCGGTCATCGTGCCGGAGCGCATGTGGTGGAGCGCGACCCGGGCCTCCGCCGAGAGCAGACGCATCGCGATCTCGTTGCGGCCCATTTCGAGGGAGAAGATGACGCTGGGCAGGTTGTGCTTGATGGAGGCCGCCCGGGCGAAGTCCAGGGCGAGGGTCGACTTACCCATGGCGGGACGGGCCGCGATGATGATCATCTGGCCGGGGTGCAGGCCGTTGGTGAGCGAGTCGAGGTCGGTGAAGCCGGTCGGCACACCCGTCATCTCGCCGCTGCGGGAGCCGATCGCCTCGATCTCGTCGAGGGCCCCCTCCATGATGTCGCCGAGCGGCAGGTAGTCCTCGGTGGTGCGCTGCTCGGTGACCGCGTAGATCTCGGCCTGGGCCGAGTTCACGATCTCGTCGACGTCTCCGTCGGCCGCGTAGCCCATCTGCGTGATCTTGGTGCCGGCCTCCACGAGGCGGCGCAGGACGGCGCGCTCGTGGACGATCTCGGCGTAGTACGAGGCGTTGGCCGCGGTCGGTACCGACTGGACCAGGGTGTGGAGGTAGGAGGCGCCGCCGACACGGGTGATCTCGCCGCGCTTGGTGAGCTCGGCGCCGACCGTGATGGGGTCGGCCGGCTCGCCCTTGGCGTAGAGGTCGAGGATCGCGGCGTAGACGGTCTCGTGGGCGGGCTTGTAGAAGTCGTTGCCCTTGATGATCTCCACGACGTCCGCGATGGCGTCCTTGGAGAGCAGCATGCCGCCGAGGACGGACTGCTCGGCGTCGAGGTCCTGCGGGGGGACGCGCTCGAATCCGGAGAGTCCGCCGTCCCACGGGCCGTCGCTGCCGCGCTCGTGCTGGTCATCACGCCCGCGGCCCCGGCCGCGTCCTTCTCCCCGGGTACGGGTGGGCAGCCGGTCACTCGGTCCGCCGTCGGCCCAAGGGTCGTCCATGGGCTCGGGAACGCTCACCAAGCCACCTCCTCCCGTCCGCTCCGCGGACCTCGCCGTGCCACTCTTTCTTACGCCACGGCCTTCAACAACAAGTGGCTTTGCGACCGCTGCTGGCGCGTCGGGCGCCGGACCACGGTAGGCCCGCGAGGGGCGTCAGCCAATCTGGTTATCCACAGGGCCTGTGGGTGAACGGCCAGATGCTGTGGAGAACTCCCCGGATCCTGTGCACGGAGCGGGGGACAGCCATGTGGACAAACTCATAGCACCCCTAGCTCCACCCATCTGACCTGCACCTTCTCCATCCACGGCCTGTGGGGGAGAAAAAGTTTTCCACCCGGCCCAAGATCAGAACAAACGGCCCACACCCGAAGCCCCGCTCCCCCAAGAAGTAAGAGTCTCTAATGCATTGCATCTCTTACCTGTGGAAGATTAGATTGACCCCATGATCCAGGCCCCCGCGACCTCCAAGGCCGTCCGCCGACAGCACGACCGCGAGATCGTCTCCCTCGCCCTGCCGGCCTTCGGTGCTCTCGTCGCCGAGCCGCTCTTCCTCATGGTCGACAGCGCCATCGTCGGCCACCTCGGTACCCCCCAGCTCGCGGGTCTCGCGATCGCCGCCACCCTGCTGTCCACCGCCGTCAGCGTCTTCGTCTTCCTCGCCTATGCGACCACGGCGGCCGTCGCCCGGCGCGTCGGCGCGGGCGACCTCCCGGCCGCCATCCGACAGGGCATGGACGGCATCTGGCTCGCTCTCCTCCTCGGCGCCGGCGTCGTCGCCCTGACCCTGCCCACGGCCCCCTGGCTCGTCGACGTCTTCGGCGCCTCCGACACCGCCGCCTCGTACGCCGTCACCTATCTGCGGATCTCCAGCCTCGGCATCCCCGCCATGCTGGTCGTCCTGGCCGCCACCGGCGTCCTGCGGGGCCTCCAGGACACCCGTACACCGCTCTACGTGGCCATCGGCGGCTTCGCGGTCAACGGGGCGCTCAACGTCGGGCTGGTCTACGGCGCCGGCCTGGGGATCGCCGGCTCGGCCTGGGGCACGGTCATCGCCCAGTGCGGCATGGCCGCCGCCTACCTCGTCGTGGTCGTCCGGGGCGCCCGCCGCCACGGTGCCTCCCTCCGCCCCGACACGGCCGGCATCCGGGCCTCCGCCCAGGCCGGCGCCCCGCTGCTGGTCCGTACGCTCTCGCTCCGCGCGGTCCTGATGATCGCCACCGCCGTCGCCGCCCGTATGGGTGACGCCGAGGTCGCCGCCCACCAGATCATCCTGTCCCTGTGGAGCCTGATGGCCTTCGCCCTCGACGCGATCGCCATCGCGGGCCAGGCCATCATCGGCCGCTATCTCGGCGCGAACGACGCCGACGGCGCACGCCAGGTCTGCCGTCGCATGGTCCAGTGGGGCGTGCTCTCCGGAGTCGTGCTCGGCGCGCTCCTGATCGTCGCCCGCCCCCTGTTCGTCCCGCTCTTCACCAGCGACACCACCGTCCAGGACACCCTGCTCCCCGCTCTGCTGGTGGTCGCGCTGTCCCAGCCGATCTCCGGGGTCGTCTTCGTCCTCGACGGCGTCCTCATGGGCGCGGGCGACGGCCCCTATCTGGCCTGGGCCATGCTGCTGACCCTCGCGGTCTTCGCCCCCGTCGCCCTGCTCGTTCCGGTGCTCGGTGGCGGGCTGACCGCGCTCTGGTGGGCGATGACCCTGATGATGACCGTCCGGATGGTGACGCTCTGGCTGCGCTCGCGCTCCGGCCGCTGGATCGTCACAGGCGCCACGCGCTGACGGTTCCACGTCGACTGTTCCACGTGGAACCGACCGTTTCACGTGAAACAGCGGAAGGGCCGCACCCCAAGGGGTGCGGCCCTTCCTTACTGCTCAGCGCAGAGCGCCGGCGGCAGCGTTACGCGGCGACGATCTCGACGCCGAGCTTCACGGCAACGTCGGCGTGCAGACGCACGGACACCTGGTGCGAGCCCAGGGTCTTGATCGGCGAACCGAGCTCGACGCGACGCTTGTCGACGTCGGGGCCACCCGCGGCCTTGATCGCCGAGGCGATGTCGGCCGGGGTCACGGAGCCGAAGAGACGGCCGGCGTCGCCGGAGCGAACAGCCAGACGGACCTTCGTACCCTCGAGCTGGGCCTTGATCTGGTTGGCCTGCTCGATGGTCGCGATCTCGCGGATCTTGCGGCCGCGGCGGATCTGCGCCACGTCCTGCTCGCCACCCTTGGTCCAGCGGATCGCGAAACCACGCGGGACCAGGTAGTTGCGAGCGTAGCCGTCCTTGACGTCGACGACGTCGCCGGCGGCGCCGAGGCCAGAGACCTCGTGGGTCAGGATGATCTTCATTTTTCGGTCACCCTTTCCTTATCGCGCGGTGGACGTGTAGGGCAGCAGCGCCATCTCACGGCTGTTCTTGACGGCCGTGGCGACGTCACGCTGGTGCTGCGTGCAGTTGCCGGTAACGCGGCGGGCACGGATCTTGCCACGGTCGGAAATGAACTTCCGCAGCATGTTCGTGTCCTTGTAGTCCACGTACGCGGTCTTGTCCTTGCAGAACGCGCAGACCTTCTTCTTAGGCTTGCGCACAGGCGGCTTCGCCATGGTGTTTCTCCTGTGTGATCAAGAAGTGGGGATACGAGCTACCTCGAGGGCGTGTGCCCTAGAAGGGAGGCTCGTCCGAGTAGCCGCCGCCGGAGTTCCCACCCCAGCCGCCGCCTCCGCCGCCCTGCTGGCCGCCGGAACCGCCGGAACCGCCAGAAGGAGCACCGGTCGCCCACGGGTCGTCGGCGGGAGCACCGCCGCCACCCTGCGGGGCACCGCCGCCGGAGTTTCCACCCCAGCTGCCGCCGCCCTGCTGCTGGCCACCGCCGCCGTAGCCGCCCTGACCACCGCGACCAGTGGTCTTGGTGACCTTGGCCGTGGCGTTCTTGAGGCTGGGGCCGACTTCCTCGACGTCCAGCTCGTAGACCGTGCGCTTGACGCCCTCACGGTCCTCATAGGACCGCTGCTTCAGCCGGCCCTGCACGACAACGCGCATGCCTCGCTGAAGCGACTCGGCGACGTTCTCCGCCGCCTGACGCCAGACCGAGCAGGTGAGGAAGAGGCTTTCGCCGTCCTTCCACTCGTTGGTCTGACGGTCGAAGGTGCGGGGGGTGGACGCGATACGGAACTTCGCGACCGCCGCACCGGACGGGGTGAAGCGCAGCTCGGGGTCGTCGACAAGATTGCCGACGACCGTGATGACGGTCTCGCCTGCCATGGGGGAACCTCTCGGCGGGATTGCTTCTGGCTGCTTGTAGCTACTCGAACCCGATGACCTCTGAGCTAGAAGCTCAGTGGGTCTCGGGGCGGAGGACCTTGGTCCGGAGGACCGACTCGTTCAGGTTCATCTGGCGGTCGAGCTCCTTGACGACCGCAGGCTCGGCCTGCAGGTCGATGACCGAGTAGATGCCCTCGGGCTTCTTCTTGATCTCGTACGAGAGACGACGACGGCCCCAGGTGTCGACCTTCTCGACCTTTCCGTTGCCCTCACGGACGACGGAGAGGAAGTTCTCGATCAGGGGGGCGACAGCGCGCTCCTCCAGATCGGGGTCGAGGATGACCATCACCTCGTAGTGACGCATGTGGAACCCACCTCCTTTGGACTCAGCGGCCACGGTCGTTCCGTGGCAGGAGGGTCGTGATGCGTAAACAACGGTATCCGCCACCACTGACAATCCCCCTCGGCGAACGAGGGTCACTGTCGGATCCAGGACGGACCAGGGCAGACACCGGTGCAGACCGTACAGAGTACCTGCACATCGGCCTCCGGTTGAAATTCACTGGTGAGGGGACGCAATCTGTACACAACGGATGTCGGCGGCGCTAAGATGCGCCGCCTTCCGCCAGGCACGCCAGGAGGTGCCCTCATGGCACAGGCAATGCGACCCGACCCCGGCCACTCCCTCTTCGCGACCGACGGCAAGCCACACCCGCTCCAGGACACGCTGCTCGCCGTGACCCTGGTGCTGGGCGTGCTCTCCTTCGTCACCGCCCAGTTCGACAACCTCCACCTGCTGAGTTCCTGGACGGGGCTGATCGGCATCCTGACCGGGGCGTACGGACAGTTCATCTCCGTGACGACCCGCGAGCGCTTCGCCCTGGTCGTCGGACTCGGTCTGGCGGCGGTGGGCTTCTACCTCGGCATGGCACACGGCGGTCTCTTCGGAGGCGTCATCAGCTACTGAGTCCGGCGGCACGTCAGGGCGGGCCCAGCGGCACGTCAGGGCGTACACGCCCATCCGGGGCGCTCCTCGGTCACAGTAGGCTTCGGCGCGAGAGCCGGAGCCCCTGACCGATGGGGACACACCTGCCGAGGAGCGCCCCGCATGAGCCTGACCCTGAGGACCATCAGCCGTGAGCAGCATCTGGGATTCATCCAGAGCCAGCCCGCGGCGAGCCACTGCCAGGTCCCGGCGTGGGCTGATGTGAAGACCGAGTGGCGCTCGGAGAACCTCGGTTGGTTCGACAAGAACGGCGAACTCGTCGGCGCCGGCCTGGTGCTCTACCGCCAGCTCCCGAAGATCAAGCGCTACCTCGCCTACCTGCCCGAGGGCCCGGTCATCAACTGGCACGCGCCCAACCTCGACGACTGGCTGCAGCCGATGCTGGCGCACCTCAAGCAGCAGGGCGCCTTCTCGGTGAAGATGGGCCCGCCCGTCGTCATCCGCCGCTGGGACGCGGCCGCCATCAAGTCCGGCATCCAGGACCCGGACGTGAAGCGCCTCAAGGACGTCGAGGCCACCCACATCGAGCCGCGCGCCTTCGAGGTCGCGGACCGGCTGCGGAAGATGGGCTGGCAGCAGGCCGAGGACGGCGGCGCCGGCTTCGGTGACGTCCAGCCCCGCTACGTCTTCCAGGTCCCCCTCGCGAACCGCTCGCTCGACGACGTCCTCAAGGGCTTCAACCAGCTGTGGCGCCGCAACATCAAGAAGGCCGAGAAGGCCGGCGTCGAGGTCGTCCAGGGCGGCTACGAGGACCTGGCCGAGTGGCAGCGGCTCTACGAGATCACGGCCGTCCGTGACCACTTCCGGCCGCGCCCGCTCTCGTACTTCCAGCGCATGTGGACCGTCCTCAACAACGAGGACCCCAACCGCATGCGGCTCTACTTCGCCCGTCACAACGGCGTGAACCTGTCCGCCGCGACGATGCTCGTCGTCGGCGGGCACGTCTGGTACTCCTACGGTGCCTCCGACAACATCGGCCGCGAGGTCAGGCCCTCGAACGCGATGCAGTGGCGGATGCTGCGGGACGCCTACGCGATGGGCGCGACCGTCTACGACCTGCGGGGCATCTCGGACTCGCTCGACGAGACCGACCACCTCTTCGGGCTCATCCAGTTCAAGGTGGGCACGGGCGGCGAGGCCGTCGAGTACGTCGGCGAGTGGGACTTCCCGCTGAACAAGCTGCTGCACAAGGCGCTCGACATCTACATGTCCCGCCGCTGAGCGGCGTCGCTTCGGCGACGGTTCCGTAGTCTCGTACATATCTTTGACACACCGCTGCCACCAGAAAGGTTCCGGGCCGGCCATGGCGCTCTCCCTCTACGTCGACACCGCTCGCTGGCGCGCGCACCAGAAGACGGTCATCGACCAGTTCCCCGGTCTGATCCCGGTCTGCAAGGGCAACGGCTACGGATTCGGGCACGAGCGCCTCGCCGACGAGGCCGCCCGCTTCGGCGCCGACATGCTCGCGGTCGGCACGACCTACGAAGCCGCGCGCATCAAGGACTGGTTCAGCGGCGACCTGCTGGTCCTCACGCCCTTCCGCCGGGGTGAGGAACCCGTTCCGCTGCCCGACCGGGTCATCCGCTCCGTGTCCTCCGTGGACGGCGTCCACGCCCTGGTGGGCGCCCGCGTCGTGATCGAGTGCATGAGCTCGATGAAGCGGCACGGCGTCCACGAGGAGGAGCTCCACCAGCTCCACTCCGCCATCGAGGACGTGCGTCTCGAGGGCTTCGCCCTCCACCTCCCGCTGGACCGCCCGGACGGCACGGACGCCGTCGAGGAGGTCATCGCCTGGATGGACCGCCTGCGGGCCGCCCGCCTGCCGCTGCACACCATGTTCGTGAGCCACCTGCGGGCCGCGGAACAGGCCCGGCTCCAGCAGCAGTTCCCGCAGACCCGCTTCCGCGCGCGGATCGGCACCCGGCTCTGGCTGGGCGACCACGAGGCGACCGAGTACCGGGGCGCCGTCCTCGACGTGACCCGGGTCGCCAAGGGGGACCGTTTCGGCTACCGCCAGCAGAAGGCCGCGTCGGACGGCTGGCTGGTCGTCGTCGCCGGCGGCACCTCGCACGGCGTGGGTCTGGAGGCCCCCAAGGCGATGCACGGCGTGATGCCGCGCGCCAAGGGCGTCGCCCGGGCCGGTCTGGCCACGGTCAACCGGAACTTGTCGCCCTTCGTGTGGGCGGGCAAGCAGCGCTGGTTCGCCGAGCCGCCGCACATGCAGGTGTCGATCCTGTTCGTGCCCTCCGACGCCCAGGAGCCCCGCGTCGGCGACGAGCTGGTGGCGCACCTGCGCCACACCACGACGCAGTTCGACCGGCTCGTGGAGCGCTGAGCCGGCCGAGCACGTTCACCCCCGGGGTTCCGGTTCCGGTTCCGCGGGGGTGCTCCAGCCCACTTCTCGGTCCTCGCCGGGCGTGCCCCATTCCACCCGCGGCCCCTCCACCGCCGGCGCGGCGTGCCGGGCCGGGTGCGCCGCCCTGCCCGTGACGAAGACGTCCTCCGCGCCGTCCAGGACGCCCCCCGAGGGGTCGTCCGAGCCGTCCTGCCGGACCGGGTCCTTCTCGGGCGTGAGGATGTCGCGTACGACCATGACGCACAGGTACAGCGTGCCGAGCAGGTGCAGGACGATCGCGAACTGGTAGCCGTCGACCGGCAGTCCCTGCTTGTTGTTGCCGCTGTTCATGAACGCCAGGTACATCCAGATGCCCAGGAAGTACATGACCTCGCACGCCTGCCAGATCAGGAAGTCGCGCCAGCGCGGCCGGGCGAGGGCCGCGAGCGGGACGAGCCACAGCACGTACTGCGGCGAGTAGACCTTGTTGGTCAGGACGAACGCGGCGACGACCAGGAACGCCAGCTGGACGAAGCGGGGCCTGCGGGGAGCGTTGAACGCCAGGAAGCCGAGGGCGACCACCGCGATCACCATGAGCATCAGCGCGTACAGGTTGGCCTTCTCCGGCGGGATCGAGGTGCCCGTCCGCTGGCTGACCAGCAGCCAGACCGAACCGAAGTCGACGTTCCGGTCGCGGCTGAAGAAGTAGAACTGCTTCCACCCCTCGGGGGCCATCAGCATCACGGGCAGGTTCACGACCAGCCACGCGCCGACGGCGCCGAGCACGGCCGTCCCGTACTCCCGCCACTTCCCCGCGCGCCAGCAGAGCAGCAGCAGCGGGACGAGGAGCAGTATCGGGTAGAACTTCGCGGCCGTGGCGAGGCCGAGCAGGATGCCGAAGCCGAGCGGCCGGCCGCGCGACCACAGGAGGATCGCGGCGGAGGTCAGCGCGACGGCCAGTATGTCCCAGTTGATCGTGGCGGTGAGCGCCACGGAGGGCGCCAGGGCGACCAGGAGGCCGTCCCAGGGGCGGTTCCGGTGGGTCCGCGCGACACAGACCGCGAGGACGGCCGCGCAGACCATCAGCATGCCCGCGTTGACCATCCAGAACGTCTGCTCGCGGTGGTCCATGGTGCCGCTGCCGGGCGTCAGCCAGGCCGCGACCTCCATGAAGAGGCCCGTCAGGACCGGGTACTCCAGAAACGGTATGTCGCCGGTCAGCCGGTCGAAGTAGGGCACCAGGCCGTCGGCGAACCCGCGCCCGGAGAAGAGGTGCGGGATGTCCGAGTAACAGGCGTGCGTGTACTGGGAGGTGGTGCCGCGGAACCAGGCCCAGTTGTAGCAGGGCAGTTTCTGCACCATGCCGAGGGCGAACATCCCGATGGCCACGAGGGCGATCACCCGCACCGGTGTGAACTGACTGCGGCCGGTCAGGGCACGGCGGCCGAAGGGGCCGCCGATCAGCTCGCTGCCCGCGGCGGCCACCTCGTCCCGGTGGGTGGGGATGACCGCCGGCGGGCCCTGCGGCCGGTCCTGCGGCTCGCGCGTCTTCTGGAGGCTCGGCATGGGGGACATCCTGCCGTACGTCCCTGGGAAAGCGGCGAGGGCCGCCGCGTCCGGCCCGTACGGAAGGTACGGACGGACGCGACGGCCCTCGCTGTGTGCTCTGGTGAAGGCGCGGCCCGGGTCAGGGAGTCCAGGACCCGTCGTTCCCGCCGCCGCCGGGTTTGCCGGGCCCGTTGCCCGGGTCCTCCGTCGTCGGGTCACCGGTCGGTGTCGGCCCGTCCGTCGTGGTCGGCGGCGTGGTCGTGGGCTGACCCGTGTTGCCGCCAGGGTCGCCACCCGGGTTGCAGTTCCAGTCGAAGACGTCGCAGGTCGTCTTGTCCGGCTTCGGCGGCTTCGTCGTCGTCGGCGCCGTCGTCGTCGGCGTGGCCGGGGGAGTCGTCGTCGGCGCCGTCGTCGTCGGCGTGGCCGAGGTCTCGGTGGGCGTCGGGGTGGGCGTCGGCGACGGCGTCGGGCTGGTGGCGCCCCCGCCGAAGACGGGCTCGGCGTTCTCCAGCTTCTCGGGCTCCGGGAACTTCACGTCCGGCATGTCCGCGACGGCGTCCGTCATGTAGTCGTTCCAGATCTGCGACGGGAACGACGAACCGTGGATCGTGTCGTGGCCACCCGTGCCGTACATCTTCTCGAACTCGCGGCCCTTCTTCGACTCGTCGTCGTCGAAGCGGTACATGTCGATGGCGGTCGACAGCTGCGGGGTGTAGCCCACGAACCAGGCCGACTTGTTGCCGTCGGTCGTACCGGTCTTGCCGGCCACGGCACGGCCCGGGATCGCGGCCTTGCGGCCGGTGCCCTCCGGGTCCTCCACGACGGACCGGAGCACGTCGGTGACGTTGCTCGCGATGGCCGGCGAGAAGGCCTGCACGGTCTTGCTCTCGTGCTTGTAGACGTTCTTCCCGTTCTTGACCACCTTCGTCACGAAGAACGGGTCGTTCTGCTCGCCGTTGTTGGCGAAGGTCGCGTAGGCGCCGGCCATCCGGATCGCGCTCGGGCTGGAGATACCGAGGGAGAAGGAGGGCACCTCGCCCTTGACGAGCGAGTTCTCGCGCAGACCGGCACTGACCGCGGCCGCGCGGACCTTGTCGATGCCGATGTCCATGCCGAGCTGCACGTACGGCGAGTTGGCCGACTTGATCATGGCCCGACGAAGGGTCATGGAGCCGTAGCTCTCGTCGCCGTCATTGGTCTGGCGCCACTCATCGCCCTTCTCGTTCTCCCAGATCTCGCCGTTGTACTCCCGGATCTTCAGCCCGTTCTTGCCGGAGTAGCGGCTCTTGTCGGGGTCCACGATCGTGCGGGAGTCAGCACCCTGGATGGGACCGAGGTCCTTGTCCCGGACGCCGTCCTTCATCGCGGCGGCCAGCACGAAGGGCTTGAAGGTCGATCCGACCTGGGCACCGGTCTGGTCGGCGTTGTTGGTGAAGTGCTTGGTGGCGTCCTGGCCGCCGTAGATCGCGACGACCGCGCCGGTCTGCGCATTGACGGAGGCGCCGCCGAACTGGACGTGGGTGTCCTTCGTCGGCCGCTTCTTCGGGTCGATGTTCTCGGCGTAGACCTTCTTGACCGCCTTCTCGAGCTCGTTCACCTTCTTCTTCTCGAAGGTGGTGTAGATCTCGAAGCCGCCGCGCTCCAGCTCCTTGGAGCCGTAGCCGCCGGTGTTGTTGTTGATGAAGTTCGCCTTGGCCGAGCTGACGAGGTAGCCGATCTGGCCGGTCAGCTGCGCGTCCTGCTTGCGCTTCTGGACCTTGGGGAACGTCGTGTACTTGGCACGCTCCTCGGCCGTGATCTTGCCGTCCTTGACCATCTCGTCGAGGATCCAGCTCCACCGCTCGGTGGCCCGGGCGAGGTTCTTCTCGGGCGTGGCCTCGGGGTCGATCTCCGGGTAGCCCGCCGGGTCGTAGTACGTCGCACCCTTCAGCACGGCGGCGAGCAGCGCCGACTCACTGGCGTTGAGGTGCTTGGCGTCCTTGTTGAAGTACGCGCGAGAGGCCGCCTGGATGCCGTAGGCACCACGTCCGTAGTACGACGTGTTCAGGTAGCCGGCCATGATCTCGCCCTTGCCCAGCTCGTTGCCGACCTTCATGGAGATGAAGAGTTCCTTCACCTTCCGGGTGAGGGTCTGCGACTGGTCGTTGAGGCGGTTGTTCTTCACGTACTGCTGGGTGATGGTCGAGCCACCCTGGGTCTCGCCGCCCTTGGCCATGTTCCACACGGCGCGGCCCATGCCCATCGGGTCGATGCCCGAGTCGTCCCAGAAGGTCTTGTTCTCGGCCGAGACCACGGCCTCCTGCATGACCCTCGGGATCTGCTCGATGCCGACGATCTGCCGGTTGGTGCCACTGCCGGTCGCGACCATGCGCGAGCCGTCGGCCCAGTAGTAGATGTTGTTCTGCGAGGTCGCGGAATCGTCCTGCTCGGGGATGCCCACCTGGGAGTACGCGAAGACCGCGCCGCCCATCAGCACACCGGCGAACACCAGGAACGTGCCCGACACGAGCTTCCACGAGGGCATCCAGCGACGCCAGCCGTACTTCCCGTACCGCGGGTAGTCGATGATCCGCTTCTTGCCGGGCGGGCGACCGCCGGAGCCACGCCCCGGCCCACTGCCGCGGCCGCCACCGCCGCCGCCACCGCGCCGTCCTCCACCGGGACCGGCGGGACCGCCAGGGCCCCCCGGTTCGGCTTCGGCGCCCCTTCGACGGCCACCGCGCTGGGCGGCCCGTCGGGCCTCCGCGCGACCGCCGTAGGGACGCGGCTCCTCCCCATGGGAAGAGGGCGGCCCGTACGAGGCCGAAGGGGCCCCCCTACCGACGACATCCTGGGCCGGGGCCGACCTGCGGCCCACCGGCTGCTGGGCAGCGCGCCGTGCCGCCGCGCGGCCACCTGTCGGCGGCTCCTGCGGCGACATTTTGCGACGATGCTCGCTCATCGAACGACTACTCCTCGGGCAGGCGTGTACGCCTGGAAGCGGCAGTTGAGTTCCGGTCCCCCCGAAATGCGCACGGACGGAACCCCATCGGAGGCCCCTCCGTACCGCAGCCGGTCACCCGCAGCACTGACGCCCCACGGCATCGCTTGGTTCCCGGTGGTCTGCATGCCGCACAGACTACGCACGGCCAAAACCCACGTAGGGCCGGAGTTCACCCCAAATCAGGCAAGTCGATCGCTGTGAATTGACGATGTGACGCCGGTCACGGCGGTCCCACTTGTCGAGACAGTGCGGCCGTTCTATCGTGCTGATGTATCGAGTCGATACATCAGCACGGCATAAGGGTCCCGAGAAGCGGAGGAGGCGACGGATGAGCAGGCGCTCAGGCATCCTCGAGTTCGCCGTTCTCGGCCTGCTCCGCGAGGCCCCGATGCACGGGTACGAGCTGCGGAAGCGCCTCAACACCTCGCTGGGGGTCTTCCGGGCCTTCAGCTACGGGACGCTGTATCCCTGCCTCAAGACGCTGGTCGCCAACGGCTGGTTGATCGAGGAGCCGGGCAGCGCCCCCGAGGAGGCTCTCGCCGCTTCACTCGCAGGACGCCGGGCCAAGATCGTCTACCGGTTGACACCGGAAGGTAAGGAGCACTTCGAGGAGCTCCTCACCCACACCGGCCCCGACGCCTGGGAGGACGAGCACTTCGCCGCCCGCTTCGCCTTCTTCGGCCAGACCGAGCGCGAAGTACGGATGCGGGTGCTCGAAGGCCGCCGCAGCCGGCTGGAGGAGCGCCTGGAGAAGATGCGCGCCTCCCTGGCCCGGACCCGCGAGCGACTCGACGACTACACACTTGAGCTGCAGCGCCACGGCATGGAGTCCGTGGAGCGCGAGGTGCGCTGGCTGAACGAGCTCATCGAGAGCGAGAGGGCGGGACGGGATCAGCGATCCGGTCCCGACGCCCCCGCTCTGCACGACAACGATTCTGGAGAAACGGGCGGCCTGCCCCGGCACGGGGGCAGTACCCGGCCGGATCCGTCCGACGACACCGTCTAGTGAAACCCTGCACACAGCAGGGCTTCCACGATCACAACAGGGAGCAACCGGAAATGGGTTCGGTTCGCGTAGCCATCGTCGGCGTGGGCAACTGCGCCGCCTCGCTGGTCCAGGGCGTCGAGTACTACAAGGACGCCGACCCGGCGGCCAAGGTGCCCGGCCTGATGCACGTCCAGTTCGGCGAGTACCACGTCGGTGACGTCGAGTTCGTCGCCGCCTTCGATGTCGACGCGAAGAAGGTCGGCCTCGACCTCTCCGACGCCATCGGCGCCAGCGAGAACAACACCATCAAGATCTGCGACGTCCCGAGCGCGGGCGTCACGGTCCAGCGCGGTCACACGCTCGACGGTCTCGGTAAGTACTACCGCATGACCATCGAGGAGTCCGCCGAGGAGCCGGTCGACGTCGTCCAGATCCTCAAGGACCGCCAGGTCGACGTTCTCGTCTGCTACCTGCCCGTGGGCTCCGAGGCCGCTGCGAAGTTCTACGCGCAGTGCGCCATCGACGCCAAGGTCGCCTTCGTCAACGCCCTCCCGGTCTTCATCGCCGGCACCAAGGAGTGGGCGGACAAGTTCACCGAGGCCGGCGTCCCGATCGTCGGCGACGACATCAAGTCGCAGGTCGGCGCCACCATCACGCACCGCGTGATGGCGAAGCTGTTCGAGGACCGCGGTGTCCGTCTTGAGCGCACCATGCAGCTCAACGTCGGCGGCAACATGGACTTCAAGAACATGCTCGAGCGCGACCGCCTCGAGTCCAAGAAGATCTCCAAGACGCAGGCCGTCACCTCGCAGATCCCGGACCGCGAGCTGGGCGAGAAGAACGTCCACATCGGCCCGTCGGACTACGTGGCCTGGCTGGACGACCGCAAGTGGGCCTACGTCCGCCTTGAGGGCCGCGCCTTCGGTGACGTTCCGCTGAACCTCGAGTACAAGCTCGAGGTGTGGGACTCCCCGAACTCCGCGGGTGTCATCATCGACGCCCTGCGCGCCGCGAAGATCGCCAAGGACCGCGGCATCGGCGGCCCCATCCTCTCCGCGTCGAGCTACTTCATGAAGAGCCCGCCGGTGCAGTACTTCGACGACGAGGCCCTGGCCAACGTCGAGAAGTTCATCAAGGGTGAGGTCGAGCGCTAAGCGCCCGCACGCTTGTCGAAGAGGGTCCCCGCGCTGCTGCCCGGGGACCCTCTTCGTATGTGAGTCTTGCTGCCATGTCCGTCGTACGTGATCTGCGCGTACTCCTGCGCCTGACGAACTTCCGCCGCCTGCTCGCCGTCCGGCTGCTCTCGCAGTGCGCCGACGGCGTCTACCAGGTGGCACTGGCCACGTACGTCGTCTTCTCCCCCGAGAAGCAGACCTCGCCCACCGCCATCGCCTCCGCCATGGCCGTGCTCCTGCTCCCGTACTCGGTGATCGGCCCCTTCGCCGGCGTCTTCCTCGACCGCTGGCAGCGCCGCCAGGTCTTTCTGTACGGGAACCTCCTGCGGGCCCTGCTCGCCTGCGGGACCGCCGTGCTGGTCGTCGCCTCCGTCCCCGACTGGCTCTTCTACGCCTCCGCCCTCTCCGTCACGGCGGTCAACCGCTTCGTGCTCGCGGGGCTTTCGGCCGCGCTGCCCCGCGTCGTCGACGAGGAGCGGCTGGTCGTGGCGAACTCGCTCTCCCCCACGGCCGGCACGCTCGCCGCGACCCTCGGGGGCGGTCTGGCCTTCGGCGTCCGGCTGATCGCCGACGACTCCGACGCGGCCGTGGTGGCCTTCGGCGCCGCTCTCTACCTCCTGTCCGCCCTCGCCTCCCTGCGGATTCCCCGGGGGCTCCTCGGGCCCGATTCCGAGCTCGCTCCGCAGCGGCTCGCCTCGGCCCTGGTCTCCACGGCCCGAGGGCTGGCCGACGGCTTGCGGCACCTGGCCGAGCGGCGGCCGGCCGCCAGGGCGCTGACCGCGGTCGCCCTGATGCGCTTCTGCTACGGCGCCCTGCTCGTCACCGTGCTCATGCTCAGCCGCTATGCCTGGAGCGCCACGGAGTCCGAGGGTCTCGGTCTCCTGGGGATCGCCGTCGCCGCCTCGGGCGCCGGGTTCTTCGCGGCCGCCGTCCTCTCCCCCTGGGCCGTGGGGCGACTGGGCCCCTTCGGCTGGATGACCCTGTGCGCCGGGCTCGCCGCCGTCCTGGTGCCGACCCTCGGCCTGTTCTTCGACCCCGCCCCCTTCCTCGTCGCCGCCTTCGTCCTCGGGCTCATCACCCAGGGAGCCAAGATCGCGACGGACACGGTGGTGCAGACGACGGTGGACGACGCCTACCGGGGGCGGATCTTCTCGCTCTACGACGTGCTGTTCAACGTCGCTTTCGTCGGCGCGGCGGGTGTCGCGGCGCTGGTGCTGCCGCCGGACGGCCGCTCCCCGCTGCTCGTCGTTCTGGTCGCCCTGGTCTACGCGGCGATCGCGCTGGCGCTGCGAAAGGAACGCACGGAGGGGTGATGTTTCACGTGAAACACCACCCCTCCGCAGCACCGCCGCTTCGACACCGATCGAGCGGGTGTTTCACGTGAAACATCACCCCGATCGACCCGGCTTCGTCTCAGTCGCGGGCCGCCCACCACTCCTTGAGTGCCGCGATCGCCTGGTCGTGCTCCATCGGACCGTTCTCCAGCCGGAGCTCCAGCAGGAACTTGTACGCCTGACCGATGGCCGGGCCGGGCCCGATACCGAGGATCTCCTGGATCTGATTGCCATCCAGGTCGGGACGGATCGCGTCCAGCTCCTCCTGATCCTGGAGCTGGGCGATGCGCTCCTCCAGGCCGTCGTAGGTGCGGGAGAGCGCCGCCGCCTTGCGCTTGTTGCGCGTGGTGCAGTCCGAGCGGGTCAGCTTGTGCAGCCGCGAGAGCAGCGGGCCCGCGTCGCGGACGTAGCGGCGCACGGCCGAGTCGGTCCACTCACCTTCCCCGTACCCGTGGAAGCGGAGGTGGAGCTCGACCAGCCGCGAGACTTCCTTGATCATCTCGTTGGAGTACTTCAGCGCGGTCATGCGCTTCTTGGTCATCTTCGCGCCCACCACCTCGTGGTGGTGGAACGAGACCCGGCCGTCCTTCTCGAAACGACGGGTGCGCGGCTTGCCGATGTCATGGAGCAGGGCCGAGAGGCGCAGCACCAGGTCGGGGCCGTCCTCCTCCAGGTCGATGGCCTGCTCGAGCACGATCAGCGAGTGCTCGTAGACGTCCTTGTGCCGGTGGTGCTCGTCGCTCTCCAGGCGCAGCGCGGGCAGCTCGGGCAGCACGTGGTCGGCGAGACCCGTGTCCACGAGCAGGCCGAGGCCCTTCCGGGGGTGGGCCGCGAGCAGCAGCTTGTTGAGCTCTTCCCTGACCCGCTCCGCGGAGACGATCTCGATCCGGCCGGACATCTCCCGCATCGCCGTGACGACCTCGGGTGCCACCTCGAAGTCCAGCTGGGCGGCGAACCGCGCGGCCCGCATCATCCGCAGGGGATCGTCCGAGAACGACTCCTCGGGCGTGCCCGGCGTCCGCAGGACCCGGGCGGCGAGGTCTTCCAGACCGCCGTACGGATCGATGAACTCCTTCTCGGGGAGGGCCACGGCCATGGCGTTGACGGTGAAGTCACGCCGGACGAGGTCCTCGTCGATGGAGTCGCCGTAGGAGACCTCGGGCTTCCGCGAGGTCCGGTCGTACGCCTCGGAGCGGTACGTGGTGACCTCGATCTCAAAACGCTGATCGACGTCTCCGACGCGGGCGTCCTTCTGGCAGCCGACCGTCCCGAAGGCGATCCCGACCTCCCAGACGGCGTCGGCCCACGGGCGGACGATCTTCAGAACGTCCTCGGGGCGGGCGTCGGTGGTGAAGTCCAGGTCGTTGCCGAGCCGGCCGAGCAGGGCATCCCGTACCGAGCCGCCGACCAGCGCGAGGCTGAACCCGGCCTCCTGGAAACGGCGGGCAAGGTCGTCGGCGACAGGGGACACACGCAGCAGTTCGCTGACCGCGCGGCGTTGCACCTGGCTCAGTGCGGTCGGGGTGTCTTCGTTGGCGTTCGGCACAACAGAAAAGGGTACGTGCCCCGGTCCACCGCGGCGTCCCCGTTTTCCCGCGGCCGGGCACACGGCCCCATCGGCTGGAGCAGTCCCCGGCACTTGCTCCCAGCGTGCCTCGTTACCATGCCTGGACACAGCAACCGGGAACCATCGACACCACTGGCACCACAGACAACGACGAGGATGGGCGAACGCGTGGGCGAGGCGGCAGACATTCAGGGAACCGGTCCCTCACCTGCCCGCCGATGGCTGCGGCGCACCATCACGGTCGCCGTCGGCGCGCCGCTCCTCGCCGGCCTGCTCCAGGCCCCGACCGCCGCACCGGCGGTCGCCGCGGAGGACGGGACCGTCTCCAAGACCGTCGATGTGTCCCTCGACACGCTCTCCCCGAGCGCGCCCGTGGAGGGTGACACCGTCACCGTCTCGGGAACGGTCACCAACCGGGGAAAGAAAGCCATCACCGACGCGACCGTGGATCTGCGGGTCGGCCCGATGATGACGAGCCGGAGCGAGATCGACCAGGTCTCGGACCGCACCGGCTACCGGAGCGACAGCGACCCCGCACCGCTCGGCGAGGCCCCCTCCGCCAAGATCCCCCGCCTCGACGCCGGGCTCAGCGCGGACTTCTCCCTCTCGGTCCCGGTCTCCGAGCTCGGCCTCGACGAGTCGGGCGTCTACCAGCTGGGCGTCTCGCTCACCGGCCAGACCTCGGACCGGCGCTACGACCGCGTGCTCGGCATCGAGCGGACCTTCCTGCCGTACCAGCCGGAAGCCACCGAGAAGAAGACCCAGCTCACCTACCTGTGGCCGCTGATCTCCTCGGCCCACGTCTCGGCCGAGACGGCCACCGACGACCAGCAGACCCCGGTCTTCGAGGACGACGCCCTGGCCGCCGAGCTGCGTCCGGGCGGCCGCCTGGAGCAGATGGTCTCGCTGGGCAAGGACCTGCCGGTGACCTGGGTGATCGACCCGGATCTGCTGGCCACGGTCGACGCCATGGCCAACGGCTACCGCGTCAAGGACGGCACGGCCCACGTCCCGGGCAAGAACAAGGCCGTGGCCGAGCAGTGGCTGAACGCGCTGGAAGCGGCCGTGCAGGGGCACAAGGTCGTCGCTCTGCCGTTCGCCGACCCCGACCTCGCCTCCCTGGCCCACCGCGGCAAGGACGTGCCGGGCTCCCTGGCACACCTCCAGTCGGCCACCTCGCTCGCGGCGACGACCGTGGAGACCGTCCTCCACGTCCAGCCGTCCACCGACTTCTCCTGGCCCGTGGAAGGGGCCGTCGACCCCTCGATCGTGGCCGTCGCCACCTCGGCGGGCGCCAACAAGGTGATCGCCCGCAGCGACAGCGTCCGGGACGACCTCCCCTACACACCGACGGCGGCCCGCCCCCTCGGCAACGGCAGCACCACCGCCGTGGTGAGCGACGAGCTCCTGTCCACCGCCTTCGAGGGCGACATGGTCCGCACGGAGAACTCCACCCTCGCGGTCCAGGAGTTCCTCGCGCAGTCGCTCGCGATCACCCTCGAACAGCCCGAGCAGCAGCGCAGCGTCGTGGTCGCCCCGCAGCGGGTACCGACCGTCGCCCAGGCACAGACGATGGCGACCGCCCTGAGCGGTCTGTCCGCCCGGCGCTGGACCACGCCGGCCGACCTGCTCACGGCGGCCGCGGCCAAGCCGGACCCGGACGCGTCGACCACCGTGCCCAGTGGCTCCCGGTACCCGAAGGAGCTGCGCGAACGGGAACTGACGGTCCAGACCTTCCGCGACATGAAGACCACCCGCGACGAGCTGGACGACTTCAAGGTCGTCCTGACCGTCCCGGACCGTGTCGTGGTGCCCTTCGGCAACGCGATCAACCGCGAGATGTCCACCTCTTGGCGCGGTCAGGCCAGAGCGGCCGCGGTCTACCGCAACGACGTCCTGAAGTACCTCCAGGACCTCACCGAGGGCATCCAGCTCGTCGACAAGTCGGACCTCACCCTGTCCGGTCGCAGCGCGACGATCCCCGTGACCGTCCAGAACAAGCTGCTCCAGGGCGTGGACGACCTGGTGCTGCGCCTCACCTCCAGCAACAAGAGCCGGCTGGAGCTGAACGGCGAGCGCTACGCCGAACTCCCGGTGAAGATCAACGCCGGGCACAGCCAGTCGGTGAAGTTCACCGTCTCGGCCAACGTCAACGGCCAGGTCCCGATGACGGCCCAGCTCTACACCGTGGACGGCACGCCGTACGGCCAGCCGATGAGCTTCAACGTGAAGGTCTCCGAGATCACCGCCACGGTGATGCTCGTGATCGCCGGCGGTGTGCTGCTCCTCGTCCTCGCCGGCGTCCGGATGTACAGCCAGCGCAAGCGGGTCGCCGCCAAGAAGGCCGAGGCGGAAGCCGAGGAGGCCGAGGCCGAGGAAGCCGAGGCGGGCACCGGGACGGAGCCGGAACCGGCGGCGGAGGACGTCGAGAGCGACGAACCCGAGCAGCCGAGTGACCCGACGCCGGACACCGGGTCCGAAAGCGGGGACCCGTCGGGCCCGGGTGAGAAAGTGGACCGTTGAGCGATGTCGTGGCCGGTCGGCCGGGGACGATGAGGTGGGGTAACCATGAACGCGCCGTACGACGGTGACCGCGGCCAGGGCGCGGGCGGCACCGCGCCGTCCGGTGGGACGCCCGCGGCACCCCCCGGTTCCGGGTACCCACCGGTGCCGCCCTCGCCCCAGCAGGGCGTCCCCGACCCTCACGGGCAGGACCCCTACGCGCAGAACCCGCACGGGCAGGACCCTTACGCGCAGAACCCGTACGCCCAGGACCCCTACGTCCAGGACGCCTTCGCCCACGACCCGTACCGGGCCCAGGACCTCTCCGCGCAGGACCCGGTGACCGAGGCGCTCTACGACCGTGCCGCGCACCCGCCGCCGCCGCCCGGCACGTACCAGGAGCCCCAGCCGCTCTACCAGCAGCCGGCCGTGCCTCCGCACGCCCCGGACCCCCGCGTGTGGGCGCAGACCCCGGCGCCCGAGCCCGAAGGCCCCTCGCGTCACCTGCCGTACGGCGACGACGCCCGTACGGTGCAGTTCACCGGTGTCGACGACCTGGTGACCCGCGCCGGCGAGGAGCGGCCCGAGCCGGACGCGTTCGCGCACCTCTACCGGGACCAGCAGACGCCCGGCCAGGTGCCCCCGCCCGCCACGGAGCCGGACCCCATGCCCGTCCCCGCCCCCGCGCCGAAGAAGTCCGGCCGCGCCTCCGGGCTGCTCAAGTCGAGCGCCGTGATGGCGGCCGGCACCCTGGTCTCCCGGCTCACCGGCTTCGTCCGCAGCCTGGTGATCACCGGTGCGCTCGGCGCCGCACTGCTCGGTGACACCTTCACCATCGCCTACACCCTGCCGACGATGATCTACATCCTCACCGTCGGCGGCGGCCTCAACTCGGTCTTCGTCCCGCAGCTCGTCCGTTCCATGAAGAACGACGAGGACGGCGGCGAGGCCTACGCCAACCGCCTGCTCACCCTCGTGATGGTGGCGCTCGGCCTGATCGTGGTGGCGGCGGTCCTCGCCGCACCGATCCTGGTCCGGCTGATGTCGAACACGATCGCCGACGACGCCGCGGCCAACAGCGTGGCCGTGACCTTCGCCCGCTACTGCCTGCCCACGATCTTCTTCATGGGCGTGCACGTCGTGATGGGGCAGATCCTCAACGCCCGGGGCAAGTTCGGCGCGATGATGTGGACGCCGGTCCTCAACAACATCGTCATGATCGTCACGTTCGGCCTGTTCATCTGGGTCTACGGCACCTCCGCCGAGTCCCACATGGGCGTCCAGACCATTCCCGACGAGGGCATCCGCCTGCTCGGCATCGGCACCCTCCTCGGGCTCGTCGTGCAGGCCCTGGCGATGATCCCGTACCTCCGCGAGACGGGCTTCCGCTTCCGGCCCCGCTTCGACTGGAAGGGCCACGGGCTCGGCAAGACGGTGAAGCTCGCCAAGTGGACCGTCCTCTTCGTCCTCGCCAACCAGGCGGGCGTCCTGGTCGTGACCCAGCTCGCCACGGCCGCCGGCCAGGAGTCGGGGAAGAACGGCGCCGGCTTCCTCGCCTACTCGAACGCCCAGCTGATCTGGGGCATGCCGCAGGCGATCATCACCGTCTCCGTCATGGCCGCGCTGCTGCCGCGGATCTCCCGCGCCGCCCACGACAACGACCCGGGCGCCGTGCGTGACGACATCTCGCAGGGCCTGCGCAACTCGGCCGTCGCGATCGTCCCGGTCGCCTTCGCCTTCCTGGCCCTCGGCGTCCCGATGTGCACCCTGCTCTACGCCTCCAGCGGCGTGCAGGCCGCCCAGGGCATGGGCTTCATCCTGATGGCCTTCGGACTCGGCCTGATCCCCTACTCCGTCCAGTACGTCGTGCTCCGCGGCTTCTACGCCTACGAGGACACCCGGACGCCCTTCTACAACACGGTCATCGTCGCCGCCGTGAACGCGGCCGCCTCGGCCCTCTGCTACGTCCTCCTGCCCGCGCAGTGGGCCGTCGTCGGCATGGCCGCCTCCTACGGACTCGCGTACGCCGTCGGCGTCGGCATCGCGTGGCGCCGCCTGCGCAACCGCCTCGGCGGCGACCTGGACGGCACCCATGTGATGCGGACCTACGCGCGGCTCTGCCTGGCCTCCGTGCCTGCCGCGATCGTCGCCGGCGCCGTCGGCTTCGGACTGCTGAAGCTCCTGGGCGAAGGTGCCCTGGGCTCGCTCGTCGCCCTGCTCGTCGGCGGAGCCGTCCTCCTGGGTGTCTTCTTCGTCGCGGCAAAGCGCATGCGGATCGCGGAACTGAACACCCTGGTCGGGATGGTGCGGGGACGCCTGGGACGCTGATTCCGCGTCCCCGCACAACCATCGGCGGGGACCGCGTGTCGTGCATAGCGTCGGACTGTGGGCACAATTGGCATGGCTGTTGGAAGTGGCGCAACGGATGGGGAGGCAGGACGACGGTGGCGGAACGTAGCACGGCTGCCGTCGACGTGGCCGACAACAGCGGTGAAGACCCGCTGACCGCCAAGGCGGACAAGGCTGCGACCGACGGGGTGGCGGAAACGCAGAAGACGGCGGAGTCGACCGCCGAGGCCACGAAGAGCAAGGCGGTCGAACGACAGAGCGGTGAACAGCCCTCCATGACGGCACCCGACCTGCACAGCGGCCACAAGCTGGCCAGACGGTACCGGCTGGAGGAGTGCGTCACCCGACTGGACGGCTTCAGCAGCTGGCGTGCCGTCGACGAGAAGCTGCGGCGCGCCGTCGGGGTCCATCTCCTGCCGGCCGACCACCCCCGGGCCCGCTCGGTCCTGGCCGCGGCCCGTTCCGCGGCGCTGCTCGGCGACCCCCGGTTCGTCCAGGTCCTCGACGCCGTCGAGGAGAACGACCTCGTGTACGTCGTGCACGAGTGGCTGCCCGACTCCACCGAGCTGACCGCGCTGCTCGCGACCGGCCCGATGGAGGCGCACGACGCCTACCAGCTCGTCAGCCAGGTCTCCCAGGCCATGGCCGCCGCCCACCGCGAGGGCCTCGCGCACCTCCGGCTCACCCCGAGCGCCGTCCTGCGCAGCTCCACCGGCCAGTACCGGATCCGCGGCCTCGCCGTGAACGCCGCCCTGCGCGGCATCACCGCCGAGCGCCCGCAGCGCACCGACACCGAGGCCATCGGCGCCCTCCTGTACGCCGCGCTCACCCAGCGCTGGCCGTACGACAGCGACGCCTACGGGCTCTCCGGCCTCCCCAAGGGCGTGGGGCTCCTCCCGCCCGACCAGGTCCGGGCCGGGATCCACCGCGGCCTCTCCGAGATCGCCATGCGGGCCCTCGCCAACGACGGCGCGACCGCCTCGCGCCAGGAGCCGCCCTGCACGACCCCGGACGAGCTCGCCAAGGCCGTGGCCGCGATGCCCCGCGTCAAGCCGCCGGAGCCGCAGTTCCCCGCCCCGCCCGACTACCAGCGCACGACGTACCAGCAGGGCACGTACGGCCGCCCCCAGGCGCGTCCCGCCGTCCCCCAGCCGGTCATCGTGCCGCCGGCGCCGCTCCAGAGCCGTACCGGCACGGCGCTGAAGTGGGCCGTCTCGGCCCTGCTGATCGCCGCCCTGGGTCTGGGCAGCTGGCAGATCGCCGACCGGCTGCTCGACCAGGAGCCGACCACCAAGACGCCGGTCACGTCGCCCACGGTCGACGAGAAGCCCGAGCCGCCCAAGCCGATCTCCATCGTGTCCGCCCGGGACTTCGATCCGCTGGGCAACGGTTCGGAGAAGCCCCAGGCCATAGACCTCGCCTACGACGGTGACCCGAGCACCTTCTGGTACACCGAGAACTACCGCGGTGTCGGCTTCGCCAACCTCAAGTCGGGCGTGGGCATGATCCTCGACCTGGGCACGGCCAAGGAGATCAGCTCGGTCGACCTGACGTTCCTGGGCCACACCTCGGTGGAGCTCCGCACCGCGCCCTCCGACGCCTCTTCCGCGCCCTCCACGCCCGACGGGTTCACGACCCAGGCGTCCGGATCGGGCAGCAACGTGACATTGAAGCCCACCAAGCCGGTCACGACCCGCTACGTTCTGGTCTGGCTGACGGAACTCCCCACCAACGACGGGGGCTACCGCGGCAAGCTGGCCGAGATCAAGATCATGGGCTGACCACCGCACGGGGAGGGGCTCACCGTTGGACGCTCCGATAGACGAGGCCACAGGCGACCAGGAGCTCTTGGCGCGCCATGTCGCCGGGGATCCGGACGCCTTCAGTGAGCTCGTGCGGCGTCACCGCGACCGGCTGTGGGCCGTGGCCCTGCGGACCCTGGGGGACCGCGAGGAGGCCGCCGACGCCCTCCAGGACGCCCTGCTGTCCGCCTTCCGGGCCGCCCACACCTTCCGGGGCCAGTCGGCCGTCACGACCTGGCTCCACCGCATCACGGTGAACGCCTGCCTCGACCGCGCCCGCAAGGCCGCCTCCCGCCGCACCTCACCCGTCGACGACACCGACCGCTTCGAGCAGCTCCTCGACCCGCACGAGTCGGCCGAAGCGCCCGTGGAGCGCCAGGATCTGCACCGGCAGGTCCTGGCGGCCCTCGCGCTGATCCCCGCGGACCAGCGCGCCGCACTCGTCCTCGTCGACATGCAGGGATACCCCGTCGCAGAGGCGGCACGTATCCTCGGCGTTCCCACCGGAACCGTGAAAAGCCGCTGCGCGCGGGGGCGGTCCCGACTGCTCCCGATGGTCACTCATCTGCGCACCGACACAGTGGGTAACGAGGCCACCGAAGGGGGAAGGAACCGGACGCCGGGGACATCCGTCCCACCGGTGCCGGGGCCGACGAGTACCGGTCCGACAGATCCAGCTGCTGTGAAGGGCGGAGGTGGGCGCGCGTGACTTCCACGACCGGCAAGGCCGACACGACACAGCACCCGGACGTCTCGGAGATCTCCGATCTGACCGAGGGGCTCCTGTCACCGAGCCGCTCCGCAGCCGTACGGCACCATCTGGACGGCTGCCCCCTCTGCGCGGACGTACGGACCTCCCTGGAGGAGATCCGGGGCCTCCTGGGCACTCTGCCCGGGCCACCCCGCATGCCCGCCGAGATCGCCGGCCGGATCGATGCCGCACTCGCCGCCGAAGCCCTCCTCCAGGCCACCGCGCCGGAGAACGACAGCCCTGTTTCACGTGAAACATCGCGGCCCCGCACCGAGCCGATTCCCTCCGGCGCTCCGTCCCCTGCCACGGAGCGCCCTGCCGGCCGGCCGACCGCGGCCACCGGCCCCGGCCGTCCGGGCCGCCCCGGAAAGCCCCGCCGACGCCGGATCGCGCTCGTCTCCACGCTCGGGGCCGCCTTCGCCGCCGCCGTCCTCGGTACGAGCCTTCTCCTCAGTCAGGGCGGCGGTGTACCGACCGCCGGGAGCGCGGACGCCGCCAAGAAGGCCGACGTCGGTGCTGTGGCCGTGAGCCCCTTCTCCGGGACACCGGTCGAGGAACGCGTCCACGCGCTCCTGGGTGAAAAGGGCAGCGTGGCCAGGACGCCTCAGGGAATCGGCCCCGAGTCGATGTCCGCCGAGGCCACCACCAGCCCCCAGCGGAACAGGGACAGCGCCGTCCCCGGCTGCGTTCTGGCCGGCACCGGACGTACCGACGCCGTGCTCGCCCACGAGCGGGGCGAGTACCAGGGGACTCCCGCCTATCTGCTGGTCCTGACGGACCCTGCGGACAGCAACCGGGTCCAGGCCTTCGTCCTCGACGCCTCCTGCGCCGATGGGCCCACGAGCACCGGAACCCCCGCGGCCGATCTTCTGCTCAGCGAGACGTACCCACGCTCCTGATCTCGCTCCCCGCCTCGGTCACGTGCCGTGCGGCAATCTCGGGAATGCATGCCCCGTAGGATCCGTTGGGTGGGGTGAGAGTGACCGAGGCAACCGCCCCCGTAGGCAGTGGCAGTCTGCAGAGACGAGGAAGACACCCGTGAGCGACGTCCGTAACGTGATCATTATCGGCTCGGGGCCCGCGGGTTACACCGCTGCGCTCTACACGGCCCGAGCGTCGCTGAACCCCCTGGTCTTCGAGGGTGCTGTGACCGCTGGTGGCGCCCTGATGAACACGACTGAGGTCGAGAACTTCCCCGGTTTCCGTGACGGCATCATGGGCCCGGACCTGATGGACAACATGCGGGCGCAGGCCGAGCGCTTCGGCGCGGAGCTGATCCCGGACGACATCATCGCCGTGGACCTGACCGGCGACATCAAGACCGTCACCGACACCGCCGGCACCGTGCACCGCGCCAAGGCCGTCATCGTCACCACGGGCTCCCAGCACCGCAAGCTCGGCCTCCCCAACGAGGACGCGCTCTCGGGCCGCGGTGTCTCCTGGTGCGCCACCTGCGACGGGTTCTTCTTCAAGGACCAGGACATCGCCGTCGTCGGCGGCGGCGACACCGCGATCGAGGAGGCCACCTTCCTCTCGCGCTTCGCCAAGACCGTCACGATCGTCCACCGCCGCGACAGCCTGCGTGCCTCCAAGGCCATGCAGGAGCGCGCATTCGCCGACCCGAAGATCTCGTTCGCCTGGGACAGCGAGGTCACCGAGATCCACGGCGAGCAGAAGCTCAGCGGTCTGACCCTGCGTGACACCAAGACCGGCGCGACCCGCGAGCTGGCCGTCACCGGCCTCTTCATCGCGGTGGGCCACGACCCGCGGACCGAGCTCTTCAAGGGCCAGCTGGAGCTGGACGAGGAGGGCTACCTGAAGGTCGCCGCGCCGTCGACCCGCACGAACGTCACGGGCGTCTTCGGTGCGGGCGACGTCGTCGACCACACCTACCGCCAGGCCATCACGGCCGCCGGTACCGGCTGCTCCGCCGCTCTCGACGCCGAGCGCTTCCTGGCCGCTCTCGCCGACAGCGAGAAGCTGGCCGAGACCCCCGCAGTCTGATCCTCGCTCTTCCTGACTCCACACCCCACGAAAACAAGGAGGCCGCCGTGGCCCTGAAGACTGTGACCGACGCTTCCTTCGAAGAGGACGTCCTCAAGAGCGACAAGCCCGTTCTGGTGGACTTCTGGGCGGCGTGGTGCGGCCCGTGCCGCCAGATCGCCCCGTCGCTGGAGGCCATCGCCGCGGAGCACGGCGAGATCGAGGTCGTGAAGCTCAACATCGACGAGAACCCGGCCACGGCCGCCAAGTACGGCGTCATGTCGATCCCGACGCTGAACGTCTACCAGGGCGGCGAGGTCGTGAAGACGATCGTCGGTGCCAAGCCGAAGGCCGCCATCCTGCGCGACCTGGACGCCTTCGTTAAGCCCGCGAACGGCTGACACGCTCTTTGTTTCACGTGAAACGTGCAACGTGAAACACGAACGGCCCGCCCCGACAAGGGGCGGGCCGTTCTCATGTTCCGGTGCCAGAGGTGCCAGAGGTGCTAGAGCGGCCTCAGGGCCGGCTCCTTCTTCACAGCGCCGAGCAGGCGGTCCAGGGCCATCTCGACGTCCTCCTTCCAGGAGAGCGTCGTCCGGAGCTCCAGCCTCAGCCGGGGGAACGCGTGGTGCGGGCGGACCGTCTTGAAGCCCACGGACAGGAGATGGTCGGCCGGCAGCACACAGGCCGGCTCCTTCCATCGGGCATCGCCGAACGCCTCGATCGCCTTGAAGCCCCGCCGCATCACGTCCTTGGCCACGGTCTGCACGACCATCCGGCCCAGCCCCTGGCCCTGATATCCCGGCATGATCCAGGCCGTCATCAGCTGCACGGCGTCCGCCGCCACCGGACTGGTCGGGAAGGACGTCGACCGCGGCACATAGGCCGGGGGAGCGTAGAGGACGTAGCCGACGGGCACCTCGTCCACGTAGACCACCCGTCCGCAGGACCCCCACTCCAGGAGGACGGCGGAGATCCAGGCTTCCTTCTCCGGCCCCGGACGCCCCGCCTTCACGGCGGCCTCCCCGCTGACCGGGTCGAGCTCCCAGAAGACACAGGAGCGACATCGCTGGGGAAGGTCCGGAAGGTTGTCCAGCGTGAGCGGTACGAGCCGACGCCCCACGGCTGCCCCTCGCTTCCCTCGCCACCGAGCACGAATACGCCTCTCGGAATCGTATCGACCGGGCGATCAGGGGGACACCGCTCCCAGGCAAAGGGCGGGCCGGACTCCGGTGATGACCGGAACACGACCCGCCCTGGGCGGCCTCAGCGCAACGAGAACGTCAGCTCTGCTCGGCGTTCTTCTGGTCCATGACCTTCCCCTCGCCGGGGGCGAGGGTCGAGAGGATCCGGTCCAGGTCGTCCATCGACGCGAACTCGACGACGATCTTGCCCTTCTTCTGCCCTAGGTCGACCTTCACCCGGGTCTCGAAGCGGTCCGAGAGCCGGGTGGCGAGATCGGTGAGCGCCGGCGAGACGCGTCCTCCGGCACGCGGGCCCTTCGCCTTGACCGCGGCGGGTGCCTCGGAGCCCATGAGGCTCACGATCTCCTCGACGGTACGCACGGAGAGGCCCTCGGCGACGATCCGGTAGGCCAGCTGGTCCTGGGCCTCCGCGTCCTCCACGCCGAGCAGGGCCCGCGCGTGACCGGCGGAGAGCACACCGGCGGCGACCCTCCGCTGCACCGGAAGGGAGAGACGGAGCAGACGCAGCGTGTTGGAGATCTGCGGGCGGGAGCGCCCGATCCGATCCGCGAGCTGGTCATGGGTGCAGCCGAAGTCCTTGAGCAGCTGCTCGTAGGCGTGAGCCTCTTCGATCGCGTTCAGCTGGGCCCGGTGGAGGTTCTCCAGGAGGGCGTCCAGGAGCATCTTCTCGTCATCGGTGTCCCGGACGATGGCCGGGATCAGCTCGAGACCGGCCTCCTTCGATGCCCGCAGACGACGCTCACCCATGACGAGCTCGTAGCGCTCGTCATCGACCTTGCGCACCACCACGGGCTGGAGCAGGCCGACCTC
This sequence comes from Streptomyces sp. NPDC056169, assembly GCF_042268445.1. Taxonomy (NCBI): domain Bacteria; kingdom Bacillati; phylum Actinomycetota; class Actinomycetes; order Kitasatosporales; family Streptomycetaceae; genus Streptomyces; species Streptomyces sp. NPDC056169. Next base: position 212,349 of record NZ_JBHJUO010000003.1, on the reverse strand, counting down.
CTTGATGGAGACGACGAGCTCCGCCAGCGCGTCCTCGTCGAAGACCTCACGAGGCTGGTGCCGGTTGGGAACGACGGCGTCGAGCGGAAGCTCGGTGAAGTAGGCACCGGCCGGCGGCTGCGGCGGAGCCGCCGTCTCGGCCTCGCTCCACGAGCCCGCCGCGTCGGGGGACGGGCTGCTGTGCGGGAGCGATGCCAGCTTCGCCGCGGCCACACCCCGCTCCGAGGTCAGGACGGGGCCGGCACCGGCGGAGGTCGCCCCCGCTCCGACACCGACCATCGGCGTCTGCCGTTCCTGGGGAGCCGAAGGGATCAGCGAACCGAGCCCACGCCCCAATCCCCTACGTCGCTCACTCACTGGATCCCCTCCGACATGCTGCGCTGGTTGTTCTGGTGCCCTGCATGGGCGTGCTGCGGGTCGTAGTGCACGGCAACACCCCGCAGGGCGATCTCACGAGCCGCTTCCAAGTACGACAGGGCGCCGCTGGAGCCCGGGTCGTAGGTGAGAACGGTCTGCCCGTAACTCGGTGCCTCGGAGATACGGACGGACCGGGGAATGCTGGTCCTCAGCACCTCTTCGGCGAAGTGCGTGCGCACCTCGTCGGCGACCTGGGAGGCGAGCCTCGTCCGGCCGTCGTACATGGTGAGCAGGATCGTCGAGACGTGGAGCCCCGGGTTCAGATGTCCCCGGACCAGTTCGACGTTCCGCAGGAGCTGGCCGAGGCCCTCCAGCGCGTAGTACTCGCACTGGATCGGGATCAGCACCTCGGCTCCCGCCACCATGGCGTTGACCGTGAGCAGGCCGAGTGAGGGCGGGCAGTCGATCAGGATGTAGTCGAGCGGCTGCTCGTAGGCCTGGATCGCCCGCTGCAGGCGGCTCTCGCGCGCCACCAGCGACACCAGCTCGATCTCCGCACCGGCGAGATCGATGGTCGCGGGGGCACAGAAGAGGCCCTCGACATCCAGCACCGGCTGCACCACCTCGGACAGCGGCCGGCTGTCCACCAGGACGTCGTAGATCGAGGGGACCTCGGCGTGGTGGTCGATGCCGAGCGCCGTGGAAGCGTTGCCCTGCGGGTCCAGGTCGATGACCAGGACCCGGGCGCCGTGCAGGGCCAGAGAGGCGGCAAGGTTGACCGTCGTGGTCGTCTTGCCCACGCCGCCCTTCTGGTTGGCGACCACCATCACACGCGTCTGGGCCGGTCGGGGAAGTCCCTCACCGGCACGACCCAGGGCTTCTACTGCCAGTTGGGCAGCACGACCAATGGGGGTGTCGTCCATTGGGGGCAATGTTTCACGTGAAACATCCTCCCCCACCGATTCGGTTCGGGGACCGGGGACCGGATCGGTCATCGGTCCCGCGATGTTGGCGTCGGACCGCAAGGATTCACTCTCCTCGGCTTCAGGCTCGCGATGAGCAGAGCCTGCCATGCTTTCGGGGTCGTGAACCAGCGAGGTCGGTGGTTCTGTGGGTGAATCCACCTCTGTGGACAACTCCGTAACCCTCGCGAGTGGCTTCGCGAGGGGCTTACGGTCCCGGGGCGTGGCAGCCGCGCGACCGCGGCTGATGATCCCCTGCAGCAGGGAGTGACGTTTCACGTGAAACACCATGCCCCTGCTGCCCGGTCGGAGCCGTTCGACACTCCGAAATGGTGCGTATGCGACGCTCAGCGGCGTCGACGGGTCTTGCTCGTCCGGGCGGCCTTGGCGCGCTTGGCCGCGAACCGCACACCGCCCGGGCTCTCGCCGACCTCCACCCGGACGACCGTGGACAGCGGATCGACGATCCCCTCGCCCACGTGCAGCACCGAGGTCTCCACCACACCGAGCTTGGAGAGCGCGGCGCGAGCACCGTTGAGCTCCTCCTCCGCGGTGTCGCCCTTGAGGGCCAGCATCTCGCCGTACGGGCGGAGCAGAGGAACGCCCCAGCCGGCCAGCCGGTCCAGCGGAGCCACCGCGCGAGCGGTCACCACGTGGACGGGTGTGATCTTGCCGAGCATCTCCTCCGCGCGGCCACGGACCACGGTGACGTGGTCGAGGCCCAGCAGCTCGACGACTTCCTGGAGGAAGTTCGTCCTGCGCAGCAGCGGCTCCAGGAGAGTGATCTTGAGGTCCGGCCGGACCAGAGCCAGCGGGATGCCGGGAAGACCGGCTCCCGAGCCCACGTCGCAGACCGTGACGCCCTCGGGGACGACCTCCGAGAGGACGGCACAGTTCAGCATGTGCCGCTCCCACAGCCGCGGGACCTCCCGCGGGCCGATCAGGCCGCGCTTCACACCCGCGTCCGCGAGGAGCTCCGCGTACCGCACGGCCTCCGGGAAGTACTCACCGAAGACCGTCCGCGCCTGCTCCGGCGCCTCCGGGAGCACCGCTTCCTCCGTCACGGGAACCGTCCTTCCGTACCGCACGCAATCCTGCGAGCGCACTGTGGTGGCTGACTATCAGGCTGACAAAGATCGGCCCCGCCTGCGAACAGACGGGGCCGACACTACGAGAAGGATCAGGCCGGGAGCACGACGACGAAGCGCTCCGGCTCCTCGCCCTCGGACTCGCTGCGCAGACCGGCGGCGGCGATCGCGTCGTGCACGACCTTGCGCTCGAACGGGGTCATCGGGTCCAGCTTGACCGGCGCCCCGGACGACTTCACCTCGTCCGCGGCCTTGGCACCCAGCTCGGCGAGCTCGGTGCGCTTCTGGGCGCGGAAACCGGCGATGTCGAGCATGAGCCGGCTGCGGTCACCGGTCTCACGGTGCACTGCCAGACGGGTCAGCTCCTGGAGGGCCTCCAGGACCTCACCGTCGCGACCCACGAGCTTCTGCAGGTCACGGCTGCTGGAGTCGCTGACGATCGAGACCGCGGCGCGGTCCGCCTCGACGTCCATGTCGATGTCGCCGTCGAGATCGGCGATGTCGAGCAGACCCTCGAGGTAGTCGGCCGCGATCTCACCCTCCTGCTCGAGGCGGGTCAGGGTGTCGCCACCCTCGGCGGCAGCGGAGGTGATGCCTTCCGTCACGGATGGTCTCCTTCTTACTTCTTGGACGACGGGTGCTTGGGCCGCTGCTGGCCCTTGCGCTGACCGGACTTGCCCTGGCGGGAGCCTCCGGAGTTGGCACGGGGGCGCGCGGGCTTGTCGCCCTGCGCCTGGTCCTTCGCCTCGTCCTTCGTCTCGGCGTCGGCCTCGGCGTCGGCCTTCGCCGAATCCTGCGGCTTCTTCTCCAGCGAGGTGGTCGCCTGCTCGGCGGCCGGCTCGGAGCCTTCCTCGGCGTCCTTCGCCGCGGCCTGCTGCGCCGCGCCGGCCTGGCGCTGGGCCTTGGTCTGACGCTTGGGCTGCTGCCGCTTGGCGGTGGCGCCGCCCTCGGCATCGGCCTCGATCGTGTCGCTCTTGATCACGGTGCCGTCGGCCTGGGCCGCGAAGCCGGCCTTGCTCAGACCCGCGAAGAAGCGGCGCTCGTTCTCGTTGCGGTCGCTGCCCTTGGCGACGATGACCTTGACGATGTTCTTCCGACGACGGCCGCGGACCTCGCCATGCGTGCTGATGCCCTTCAGGAGGCGCTGGAGGTAGGAGTCCTGCGCCTTGCTGCCCGGGGTCGGGTTCTGGCTGATCACGTACATCTGCTGGCCCATGGTCCACACGTTGGTGGTCAGCCAGTAGACGAGGACACCGACGGGGAAGTTGACACCCATGACGGCGAAGATCACCGGGAAGATGTACATGAGCATCTTCTGCTGCTGCATGTACGGGGTCTTCACCGAGAGGTCGACGTTCTTCATCATCAGCTGGCGCTGCGTGAAGAACTGCGAGGCCGACATCATGATGATCATGATCGCGGTGACGATGCGGACCGAGGTCAGCGAAGCGTCGAGAGCGGCGACCTCAGCGGCGGTGTCCGTGAACTTCGAGGCCAGCGGGGCACCGAAGATGTGGGCCTGACGGGCGCTGGCGAGCAGCGGGCCGTCGATGACCCCGATCTCCTTGCCCGAGGCGATGGCCGAGAGCACGTGGTACAGGGCGAAGAAGAACGGCGACTGCGCCAGGATGGGAAGGCACGAGGAGAGCGGGTTGGTACCCGTCTCCTTGTACAGCTTCATCATCTCTTCGGACTGACGCTGCTTGTCGCTCTTGTAGCGCTCCTGGATCGCCTTCATCTTCGGCTGGAGCGCCTGCATGTTCCGCGTCGACTTGATCTGCTTGACGAACAGCGGGATCAGACAGATACGGATCAGCACCACGAGAGACACGATGGACAGGCCCCAGGCCCAGCCCGTGTCAGGGCCGAAGATCGCCCCGTACACCTTGTGGAACTGGACGATGACCCAGGAAACGGGCCAGGTGATGAAGCTGAACAGACTGGCAATCGTGTCCACTAATCAGGCTCCTTGAGCATTGGGCGAAGTCTCGGCGGCCGGGCTCGTCTCGGCGGGGGACCCGCCCTTGTCGCCGCGCAGCGCGTTCCTCAGCATTTCGTGCCAGCGAGGGCGCTTCCGCGGGGGGACATGGTCCACACCGCCGGGCGACCACGGGTTGCACCGCAGGATGCGCCAGGCGGTCAGGGCTGTGCCCTTGATCGCGCCATGCCGGTCGATGGCCGTGAATCCGTAGTGGGAACACGACGGGTAGTACCGGCAGACGGGCCCCAGAAGAGGGCTGATCGTCCACTGGTACAGCTTGATGAGAGCCAGCAGCGGGTACTTCATCGCGCGCCCCCTCCCAGCAACCGCTGAAAAGCGGCGTCCAGGTCTCGGGCCAGCTGTGCGTGGTCGGCGTCACCGGCTCCGGGCAACGCCCGTACGACCACCAGGCTACCGGGGGGCAGCTCGGACAGTCGGTCGCGGAGGAGATGGCGCAGGCGACGCTTCACCTGGGTGCGTACGACCGCACCGCCTACGGCCTTGCTCACGACGAAACCCGCACGCGTCGGGGGAGCGCTCTCCCCAGGCGCGTGCGGGTCCGTTGCACCGCTGCGTAGGTGGACGACGAGGAGCGGGCGACCGGCCCGGCGACCTCGGCGTACCGCGGTTGCGAAGTCCTCGCGCCGCCTCAGCCGATTCTCGGTAGGCAGCACGTCATGACCTGTTTAAGTGGATCAGGCGGACAGGCTCGCGCGACCCTTGCCACGGCGGTTCGCCAGGATGGCGCGGCCGGCGCGGGTGCGCATGCGCAGGCGGAAGCCGTGGGTCTTCGCGCGACGACGGTTGTTCGGCTGGAAGGTGCGCTTGCTCACTCGGGGGCTCCAGAAATGATTCGGGTGGAGGCGGGACATCGCCTGGCTGTCACCGTGCGCCCACGAGTAGCTCGTAACGCCCGATAGCACCGCTTCGCGACCACAAGCGTGGTCTTTGCCCATCGGAGGCAGGCGGCAGCAGCCATCGACAACTCGACCTGGTCACGGTACGCGCGGCTACGCCATCCGGTCAAACCGACCTGTCGCCATGGTCCATTATGCACAGGCTGTGGACAACAACTTGAACCACGTCAGCCGCCCCGACTACCGTGGTGAGACTCCACAGTCTTTTCCGTTCTGTCCTCACCTGTCCTCAACGGACCCGTCCTCACGGACTTCGACCCACCGTCCCCGAGAACCACACCATCGTGGGACCTGCGAGAAAGCGTGCCCCGTGGCTGACGTACCTGCCGATCTTGCCGCAGTGTGGCCACGCGTCCTCGAGTACCTCCTCGGCGAAGGCCAGCAGGGAATCGAAGCCAAGGACAAGCAGTGGATCGAGCGCTGCCAGCCGCTGGCCCTGGTCGCGGACACCGCCCTCCTCGCCGTGCCCAACGAGTGGGGCAAGCGCGTCCTCGAAGGCCGGCTCGCCCCGCTGATCAGCGAGACCCTGAGCCGTGAGTGCGGACGCCCGATCCGGATCGCGATCACCGTCGACGACTCCGTCGGCGAACCGACCCCGCCCGCGCCTCCCGTGCAGCAGTCCCGATACGACGAGCGCCAGCCCGAGCCGTACGAGAAGTACGAAGGCTACGGTCACCGCCCGATGCCCGACGACGGGCTGCCCACCGCGCGCCCGGCCTATCCGGACTACCAGCAGCCGCAGCGGCCCGACCCCGGCGCCTGGCCGCGCACCCAGGAGGACCTGTCCTGGCAGCAGCCGCGGCTCGGCGGTTACCAGGAGCGCGCCCCGTACACGGGCCCGGACCAGTCCCGGCAGCCCCGCTACGACGAGCCCTCCCGGGGATACGAGCAGCCGCAGCGGCCCGAGCGCGCCGAGCTGCCCGACCCGCAGGGCCACGGCGCCCGCCCCGGCCCGCGGCCGGGCGGCGGTCCGGTCCACGGCGGTCCCGGTTCCTCTTCCTCCGGGCAGGGCGCCGGCGCACCGGGCGAGCAGCACGCGCGGCTGAACCCCAAGTACCTCTTCGACACCTTCGTCATCGGTTCCTCGAACCGCTTCGCGCACGCCGCCGCCGTCGCGGTGGCCGAGGCGCCGGCGAAGGCGTACAACCCGCTCTTCATCTACGGGGAGTCGGGGCTCGGCAAGACCCACCTGCTGCACGCCATCGGCCACTACGCGCGGAGCCTCTACCCGGGCACGCGCGTGCGGTACGTGAGCTCCGAGGAGTTCACCAACGAGTTCATCAACTCGATCCGCGACGGCAAGGGCGACGCCTTCCGCAAGCGCTACCGCGATGTGGACATCCTGCTCGTCGACGACATCCAGTTCCTCGCGAGCAAGGAGTCGACGCAGGAGGAGTTCTTCCACACCTTCAATACGCTGCACAACGCCAACAAGCAGATCGTGCTCTCCTCGGACCGGCCGCCCAAGCAGCTGGTGACCCTGGAGGACCGGCTCCGCAACCGCTTCGAGTGGGGTCTCACCACCGACGTGCAGCCGCCCGAGCTGGAGACGCGGATCGCGATCCTCCGCAAGAAGGCCGTGCAGGAGCAGCTCAACGCCCCGCCGGAGGTGCTGGAGTTCATCGCGTCCCGGATCTCGCGGAACATCCGCGAGCTGGAGGGCGCGTTGATCCGGGTGACGGCCTTCGCGAGCCTCAACCGGCAGCCGGTGGACCTGGGACTCACCGAGATCGTCCTCAAGGACCTGATCCCCGGCGGCGAGGACAGCTCGCCGGAGATCACCGCCCCCGCGATCATGGCGGCCACGGCCGACTACTTCGGGCTGACGGTGGAGGACCTCTGCGGATCGTCGCGCAGCCGTGTCCTGGTGACGGCGCGGCAGATCGCCATGTACCTGTGTCGTGAGCTGACGGACCTGTCGTTGCCGAAGATCGGCGCGCAGTTCGGCGGCCGCGACCATACGACGGTGATGCACGCGGACCGGAAGATCCGTGCCCTGATGGCGGAGCGGCGCTCCATCTACAACCAGGTCACCGAGCTCACGAACCGCATCAAGAACGGCTGACAGCGGTCCCTGAAGGGCGCTCCAGGACACCTCCTGGGGCGCCCTTCGGCGTTCTCGAACCCCTTCCGGGAGCGCCCGTGTTCGTTGTGCACAGCTGTGTACGAGCGCGGGGTGTTCGATTACTCCGTTCCGGTGGCGGGTTCTCCACAGATTGGGGGATGATCTCCCGTCCACAGGGTGGGGACTGTCGAGTTATCCGGATTGTGTCCACAGGTCCGGCTGGTGACAGATCATCACCCCAGGTCAGGCCCTTGTGGATTTGTTGGCAACTTCTTTCCACAGCCTGTGGATGAAATCTTCGTCCACAGGGGGCCCGGAAAGTTGTCCACTGGCTGCCCACAGGGGGTCGGTGGTTGCCCACAGCTTCTCCACACCCCTGTCCACTGTTCGGCAACGAATCGCCCGGCCTCACCGCGTCGAGTGAAAGCGGTCACACCAAGGGAGACGGTTGGGCTGTGGGGAACGTGGGTAAAGCTGGGGACAGCGCTGGGGAGAACTCCCCATGGCCTGTGTACCGGGTGTGCAGAACTTTTGGGTGTCCACAGAGAGCCCCGGTTTTCCACCGGTTCCACCCACAGGGTCGGTGGACAAAAAAACGGGTCTGACCTGGTAAAACGACGTTATCCACCGTTTCCACAGGCCCTACTACTACTCCCACTTAGAGTTAGCTAGGAATCCGCTTCGAAGTGGGGCCTGTGCACAACTCGGCGCCGGAGCTCCGACGCGCCCTCGTCGCGACTTGACCCCGAGCAGCACCGAGTGTCGGCGGCGTACGTCAGACTGGTTCCCGCAGTCGACGAAGAGCCAGCAACAAGCAGGAGGCGGTTCCGGTGAAGATCCGGGTGGAGCGCGACGTACTTGCCGAGGCGGTGGCCTGGGTGGCCCGCAGCCTCCCGGCCCGTCCGCCGGCGCCCGTACTCGCGGGCCTTCTGCTGAAGGCCGAGGACGGCGCGCTGAGCTTCTCGAGCTTCGACTACGAGGTCTCGGCCCGTGTCTCCGTCGAGGCGGAGGTCGAGGAGGACGGCACCGTCCTCGTCTCCGGCCGGCTGCTCGCCGACATCTGCCGCGCCCTGCCCAACCGTCCGGTGGAGATCTCCACAGACGGTGTACGGGCGACCGTGGTCTGCGGCTCCTCCCGCTTCACCCTCCACACCCTGCCCGTGGAGGAGTACCCGGCGCTGCCGGAGATGCCCACCGCGACCGGCACCGTCCCCGGTGAGGTCTTCGCCTCCGCCGCCGCCCAGGTGGCCATCGCCGCCGGCCGTGACGACACGCTGCCCGTCCTCACGGGTGTGCGCATCGAGATCGAGGGCGACACGGTCACCCTGGCCTCCACCGACCGCTACCGCTTCGCGGTCCGCGAGTTCCTGTGGAAGCCGGAGTCCCCGGACGCCTCCGCGGTCGCCCTGGTGCCCGCGAAGACCCTCCTGGACACCGCGAAGGCGCTCACGAGCGGCGACACGGTCACCCTGGCGCTCTCCGGCTCCGGCAAGGGCGAGGGCCTCATCGGCTTCGAGGGCGCGGGCCGCCGCACCACCACCCGGCTGCTCGAGGGCGACCTGCCGAAGTACCGCACGCTCTTCCCCACCGAGTTCAACTCGGTCGCGGTGATCGAGACCGCGCCCTTCGTCGAGGCCGTCAAGCGCGTGGCCCTGGTCGCCGAGCGCAACACCCCGGTCCGGCTGAGCTTCGAGCAGGGCGTGCTGATCCTGGAGGCCGGCTCCAGCGACGACGCACAGGCTGTGGAGCGTGTGGACGCGCAGCTGGAGGGCGACGACATCTCGATCGCCTTCAACCCGACCTTCCTCCTGGACGGCCTGAGCGCGATCGACTCCCCCGTCGCCCAGCTCTCCTTCACGACCTCCACCAAGCCGGCGCTGCTCAGCGGCAAGCCCGCCGTGGACGCCGAGGCGGACGAGGCGTACAAGTACCTGATCATGCCGGTCCGCCTCAGCGGCTGACCTGCGCCGAGGCTCATCGGGGGTCGTCGCCTGAGCGGCTGACCCCACAGGTGTGCACCCGGGCCCGGGCGTAGGCTCGGACCCGGGTAAACCGCACACGACGCTTAAGGAATCTCTGATGGAGCTCGGTCTCGTCGGTCTCGGCAAGATGGGCGGCAACATGCGCGAGCGCATCCGCCGCGCAGGCCACACCGTCATCGGATACGACCGCAACCCGGACCTCGCCGATGTCCACAGCCTCGAAGAGCTTGTGGGCAAGCTCAAGGGTCCGCGCGTCGTGTGGGTCATGGTCCCGGCCGGTGCCGCGACCCAGTCCACGATCGACGAGCTGGCCGATCTGCTCTCCCCCGGCGACATCGTCGTGGACGGCGGGAACTCCCGCTGGACCGACGACGAGAAGCACGCCGAGGAGCTCGCCGCCAAGGGCATCGGGTTCGTCGACTGCGGCGTCTCCGGCGGCGTCTGGGGCCTGGAGAACGGCTACGCGCTGATGTACGGCGGCTCCGCCGAGGACGTGGCGAAGGTCCAGCCGATCTTCGACGCCCTCAAGCCCGAGGGCGAGTTCGGCTCGGTCCACGCGGGCAAGGTCGGCGCCGGCCACTTCGCGAAGATGGTCCACAACGGCATCGAGTACGCGATGATGCAGGCCTACGCCGAGGGCTGGGAGCTCCTGGAGAAGGTCGACTCCGTCACCGACGTGCGCGAGGTCTTCCGCTCCTGGCAGGAGGGCACGGTCATCCGTTCCTGGCTGCTGGACCTCGCGGTGAACGCGCTGGACGAGGACGAGCACCTGGACCAGCTGCGCGGCTACGCGTCGGACTCCGGCGAGGGCCGGTGGACCGTCGAGGCCGCCATCGACAACGCCGTACCACTGCCGGCGATCACCGCGTCGCTGTTCGCGCGGTTCGCGTCGCGGCAGGACGACTCCCCGCAGATGAAGATGATCGCCGCGCTGCGCAACCAGTTCGGTGGCCACGCGGTCGAGACGAAGAAGTAATCCACAGGCTGTGCACCCCGCGGTGCACAGTCGCCGGGGAAGAAGGTCGGCGCCCACCATGCACGTCACGCATCTGTCGCTGGCCGACTTCCGCTCGTACGCCCGGGTCGAGGTTCCGCTCGAGCCGGGCGTCACCGCGTTCGTGGGCGCGAACGGGCAGGGCAAGACCAATCTCGTCGAGGCCGTCGGCTATCTCGCGACCCTCGGCAGCCACCGTGTCGCCTCGGACGCCCCGCTCGTACGGATGGGCGCGGAGCGCGCCGTCATCCGGGCCGCCGTCACCCAGGGCGAGCGCTCCCAGCTGGTCGAGCTGGAGCTCAACCCGGGCCGGGCCAACCGTGCCCGTATCAACAGGTCCTCGCAGGTCAGGCCGCGTGACGTGCTGGGAATCGTCCGGACGGTGCTGTTCGCGCCGGAGGACCTCGCCCTGGTGAAGGGCGACCCCGGCGAGCGGCGGCGCTTCCTCGACGAGCTGATCACGGCGCGCACCCCGCGCATGGCGGGCGTGCGCTCCGACTACGAGCGCGTGCTCAAGCAGCGCAACACGCTCCTGAAGTCGGCGGCGATGGCCCGCCGGCACGGCGGCCGCGGCATGGACCTGTCCACGCTCGACGTCTGGGACCAGCACCTCGCGCACGCCGGGGCGGAGCTGCTCGCGCAGCGCCTCGACCTCATCCACACCCTGCAGCCGCTCGCCGACAAGGCGTACGAGCAGCTGGCGCCGGGCGGCGGACCGATTCTGCTGGAGTACCGTCCCTCCGCGCCGGGCGCCGGGCACACCCGCGAGGAGCTGTACGAGCAGCTGATCGCCGCCCTCGCCGAGGTCCGCAAGCAGGAGATCGAGCGGGGCGTCACGCTCGTCGGACCGCACCGGGACGAGCTGCTGCTCAAGCTCGGCGACCTGCCGGCGAAGGGGTACGCGAGTCACGGCGAGTCCTGGTCGTACGCGCTGGCGCTGCGGCTCGCCTCGTACGACCTGCTGCGCTCCGAGGGCAACGAGCCGGTCCTCGTCCTCGACGACGTCTTCGCCGAGCTGGACGCGCGGCGGCGCGAGCGGCTCGCGGAGCTGGTGGCCGGCGGTGAGCAGGTGCTGGTGACGGCGGCGGTCGACGACGACGTCCCGGGCGTGCTCGCGGGGACGCGGTACGAGGTGGCCGGCGGGACGGTGGAGCGGGTATGAGCGAGCAGCCGCCGCTCGGCGCCGGGGCGCAGGAGCAGCCGGAGACCCCCAGGATTCCCGAGGCCTCGGGAATCGACCTGGCGCGGGTCGCGCTGCGCGCGGCCAAGGAGCAGGCGAAGGCGCGGGGCGCCGCCGCCCAGCAGAAGAAGCAGGCCCGGCGCGGGGGCGGACTGCGGTCCGGCGCGCGCGCCGACGGGCGCGACCCGATGGCGCTCGGCGCGGCGATCAACCGGCTCATCACCGAGCGCGGCTGGGAGACCCCGGCGGCGGTCGGCGGCGTCATGGGGCGCTGGCCGCAGATCGTCGGCGAGGACCTGGCGAAGCACTGCGTACCGCTGAAGTTCGACGACGAGCCGGACGCGCGGGTCCTCACCGTGCAGTGCGACTCCACGGCGTGGGCGACGCAGCTGCGGCTGCTCGCGCCGCGGCTCGTGGCACGGCTGAACGAGGACCTGGGGCACGGGACGGTGCGGGTCATCAAGGTGCTGGGGCCGGGTGCGCCGCGGCGGGGGTACGGGCCGCTGCGGGCGCCGGGCAGCGTCGGGCCCGGGGACACGTACGGCTAGAGCGCCGGGCGGCCGGGCGGTGAGGGACCGGGCTCGAGGCAGGTCCTCGTGGTGCGGGTTCAGGCAGCAGGGCGTCGTGCGGGTGGGCTGTGCCCACCCTCCCCCAGAGGGGGCACCCCCAGCGCGGAACGATTGCCCACAGCCTGGCATCGGCCCGAAGCGCTAGGTGGCCGTCAGAGGGCTCTGGGGGCCCTGTCTGGATATGGGGAGTCGTCTTGGGTCTGCTCAGGGCGGCACATGCGGACTCAGGGACCGGCAAACCCCCATGAGTGTCGTCGCTACCGGTAGACTGGGAGACAATCCCGCCACCCTGCGGAACATGTCGAACGACGCAGCCGCTCCCGTATGCCCGGAGACCGGCCTGTGCTGTGCCAGAAAGGGCGCTTCGTGGCCGATTCCGGCAACCCCAACGAGAACAACCAGTACACCGCCAGCAACATCCAGGTCCTCGAAGGCCTGGATGCGGTGCGCAAGCGCCCTGGCATGTACATCGGCTCGACCGGTGAGCGCGGTCTGCACCACATGGTGCAGGAGGTCGTCGACAACTCGGTCGACGAAGCCCTGGCCGGCCACGCCGACACCATCGACGTGACGATCCTGCCCGACGGCGGCGTCCGCGTCATCGACAACGGCCGTGGCATCCCGGTGGGCATCGTGGCCTCCGAGGGCAAGCCGGCCGTCGAGGTCGTGCTGACCGTGCTGCACGCGGGCGGCAAGTTCGGCGGCGGCGGCTACGCCGTCTCCGGCGGTCTGCACGGTGTCGGTGTATCGGTCGTGAACGCCCTGTCCACCAAGGTCTCCGTCGAGATCTGGACGGACGGCCACCGCTGGACCCAGGACTACAAGATGGGCGCCCCGGTCGAGGCGCTCGTGCAGAACGAGGCGACCGACAGGACCGGCACCTCGGTCACCTTCTGGGCCGACCCGGACATCTTCGAGACGACCGAGTACTCCTTCGAGACGCTCTCGCGCCGCTTCCAGGAGATGGCCTTCCTCAACAAGGGCCTGACGATCACGCTCACCGACGAGCGCGAGTCCGCCAAGGCCACGGTCGGCGCCGACGACCCGGACGCCGAGGCGGCCGCGGAGCAGGCCGCGCGCACGGTGAAGTACCACTACGAGGGCGGCATCGTCGACTTCGTGAAGTACCTCAACTCGCGCAAGGGCGAGCTGGTCCACCCCACCGTGATCGACCTGGAGGCGGAGGACAAGGACAAGGCCCTGTCCCTCGAGGTCGCGATGCAGTGGAACAGCGGCTACAGCGAGGGCGTGTACTCCTTCGCCAACATCATCCACACCCACGAGGGCGGCACGCACGAGGAGGGCTTCCGTGCGGCGCTGACCTCGCTGATCAACAAGTACGCGCGGGACAAGAAGCTGCTCCGTGAGAAGGACGACAACCTCACGGGCGACGACATCCGCGAGGGTCTGACGGCGATCATCTCGGTCAAGCTGAGCGAGCCGCAGTTCGAGGGCCAGACCAAGACCAAGCTGGGCAACACGGAGGCGAAGACCTTCGTCCAGAAGGCGGTCTACGAGCACCTCAACGACTGGCTCGACCGGAACCCGGTCGAGGCCGCGGACATCATCCGCAAGTCGATCCAGGCCGCCACCGCGCGCGTGGCCGCCCGCAAGGCGCGCGACCTGACCCGCCGCAAGGGCCTGCTGGAGTCGGCGTCGCTGCCGGGCAAGCTGTCCGACTGCCAGTCGAACGACCCCGCCAAGTGCGAGATCTTCATCGTCGAGGGTGACTCCGCCGGCGGCTCGGCCAAGTCCGGCCGTAACCCGATGTACCAGGCCATCCTGCCGATCCGCGGCAAGATCCTGAACGTCGAGAAGGCCCGGATCGACAAGATCCTGCAGAACACCGAGGTCCAGGCGCTCATCTCGGCCTTCGGCACCGGTGTGCACGAGGACTTCGACATCGAGAAGCTCCGCTATCACAAGATCATCCTGATGGCGGACGCCGACGTCGACGGTCAGCACATCAACACCCTGCTGCTGACCTTCCTCTTCCGCTTCATGCGGCCGCTGGTCGAGGCCGGTCACGTCTACCTCTCGCGCCCGCCGCTCTACAAGATCAAGTGGGGCCGGGACGACTTCGAGTACGCGTACTCGGACCGCGAGCGGGACGCGCTCGTCGCGCTCGGCAAGCAGAACGGCAAGCGGATCAAGGAAGACTCGATCCAGCGCTTCAAGGGTCTCGGCGAGATGAACGCCGAGGAGCTGCGCGTCACGACCATGGACGTCGAGCACCGCGTGCTCGGCCAGGTCACCCTGGACGACGCGGCGCAGGCCGACGACCTGTTCTCGGTGCTGATGGGCGAGGACGTCGAGGCACGGCGCTCGTTCATCCAGCGCAACGCCAAGGACGTTCGCTTCCTCGACATCTGAGTCGGTCTCAGCTGACCGTACGAAAGGACTGACGACCAGCAATGGCCGACGAAATCACTCCCGGCACCACCGAAGACCAGGAGCCCGTACTGCGGATCGAGCCCGTCGGGCTCGAGACCGAGATGCAGCGCTCGTACCTCGACTACGCGATGTCCGTCATCGTGTCCCGCGCGCTGCCCGACGTACGGGACGGCCTCAAGCCCGTCCACCGTCGCGTGCTGTACGCGATGTACGACGGCGGCTACCGGCCCGAGAAGGGCTTCTACAAGTGCGCCCGCGTCGTCGGTGACGTCATGGGTACGTACCACCCGCACGGCGACTCCTCGATCTACGACGCGCTCGTCCGCCTCGCCCAGCCCTGGTCGATGCGCATGCCGCTCGTCGACTCCAACGGCAACTTCGGTTCCCCGGGCAACGACCCGGCCGCCGCCATGCGGTACACCGAGTGCAAGCTCATGACGCTGTCGATGGAGATGCTCCGGGACATCGACGAGGAGACCGTCGACTTCCAGGACAACTACGACGGCCGCAACCAGGAGCCGACGGTCCTGCCGGCCCGCTTCCCGAACCTGCTGATCAACGGCAGCGCCGGCATCGCGGTGGGCATGGCGACCAACATCCCGCCGCACAACCTCCGCGAGGTCGCGGCCGGCGCCCAGTGGGCGCTCGAGCACCCCGACGCCAGCCACGAGGAGCTCCTCGACGCGCTGATCGAGCGGATCAAGGGCCCGGACTTCCCGACCGGCGCGCTCGTCGTCGGCCGCAAGGGCATCGAGGAGGCGTACCGCACCGGCCGTGGCTCGATCACGATGCGCGCGGTCGTCGAGGTCGAGGAGATCCAGAACCGCCAGTGCCTGGTGGTCACGGAGCTTCCGTACCAGACCAACCCGGACAACCTCGCGCAGAAGATCGCCGACCTCGTGAAGGACGGCAAGGTCGGCGGCATCGCCGACGTCCGCGACGAGACCTCGTCCCGTACCGGCCAGCGCCTCGTCATCGTGCTCAAGCGCGACGCCGTCGCCAAGGTCGTGCTCAACAACCTGTACAAGCACACCGACCTGCAGACGAACTTCGGCGCGAACATGCTCGCGCTCGTCGACGGCGTGCCGCGCACCCTCTCGCTCGACGCGTTCATCCGCCACTGGGTGACGCACCAGATCGAGGTCATCGTCCGCCGGACGAAGTTCCGGCTGCGGAAGGCCGAGGAGCGCGCCCACATCCTGCGCGGTCTGCTCAAGGCGCTCGACGCGATCGACGAGGTCATCGCGCTCATCCGCCGCAGCGACACGGTCGAGGTCGCCCGCGGCGGCCTGATGGACCTCCTCCAGATCGACGAGATCCAGGCCAACGCGATCCTGGAGATGCAGCTCCGCCGCCTCGCGGCCCTGGAGCGGCAGAAGATCGTCGCCGAGCACGACGAGCTCCAGGCCAAGATCAACGAGTACAACGCGATCCTGGCCTCGCCGGAGCGCCAGCGGTCGATCGTCAGCGAAGAACTCGCGGCGCTCGTCGAGCGGTTCGGCGACGACCGCCGGTCCAAGCTCGTGCCCTTCGACGGCGACATGTCCATCGAGGACCTGATCGCCGAGGAGGACATCGTCGTCACGATCTCCCGCGGCGGCTATGTGAAGCGGACGAAGACCGAGGACTACCGCTCGCAGAAGCGCGGCGGCAAGGGCGTGCGCGGGACGAAGCTGAAGCAGGACGACATCGTCGACCACTTCTTCGTCTCCACCACCCACCACTGGCTGCTCTTCTTCACGAACAAGGGCCGGGTCTACCGGGCCAAGGCGTACGAGCTGCCGGACGCCGGCCGGGACGCCCGCGGCCAGCACGTGGCCAACCTGCTGGCCTTCCAGCCGGACGAGCAGATCGCCCAGATCCTGGCGATCCGCGACTACGACGCCGCGCCGTACCTGGTGCTCGCCACCAAGGCCGGCCTGGTGAAGAAGACCGCGCTGAAGGACTACGACTCGCCGCGCTCGGGCGGTGTCATCGCGATCAACCTCCGGGAGACCGAGGGCGGTGGCGACGACGAGCTGATCGGGGCCGAACTGGTCTCGTCCGAGGACGATCTGCTCCTCGTCAGCAAGAAGGCGCAGTCGATCCGCTTCACGGCCACGGACGACGCGCTGCGCCCGATGGGACGCGCCACCTCGGGCGTCAAGGGGATGAGTTTCCGCACGGACGACGAACTGCTCTCGATGAATGTCGTCCGGCCCGGTACGTTCGTCTTCACCGCGACCGACGGCGGGTACGCGAAGCGCACCCCCGTCGACGAGTACCGCGTCCAGGGCCGTGGCGGCCTCGGTATCAAGGCCGCCAAGATCGTGGAGGACCGCGGCTCGCTCGTGGGCGCGCTGGTGGTCGAGGAGACCGACGAGATCCTCGCCATCACGCTGTCCGGCGGTGTGATTCGTACGCGAGTCAACGAAGTCAGGGAGACCGGCCGTGACACCATGGGCGTCCAGCTGATCAACCTGGGCAAGCGCGATGCCGTCGTCGGCATCGCACGGAACGCCGAGGCCGGCAGCGACGACGAAGATGTCGACGACGATGCCGAGGGCGTCGTCGAGGCGGTCGAGGCCGCGGTGGTCGAGACCGCAGGGGTCGAGGCCGAGGCAGTCGAGGGCACGGAGCTCTCGGCCGGGGAGCACGAGGAGTAAGAGCGTGAGTGGAGCCACGGGCGCCGGATCGGCGGCTGCCGGAGCTTCTGCTGGTGCTGGAGCGAACGGCGCCCGTGGCCCCGCCACGGACTCCCAGGGGGTTGCGGTGACGGACAGCCGGGGGCAGCAGCCCTCGTACGAGACCTACAGCGGGCCACTGCCCGGCGAGCGCACGGGTGCGCAGCAGCCGGGCGGCCCGTACCACCCGCCGCAGGCGTACGGCGCTCCGGCGCCGGGCGGTGCTGCGGGTGTTCAGGCAGGCGGGACGCTGGGCGGCCAGACGGGCGCCGGTGCCGTGCGCCGGCCGCGTACGGGGGCGCGCACGACGCCCCGTACGCGCAAGGCGCGGCTGCGGGTGGCGAAGGCCGATCCGTGGTCGGTGATGAAGGTGAGCTTCCTGCTCTCCATCGCGCTGGGCATCTGCACGGTCGTCGCCGCGGCGGTGCTGTGGATGGTCATGGACGCCATGGGCGTCTTCTCGACGGTCGGCGGCACGATCAGCGAGGCGACGGGCTCGAACGAGTCCAACGGCTTCGACCTGCAGTCGTTCCTGTCGCTGCCGCGGGTCCTGATGTTCACCTCGGTGATCGCGGTGATCGACGTGGTGCTGATGACCGCTCTGGCGACGCTGGGCGCGTTCATCTACAACCTGTCGGCCGGTTTCGTCGGAGGCGTGGAGCTCACGCTCGCCGAGGACGAGTGACCTTCGGGTGGCCGCCGGGTGACCTGCGAGGGGGTCGGTCAGGAACCGATTTTGGGACTGGCCCCCACGTGCGCTAATCTTCAGGAGTCAGCGCGCGGGACACACACCGCAAGCGCGGCGGGGCTATAGCTCAGTTGGTTAGAGCGCATCCCTGATAAGGATGAGGCCACAGGTTCAAATCCTGTTAGCCCCACAGTATCGATCGACCCGGACGGTTCCTCCGTCCGGGTCGATTTGTTTGTCCGGGGAAGACGGGGACGCGTCGGGGGTTTGAAACTCGTACAGGTCACCGATCGGTATCGGTCGATGTGTAGAGTGGGCGTCAGAAGTCTCCTACGTCAACGAAAGACGAGGTCGCGCGGTGAAGAAGCTTCTCCTGGTCGCACTGGCCGCCATCGGCGGGCTCCTCGTGTACCGCCAGATCCAGGCGGATCGCGCCGAGCAGGATCTGTGGACGGAGGCGACCGACTCCGTGCCCGCAGGTTCGGGTGTCTGAGCCGAGAACCGTTTGTGGGTGAAGCCCCGGCCGCGCGTGAGCGGGCCGGGGCTTTGCTTTGCCTGAGCGAACAATTTGCTTGCTTGAGTAAAGGGGAGAGGCGCGTGAAGACGCAGGCCGGCATCGGACGCAACGGACGCATCGGCCGGATCAGCCGCTTCGGCCGGATTAGACGGGGGACCGGGGCTCTGGTCGCGACGGTCGCAGCGGTCGCGGCCGTGGGCGCGGTGACGGCGCTGCCGGGCCAGGCCTGGGCGGCCGACGGGGACGCGCTCCCGCCGTACGCCTTCGACGGCGCGGCCCAGCGGGTCAAGGGGGCCGCTTCGAGCTCGGACGCGGTGCAGTTGAAGACCGGGGAGACCTACCGGGACACGCTCAAGAAGGACGGCAAGGTCTACTACCGCGTCGACCTCGACGACAAGGTCAACAGCTACGTCTCCGTGGTGGCCGTACCGAAGCCCGGCGGCAAGGTCGAGTACGGCGACGGCTTCAAGGTGAGCATGCAGGACGGCTCCGGCACCGATTGCGGCTACCAGCAGGTGTCGTTCTCCTCCGCCGAGTACGTGCGCCCGCTCGCCGGGTACGCCCGCCGCATCGTCGACCCGGACAGCTCCAGCTGCCAGAAGGCGGGCGCCTTCTACGTGCTCGTCGAGCGCACCTCGAAGCCCACCTCCGCCTCGGACGACTGGGAGCTGGAGATCCGGCACCTGTCCGAGCCGGGCCTGAAGAAGGCCGGCCCGACCGAGCTCCCCGAGGCCTGGTCCTCCGCCACGCCCCCGCCGCCGACGGGCGGCCCGCAGAAGCGGCAGGGCGGCGCCGGCTTCCACGACGCCGTCTCGCTGACGCAGGGCGAGTGGCGGTCCGACATCCGCCCCGGCCAGACGCTCTTCTTCCGGGTGCCCGTCGACTGGGGGCAGCAGCTTTTCGCCACGGCGGAGCTCGGCAGCAGCGCCGCCGCGAACGAGTACATCGGCAACGCGCTGGTGCTCTCCCTCGACAACCCCGCGCTCGGGCACGTCGACGAGAACAGCGGAAGCTACGACGGGAAGCCCGCGACGCTGGCGCTCGACGCGCAGCGGCCGGTGGCGCACGAGAACCGCAGCTCGTACAACGAGGCCACGAACGGCATGCGGTTCGCCGGCTGGTACTACCTGTCGGCCACGCTCAGCCCCAAGGTCGCCGCGGAGTACGGGGACAAGCCGGTGCCGCTGACGCTGCGCGTGAACGTCACGGGGAACGCGAAGCCCGGACCCGGGTACGACGGGGACCCGGGCCCGTTCGCGGTGACTGCCGACGACAAGGAGGCGGCGGCGAACGGCGCGAGCGGCGTGCGGGCGGCCGAGGACAGCGGCTCCATGCGGCTCGTCGCGGTGGCCGGGATCGGCACCGGGAGCGTGCTGCTGCTCGGGCTCGGCGCGTGGACGCTGGTGGCGCGGAGGCGGGCGGCGTAGGCGCTCGCAGGCCGGCGTAGAGGCCTGGGGCGGCGTGGGGGCCTGGGGCGGCGTAGGCCGATCCAGGGCCCCTTGCCGGGCGGTCAGGTCTGGGCGAGGGCCCAGAAGCCGACCGCCAGGCACACCAGGGCGAGCAGCAGGACCGGGACCGTCACCTTCGGGGGCGGTCCCGGTCGGCGTACGGGGGCCGGGGGCGTGGGCTGCGGGCCGTGCGCCGGTGCGGTGTGCTGACCGGGAACCTGAACGGGTCGAGCGGTGTACGGATGAGGAGAGGCCTGTCCGTACGGTGCCCCGGCCGTGGGGGCCTGGTCGAAGGAGGGGTTCGGGTGCGTGACCGGCGGGGGAAGGTGGAAGCTGCCCGTCTCGGAGGCGGACGGAGCGGGGGACGGAGCGGTGTTCGGCAGCGGGGCGTGGGCCGGGGCCGGCACGGGCTGCTGGTACTGCTGGTACGGGGTCTGTGCGGGGTGCTGCTGGGCCGGTACGGGGGGCATGGGTGGTACGGGCATGGCGGCGGGCGGCGTCGGAGCCGCGTCGGTGACGGTGGGGGCGCCGTGCGGGCCGGGAGGAGCAGCGGGAACAGCGGGGCCCGTGGGGCCCGTGGGGCTCGTCGGGCCCTGGGGGCCGAAGCCGGTCGGCAGCGGGCCGATCTGGTCGAAGATCTCGACCGGCGGCTCGTCGGGACGCGGCTCGGGCAGCATCTCGGCGGCGGCGTCCAGCGCCTTGCGCGCGCCCGTGGCCGTCCGGAAGCGGGCCTGCGGGTCGGGCTGGAGCAGCCCGGCGAGCACCTGCCACAGCGGCTCCGGAAGGCCCTCGGGGGCGCTCGGGGTGCCGTGCGTGAGGAAGTGCGAGACGAGGGCCTGGGAGTCCGGGCTGCGGCCCTGGAGGAGATAGAGCGCGACCAGGCCGACGGCGAACAGGTCGGCGGTGAAGTCCGGCTCGGCGCCGAGGAGTTGCTCGGGTGCGAAGTAACCGGGCGTGCCGATCACGTAGTCGGTCTCCGTGAGCCGGGGTTCGCCCTTGCGCATGGAGATGCCGAAGTCGGAGAGCCGCAGGTGCGGCCGTCCGGTTCCGGTGACGTCCAGCAGGATGTTGGCGGGCTTGATGTCCCGGTGGACGACGCCTTCGGCGTGCACCGTGGCCAGACCGGAGAGCAGCTGGTCGAGCAGGGTGCAGACGAAGCGGGGCGGCAGCGGGCCGTAGTCTCCGACGACGTGCGCCAGCGAGCCGCCGGCGACCAGGTCCATGGTGAAGAGGACCTTGTCGTCGTCGGCGGCCCAGCTGGCCGGGGCGAGGACGTGCGGATGGTCGATCCGCATCGCCTGCTCGCGGACGAAGCGGAGCAGCGTGTGGGCGTCGCTCTGCTGGAGCACCTTGGCCGCCACGTACCGCCGGCGCCGGTGGTCCCAGGCACGCCACACCGCGCCCGCCCCGCCCCGTCCGATCGGGTCGATCAGCTCGTACCGACCAGCGAAGACCTCACCCATCGCGCTGCGCCCGCTCCCCGTCGTGTCGTGGACCCCCGGTACCGGCCGAGCGCCGGTCCCGCGTCAGTTCTGGTGCGACTCGTAGTGCGCGACCGCGTCCGCAGTGCGCCCCGCGCCGTACACCCGGAGGAACTCTGCCAGTTCCGGGTGCGCCGGGGCGAGGGAGTCGGCCGCGTCGATGATGTCGCCCGCGGCCGCCACGGACCGCAGCAGGGACTGGATCTCGCGGACCACGCGGCGCACGGTCGGGGCGCCGGAGCCGGTGGCGGTCTGGGCGGTGCTGGTGAGGACGGAGCCGCCCTGCGACTTCTTGACCTCGTCCATCCGGTCGGTGGCCTCGGCGGCGCTGACGCTGCCGTCGGCGACCTGGACGGCGAGCTCCTGGAGGGCCTGGACGCGCTGGACGACGGCCGGGTTGCCGATCTTGGCCCGCTGGCCGCTCATCAGCTGGGACAGCATGGGCGCGGAGAGCCCGAGCACGGCCGCGAGCCTGGCCTGGTTGAGCCCGAGATCGTCGATCAGCCGACGGAAGAGCGCCCCCAACGGCTCCCCGTACCAACTGCGCTGAAGCTCTCTGGCTCTTGCCGTGGCTTCTTGCTGCGCTGCGTCCATTACTTCTCCCCATCCCTTAGGTTCGCCACTGCGAACCTCGATCAGCATCTTACGGAGAGTGGTCGTGGACCGGGAGTCCCTATCCTTTTGCCGGACATGGGGGGAGACCCGGTACGCTGTTCTCGTTCCGGGGCCTTAGCTCAGTTGGTAGAGCGCTGTCTTTGCATGGCAGATGTCAGGGGTTCGACTCCCCTAGGCTCCACTCTCTTGCACCCCCTTGAACTGCGGAAACGCAGTTCAAGGGGGTGTTTTTGTCCCCTTTTCCCGTGCGGGATGTCAGCGCTCTCCCGCCGACGGGAGGGGCTGGTCGCCGAGGGTGGCGATCATGTCGTGCAGCCAGGCCAGTTCGGCCTGCGACGTCGCCCGGGCGATCAGCAGGATGCCGCTGCGGAACGGGTCGGTGATCTCCTCGGCGCCCAGGGGTACGGCGCCGTCGTAGAAGAAGCTGGCGGGCTCGTCGAGGAAGGCGAGCCGGCGGCGGAGCACGGTCGCCTGCTCGGCGGGGTCGTCGAGGTGGCGGAGGAAGGCCAGCACGGTGAACCAGCGGTTCTCGTCGCTGATGTCCAACTGCTCGGGTGTGCGCAGCCGTTCGTGCAGTGCCGCCCGGCCGGCCGGGGTGAGGTGCAGGGTGTGCCGGGGGGCGGCGGTGGATCCGGGTTCGGTCTCGCGGACGAGCAGGCCGTCGGTTTCGAGGCGCTTGATCGCGGGATAGAGGGTGCCGTCGCTGATCGGGCGGATGTGGCCGGTCAGTGCGGCCAGGTGCCGGCGTAGCTCGTAGCCGTGCATCGGCCGGTCGTGGAGGAACCCGAGAATCGCGAGCTTGAGCATGCGCCCATGCTGTCAGATCCCAGAGGCGGAGGTATATCGATATCGCTATACCTCGATGACGAGGTATCGTCGGTGTCCCCTGACGATCAAGGAGTCGGCCATGCGCCATGCCCCCGTGACCCCGAACGGCGACCTCATCCGCTGGGTGGAGATCCCCGGCACCGAGCCGGCCCGGCTCTACCTGCACGGACTCGGTTCCACCTCGCCGGTGTACTGGGCCGCCGCCGCCGCGCACCCCCTGCTGACCGGCCGCCGGTCACTGCTGCTCGACCTGCTCGGCTTCGGCATCAGCGACCGTCCGACGGACTTCACGTACACGCTGGAGGCGCACGCGGACGCCGTGGCGGCGGCGCTGGAGGCCGCCGATGTGACGGGTGCCGAGGTCATCGCGCACAGCCTCGGTGGTGCGGTGGCGATCCTGCTCGCCGCCCGCCACCCGCGGCTGGTCGCGAACCTGGTGCTCGTGGACTCCGTCCTGGACCCGGCGCCGATGGTGCCCGTTCCCGGCAGCAGCGGGATCACGGCGTACACGGAGGAGGAGTTCCTCGCCGACGGGTGGGAGCGGACCGAGGAGCGGGTCGGCCCGGTCTGGTGGTCCACGATGCGCCTGGCGGGACGCGAGGCGCTGTACCGCACCACGGTCCATCGGGCTCGGGGGACCGTCCCCGCTCTCCGCGAGCATCTGGCGGGCCTGTCGGTCCCCCGTACCTGCCTTCACCCGGCGGCCGACGGGGAGCCGGCCGATGTGGAGGGTCTGGTGGCCTCGGGCGTGACCGTCCGGGCGGTCCCGGACTGCGGGCACAACATCATGTTCGACAACCCCGAGGTGTTCGCACGGGAGGTCGCCGACGCGCTGGGCGGCAGCTGACGCCGTCCGTCGGAAGCGGGGGCGGGGGCGGAGGTGGGAGCGGAGGTGGGAGCGGGTGTGTGGGCGGGGTCGGGGCCGGGGGTGACCGCGTGGGGCGGCAGTGAGCGTTCGGCGCACAGGAGGATCGCCGCGCCCGTGAGGACCATCAGCGCGAGGACGGTCCACAGCTGCCACTGCCCCGCGTCGAGGAGGAAGCCCAGGAGCATGGGGGCGACGGTGCGGCAGGCGGACCAGGACAGCTGGTAGACCGACAGGTACCGGCCTCGCAGGTGGTCGGGGGCCGCCTGGACGGAGAGGCCCTGCGAGGGTGCGGAGTGGACGAGTTCGCCGGCGGTGTAGAGCACGGCGACCGCGAGGACGGCGACGAGGGCGTTCGGGCCGCTGACGAGCCGGGGGAGCAGCGCGAAGGCGGCGAAGGAGAGCGCGAAGACGACCGCTCCGAGTGCGGCGGCCCGCGTGCGTCTGCCGCGCAGCGTCAGCCGGGCGGCGGGGACGCCGAGCCCGGCGACCAGGGCGGTGTTGACCGCGAAGACGGTGCCGGCCAGGGCGTCGGGCAGGGCGATGTCGCGGGTGAGGAAGACCGGCAGGGCCATGGCCTGGGTGGTGTAGCCGAAGGCGATCAGGAAGTTGGCCGCCGTGACGAGCAGGTAGGGCCGGTCGGCGAGCACCTGCCGGTATCCCTCGCGCGCCTGCGGCCGCTCGGCGGGGCCGCGGACGTTCGGGATCCGGGTCACGAGGACCGCGGCGCAGCAGAAGACGACGGCCAGGGTCTCCGAGGCGGCGACGAAGCCCGTGGTGCCGTTCCAGGCGAGCATGCCGGCCGCCGCGAGACTGCCGCCTCCCATACCGGCGTTGCGCAGGCTGCGGTCCCAGGCCAGGAGCCGGTCGCGTTCGGTGCCTCGGGCGATGTCGCCGATCAGTGCCTGCTGGCTGGGCGAGGAGGCCCACATCCCGACGGCGACGACCAGGGCGATCGCCAGGAAGGCGGGGTAGGAGTCGGCGAAGGGGTAGGCCGCGAAACCGGCCGCGCGCAGCGCGAGCACGCCGATGAGCACCCGCCGGCCGCCGAACCGGTCGATGAGGACCCCCGCGGCCGGCATGAACGCCAGCGCGCAGAGCCCGGCGATCGTCAGGCCGGTGCCGATCGACGTCAGGGACAGGCCGGTGAGCGAGTGGAGGAACAGCATCGTGAGCGGCACGTAGATGCCGTCGCCGATCGACCCGGCGAGGCTCGCGGCGACGAGTCGGCGGCGCGTGGATTTATCTTCCATGGAAGGTTTTTTATCATCTGTGGAAGATAGAGTGAAGGGATGCAGGGAGATGCCATCGCCGCCATCGTCGACCAGTGGCGACGCGAGCGACCCGATCTGGACCCGACGCCGATGCTCGTCATCGGCCGCCTCTTCCGGCTCACCGACGCGCTGGACCAGCGGCTGCGCCCGCCGTTCGGCGCCGCGGGGCTGGGCAGCGGCGACTTCGACGTCCTCGCCGCCCTCCGGCGGTCCGGCGAGCCCTACGCGCTGTCCGCGGGCGAGCTCAGCCGTACCGTCCTGGTCACCACCGGTGCGATCACCAAGCGGGTCGACCGGCTCGAACACCGCGGTCTGGTCGCCCGGACCGTCGCCGAGGAGGATTCACGCGGCCGCCTCATCAGCCTCACCCCGGCGGGCGTCGCGCTGACCGACGAACTCATCGCCGTCCACCTCGACAACCAGCGCCGGCTCCTCGAAGGGCTCGGCGAGGACGAACAGGCGCACCTCGCCGACCTGTTGGAGCGGCTCGCCCTCAGTCTGCCCCCGGCCGGCGGCTGAGGCCGTCGCGCACGACCGCGATCCCCCGGCCCGACTCGGTGAGCGACGAGGTCTGGGACACGGCCGCCACGTACGACGACGAGAAGCGACTCGCCGCGATCATCCTCATGGCCGGCGTCGCCAACCCGTTCAACCGGCTCGACGCCACGACCCGGCAGATCGCCGGCGCGTGGGGCTGACGGCCCTCCCGTAGCCGTACCCAGGTCCGTACTCGTACGAGAGAAGGAACTCGCCATGACGAACACGCAGAAGTCCTCCGCCGAGTCCGCAGCCAAGTCCGCAGCCGAGTCCGCAGCCGAGTCCGCCGCCGAGTCCGCCGCCGAGGCGACGTCCGAGGGATTCACCACGGAGGAGCGGAGCGCGATGAAGGAGCGCGCCAAGGAGGTGAGGGCGTCCGCGCGCCGCGGATCGCGCGCCGACAAGGCGGCGGAGGAGGAGGCGGCCGTGGTCGCGAAGATCGCCGAGATGGAGGACTCGGACCGGGTCATGGCCGAGCGCATCCACGCCGTGGTCAAGGAGACCGCTCCGGAGCTCGCGCCGAAGCTCTGGTACGGGATGCCCGCGTACGCCAAGGGCGGCAAGGTCGTCTGCTTCTTCCAGAGCGCGCAGAAGTTCAACGCGCGGTACGCGACCTTCGGCTTCAACGACGTGGCGAACCTCGACGACGGCACGATGTGGCCGTCCGCCTACGCCCTGAAGGAGCTGACCGCCGCCGACGAGGCGCGGATCGCCGAGCTGGTGAGGAAGGCAATGAGCTAGGACGCCCGGGCCGGGAGGTGGCCACTGATCCGTACGGGTGGTGTTCATCGGAAGAACTGCGCGGCGGCGGCGTCGGTCCTCGGGAATCCGGGGGCGCATCCACATCATGTGGAAAGTACGTAAAGCGCGCAACCCGAAATGAACCATCCGAGAACGTCACGAAAGTGAGGGATCATGGCCACCGCCAAGGTCAAGCAGTTCTGGACCGCCTTCATCTCCGTCCTCTTCGCCCTGCTCGCCTCCGTCGGCCTGGCGAGCACCGCCGCCGCGGCCCAGCAGCCCGCCGTGCAGCAGCCCGAGGAGCCGGCCGGCTCCGCCGTCGCCGCCGGGGTCCCCGCCGCTTCGGAGCGTGCCCTCGCCTCCGTACCGGCACAGCGGACGCACCGGTGGCCCCTCGCCGGTGACCGTTCCCTGCCGCCCACCATCAAGCAGCGCATCGGCGCCGAGGCCCACGGCTCCTCCCCCTCGGTACGCCACCGTCACGCGGGTGGCGCGGCCGAGAGCGACCCGGTCGCGCTGACGGAGCTGGCGCTCGCCGCGACGGCGCCGGCGACGGGCGCGTAGGACGTGGGGAGCAGGCGTACGCGTACAAGCACACGCACACGTACTCCCCACGCCGTGAGAACCGCGAGACCCGTGAGAACCGTGAGAACCGCGAGACCCGCGAGACCTGCGAGACCTGCGAGACCCGCGAGACCCGCGAGACCTGCGAGACCTGCGAGAACCGCGAGACTCTCCGAACAAGCCCCTCAGAGCACCACCGTCGGACCTGGCACCACCGTCAGACTTGGCACCACCCTCGGACCTGGCACCACCTTCAGACCTGGCACCACCCTCGGACCTTCTTCTCTTGGACCGGCCCTCAGCGGTCAGCGACGCTCGTCGCGCTCCGTGGCATCGGCTTCGGCGTCCGCCTCGGCCTCGGCCTCGGCATCCGCCTCGATCTGGGCCTCCGCCTCGGTCTCCTTGACCTCCACCTCCGGATCGAGGAATCCCCCATTGCCGTCGCCGGACGACAACGTGGATCCCTCGCCCACCTCGGTGGGAGCGGGCGGCTCGACCAGCCAGTCGGGATTGGCCTGCTTGTCCCACCACTTCCAGGCGACGAAAGCACCGCCGACCACCAAGCCGAGGACCACGAGTCCCTTGGCGAGGCGTCCGGCCCTGACACGCCGCTCGTGCTGCTTCATGAGCTTCTGAATTTCCTTCGGCGTCACCTGTCCGCGCAGCGCGGCCCAGGCGGCGGTGGAACGCGACCCGGCCTCCTCCAGGACGGGACCGGTCGCGGCGACCGCGTGCTCGACACGCGGAACGGTGTAGTCGGCCGCCTGACGGGCGGCTGAGCGGGTCATGACCGCCGCGCGCTGCGCGGCCGCGTCGACCCGCGGCGGTACGTGCGGTGCGACATGCGCGGCATACTGCGCACGCGCCTGTACTCGGGCCTGCCGTGTGGCCTTCGAGACCTTCGGCGCGATCCGCACCCGCGCCTCGTGCGCGTAGTACGTGGCCTGGTCCTTGGCCGTTTCGGCGTACGGCGCCACCACTTCCGCGGCGTGCAGGACGCTCTCCTTCGCCGAATCTGATGCGGCGCGCACGCTGTCCATGCGGGTCACGGGATTCCTCCTCCTCGGTGGCGACGATGTCGGTTTTTCACCTTTCCATCCTTTTCGGAATCATGCCCGTCGGATCGAGGTCCGGCATGCGGGGCGGGCATCCGGGGCATGCCGGACGGTGATCCGGGGCGATGCCGGGCGGTGATCCGCGGCATGCCGGGCGGTGATCCAGGGCATGCGAGGATCGGTCACGCCAGAGAACAGACGTGGCATCAGGCGTGACATGACGCGACAAGACGTGGACGGAAGGCGACCGTGGCCGAGCAGCTGTACGCGATCCTCAAGACGAGCCTGGGCGACATCGAGGTCCGGCTGATGCCGTTCCACGCCCCGAAGACGGTGCGCAACTTCGTCGAGCTCGCCGGTGGCGAGCGCGAGTGGACGCACCCCGCCACCGGCAAGGTCTCCTCGGACCCGCTCTACGACGGCACGGTCTTCCACCGGGTCATCAAGGGCTTCATGATCCAGGGCGGCGACCCGCTGGGGAACGGCACGGGCGGACCCGGTTACGAGTTCGCCGACGAGTTCCACCCGGAGCTCTTCTTCGACCGTCCGTACCTGCTGGCCATGGCCAACGCCGGCCCGGGCACCAACGGCTCGCAGTTCTTCGTCACGGTCGGTGCCGCGACCTGGCTGAACCGCAAGCACACCATCTTCGGCGAGGTCGCGGGCCAGGAGAGCCGGAAGGTCGTGGACGCGATCGCGGCGGTCGCGACCGATCCGCACACCGAGCGCCCGCTCCAGGACGTGGTGATCGACTCCGTGGTGATCGAGAAGCGCTGAGGCGGCGCGAACAAGCGAGCAGGCGCCCGAGCGCCGAAGCGAGCAAGCGCCGAAGCGCCGAAGCGCCCAAGCGAGCAAGCGCCCAAGCGAGGAGCCGAGGAATGGGGACGTGAGGAATGGGGACGTGAGGAAGTGAGGGAAGGGATGGAAGGCATGGACGGGGCGAAGCCCCCCAAGGGCCCGCAGTCCGGTCTGCCCCGCTGTTATCGCCATCCGGAGGCCGAGACCGGCATCCGCTGTGCCCGCTGCGACAAGCCCATCTGCCCGCAGTGCATGATCTCCGCCTCCGTCGGTTTCCAGTGCCCGGACTGTGTGCGCAACGGTTCGGGGACCGGCCACGCCGCCGATGCCAATCAGCCCCGGACGCTCGCGGGCGGCAGGGTGACGGCCGACGACCGCCTCGTCACCAAGATCCTCATCGGGATCAACCTCGTGGTCTTCCTCCTGGTGCTGGTGCTCGGGGACCGGTTCGTCGACGAGCTCGTGCTCATCGGCTACGCCTACATGCCGGCGCTGGGCGAGGTCGTCGGGGTCGCGGACGGCGAGTGGTACCGGCTGTTGACGTCGACCGTCCTCCACCAGGAGGTCTGGCACATCCTCTTCAACGTGCTGGGCCTGTGGGTGATCGGCGGGATCGTCGAGCCCGAGCTCGGCCGGATCCGGTACGCGATCCTGTGCCTGCTCTCCGGGCTCTCCGGCTCCGTGCTGGCCTATCTCGTCGCCGCGCAGAACCAGCCCTCGCTGGGCGCCTCCGGCATCGTCTACGGCCTGATCGGCGCCTGGGTCGTGCTGGCCCGCCGCAAGCGCCACGACATGCGCCCGGTGGTCCTCTTCGTGGCGCTGTCGCTGCTCATGACCTTCACCCGTCCGGGGATCTCCTGGGAGGCCCATGTCGGCGGACTCGTCGCCGGCGTCGTGGTGACGTACGTGCTCGTGCACGCCCCGAGGGCGCGCAGGGACCTCGTGCAGTACGGGGCCTGTGGACTGGTGCTGCTGATCGACCTGGGGCTCGTGCTCGCCCGATCCGCAGCGCTCACCTGAGCGCAGAGGGCTGTGGACGAGCTCTTTCGCGAGCTTTCCCCAGAGTTATCCACAGTGTGTGGCGGATCGTTCCCTCAGCTGGGGGAAACACGGCACCCCTCGCCTCTGACCTGGTGTTTCTCCAGGGAGGCGAGGGGTGTTTCCCGTCCTGCCGTACGTGATTACGGTCACGGAGCGGTCATACCGGCGTCAATCTCGTGCAAGTTATCCACAGATCTTCGTAAGTTATCCAGTGCTGTGTACAACGCTGTGGATAAGTTCAGGGGAGAGCTTGACGAGCCGCCGGTCCAGCCGATAAACCGCCGGCTACTTCCACTGCGTGGAGACGCCGAAACCCGCCGCGATGAAGCCGAAGCCCACCACGATGTTCCAGTTGCGGAGCGCCTCGATCGGCATCGAACCGTCGGTGACGTAGAAGACCACGATCCACACCAGCCCGATGGCGAACAACGCCAGCATCACGGGCGCCACCCAGCTGCGGTTCGTCAGCTTGATGTTGGTGGCCTGCTTGGTGGGCGTAGGCGTGAAGTCGGCCTTCTTGCGGATACGTGACTTCGGCACGAGGGACTCTCCTGTCGATGCGCTGCGTGACCGCGCAGGGAACTGTGGCTGGCGCCGGGATGTGACGTAGGAGGAAGACTGCGTCCCCCGGGCGTCCGTTAGCGTAGTGGTTCCGCGGCACCGAAGGGGATCAGGGTACGTTGAGCAATTCCGCCGACACTCCCACAGGGCCGGGCCGCACCACGAGGTGGCGCCCCGTCCGGGTGCTCACCCTTGCCGTCTTCGCCCTCGCCGGACTGATCTTCGTCACGAGTTTCAACACCGCCAAGGGCACGAACATCCGCACGGACGCCTCGCTCCTCAGGCTCTCCGACCTCATCGAGGAACGCAGCCACAAGAACGCCGGGCTCGACGAGTCCACCGCCGCCCTCCGCTCCCAGGTCGACGGCCTCGCCGCCCGCGACGACGGTTCCACCCGTGCGGAGGATGCGAAGCTCGACGCCCTCGCGGCGAGCGCGGGCACCACGGAGGTCTCCGGCTCCGGCCTCACCGTCACCCTCGACGACGCCCCGCCGAACGCCCAGGCCGCCCCGGGCTACCCCGAGCCGCAGGCCAACGACCTCGTCATCCACCAGCAGGACCTCCAGGCGGTCGTCAACGCCCTGTGGCAGGGCGGCGCCGAGGGCATCCGCGTCATGGACCAGCGGCTCATCTCGACCAGCGCCGTGCGCTGCGTCGGCAACACCCTGATCCTCCAGGGCCGCGTCTACTCGCCCCCGTACAAGATCACGGCCGTCGGCGACCGCGGGAAGCTGAGCAAGGCGCTCGCCGACTCCCCGGCCCTCCAGAACTACCAGCTGTACGTCAAGGCGTACGGGCTCGGCTGGAAAGTCGACGACCACAAGGCGGTGACTCTGCCGGGCTACTCGGGCACAGTGGACCTCCACTACGCGAAGCCGGTCGGCTGACCCGTCAGCGGAGCGGTGAGCCGAGCGGTGAGCTGAATGGTCAGCTGATTGGTGAGCTGACCGGAGGGACTGCGGGGAGGGGCGCGTGGGCGGCTTGCGGCTCGTCGTGCGGACCTTCAGCGAGCTGTGCCTGACGGTCGGCACCCTGATCGTCCTCTTCGTCGTGTACGTCCTGTACTGGACCGGTGTCCAGGCCGAGAGCGCGAGCGCCGGCCAGATCGAGACCCTCCAGCGGGAGTGGGCGGACACCCCGATCGCACCGTCACCGTCGCCGCCGCCCCTGTCGGGGTCGTCGCCGAGGCCGTCGTCGGGGCCCTCGGCCCCGCCCGCCCCCAAGCCGCCGGCCTACGCCCCCGGCAAGGGGATCGCCGTCATGTACGTCCCCCGGCTCGGCAAGGACTGGAAGTGGCCCGTCCTCGAAGGCACCGGTCCCGGCATCCTGAAGAAGGGCCTCGGGCACTACGCGGCCACCGCCCGCCTCGGCGCGACCGGCAACTTCTCCGTCGCGGGCCACCGCCGCACGTACGGCGACCCGTTCAAGGACTTCCCGCGGCTGCGCCCCGGCGACGCGGTGGTCCTCACCGACGGGACGACCTGGTTCACGTACCGGATCGACCGCGGTCCCTACCGGACCGTGCCCACCGACGTCGGGGTCGTCGCCCCCGTACCGAGGAAGTCGGGCTTCGACGGGCCCGGCCGCTACCTCACCCTCACCACCTGCGAACCCGAGTGGGGCAGCAGCCACCGGCTGATCGTCTGGGCGCACCTCGACGGCACACAGCCGGTGACCGACGGTCGTCCACAGGCTTTGGACAGCTGACCCCTCACGGCCCCCTCGCCCCGTACTCTGGTCCCCGTAACGAACGGAAGGGGCGGTCGACGTCATGTACGGCTGGATCTGGAGGCATCTGCCGGGCAACGCGTGGGTGCGGGCACTGATCTCGATCGTGCTGGTGCTCGCAGTCGTCTACGCCCTCTTCCAGTACGTGTTCCCCTGGGCGGAGCCGCTGCTTCCGTTCAACGATGTGACGGTGGACGGCCAGTGAGCGCGCGGATTCTCGTCGTCGACAACTACGACAGCTTCGTCTTCAACCTCGTTCAGTACCTCTACCAGCTCGGCGCCGAGTGCGAGGTGCTCCGCAACGACGAGGTCGAGCTGAGCCACGCCCAGGACGGCTTCGACGGCGTCCTGCTGTCGCCCGGGCCCGGCGCGCCCGAGCAGGCCGGGGTCTGCATCGACATGGTCCGGCACTGCGCCGACACCGGCGTGCCCGTCTTCGGCGTCTGCCTCGGCATGCAGTCGATGGCCGTGGCGTACGGCGGCGTCGTCGACCGCGCGCCCGAGCTGCTGCACGGCAAGACCTCCCTGGTCACGCACGAGGGACAGGGCGTCTTCGCCGGTCTGCCCTCGCCCTTCACCGCGACCCGCTACCACTCGCTGGCCGCCGAGCCCGCCGCCCTGCCGGCCGAGCTCGAGGTCACCGCGCGGACCGAGGACGGCATCATCATGGGGCTGCGCCACCGTGAACTGCCCGTCGAAGGGGTGCAGTTCCACCCCGAGTCGGTCCTCACCGAGCACGGCCACCTGATGCTCGCCAACTGGCTGGAGCGGTGCGGCGACAAGGGGGCGGTCGGCCGGTCGGCGGGGCTCGCGCCGGTGGTGGGCAAGGCCGTCGCGTGACGACGGGCTCGCCGTGGTTCCGGGACGCGGGAGGCCCGGAGCCGGAGCCGATACCCGTGGACCCGTACGGGCACGGGGAGCAGCAACTGCCGTACGAGCCGACGGCGTACGAGCCCACAGCGTACGAGCCCACAGCGTACGAGCCGACGGCGTACGAGCCCACGGCATACGAGCCGTCGTACGACCCCGGGACCGGGGCAGCCGGGCCCGGCGCCGGGTACGAGGCTCCGTACGACCCCCGTCCGACGTACGAGCCGCAGCCCGCCTACGAGGCTCCGCACGAGCCGGCGTACGAGCCCGCCTACGAGGCCCCGCCCAGCTACGAGGCCCCGCAGGAGCCCGCGTACGAGGCGCCGTACGCGCCGTACGGCTCTGAGGAGCCCTCACAGGCCTCCCAGGCCCCATCGGCCCCACGGGACGAGACGGTGGCTCTACGGGCCGTGGAGACGCCTCCGGGGCCCGGACGGGCCGAGCGGCGCCGCGCGGCCAAGGGCGGCGGCAGGGGCAAGGGTCGCGGCACCACCCCCTCGGCCACTCCTGGGGCCCCTGGAACGGCCCCTGGATCCAAACCCCGCCCTCTCTCCCGCGTGGAGGCCCGCCGCGCCGCCCGCGCGGCCAAGGACAGCGTCGGCGTCGTCGCCAGCCGGGTCATCGGGGAACTGTTCATCACCTTCGGCGTCGTCATGCTGCTCTTCGTCACTTACCAGCTGTGGTGGACGAACGTCCGCGCCGGTCAGCAGACCGACCGTGCCAAGGAGCAGATCGAGGACACCTGGGCCAAGGGCGACAGCAAGCCGGAGGCCTTCGAGCCCGGCGAGGGCTTCGCCATCATGTACATCCCCAAGCTCGACGTCGTCGTGCCCATCGCCGAGGGCATCAACAAGACCAAGGTCCTCGACAAGGGCATGGTCGGCCACTACTCCGAGGGCAAGCTCAAGACGGCCATGCCGGCCGACAAGCAGGGCAACTTCGCGGTCGCCGGACACCGCAACACGCACGGCGAACCGTTCCGGTACGTCAACCAGCTCAAGCCCGGGGACCCGATCGTCGTCGAGACCCAGGACGCGTACTACACCTACAAGATGGCGAGCATCCTGCCCCAGACCTCGCCGTCGAACGTCTCGGTGATCGACCCGGTACCGAAGGGATCCGGTTTCACGAAACCCGGCCGGTACATCACACTCACCACGTGCACGCCCGAGTTCACGAGCACGTACCGCATGATCGTCTGGGGCCAACTGGTTGAGGAACGCCCGCGCAGCAAGGGGAAGCCCGAGGCACTCGTAGGCTGAGACCCGACACCTCCGGACGGGACGACGGGACGACCTAGTGGCACGCGCGCGTAACCGGATCGCCGGGATCATCAGCGTCTTCGGCGAACTCCTCATCACAGCGGGCCTGGTGCTCGGACTGTTCGTCGTCTACTCGCTGTGGTGGACCAACGTCCTCGCCGACCGTGCCGCCGACCAGGACGGCGCCCAGGTCCGCGACCGCTGGGCCGACGGCCCCGGAGCCCTCGACACCAAGGACGGCATCGGCTTCCTGCACGTGCCGGCCATGGACAACGGCGAGGTCCTGGTCAAGCAGGGCACCACCAGCGGCATCCTCAACAACGGCGTCGCCGGCTACTACACCGACCCGATCGAGTCCGCCCTCCCGCAGGACAAGAAGGGCAACTTCACGCTCGCCGCCCACCGCGACGGGCACGGCGCGAAGTTCCACAACATCCACAAGCTGAAGACCGGCGACGCGATCGTCTTTGAATCCAAGGACACCTGGTACGTCTACAAGGTCTACAAGTCGCTGCCGGAGACGACGAAGTACAACGTGGACGTCCTCCAGCCCGTGCCGAAGGAATCCGGCAAGACCGAGCCGGGCCGCTACATCACGCTGACGACCTGCACCCCGATGTACACCTCGGACTACCGGTACATCGTCTGGGGCGAACTGGAACGCACGGAGAAGGTCGACCGCGACCGCACCCCACCGGCGGAGCTGCGCTGACACCCGCCGCCCTACGACCGAGCCCCGGCATCCCATGGATGCCGGGGCTCGGTCGTGATGCGTGCGCGTGCGGGTGCGCGTGCGGGTCGGGCCGTCAGTCGAAGAAGCCGCCGCCGTTGTTGTTGTCCCCGCCGTTGGGGTCGCCGCCCGGGTTGCCGCCGTTGTCGCCGGGGTTGCCGCCGCCGCCCACGGTGATGACCGTGACCGTCTCACCGGTGTTGATCATCGAACCCGGCCCCGGGTTCGAGGTGATCACCGTGGCGTCCTCCTTGTCGGAGCCCTGCTGGACGACGACCAGACCCAAGGCCTCAAGCTGCGCCTTGACGTCCTTGAACGGCTTCGTCGCGATGTCCGTGGGGATCTGGACCTGGGTCTGCTGCGGGCCCTTGGAGACCTGGAGCGTCACCTCGGAGTTCTTCCCGACCGAGGAGTTGCCGTCCGGGGTCTGCTTCACGACCTGGTCCTTGGGCTGATCCGAGTCCACGTACTGCGTGACCACGGTGAAGCCCAGGTCCTTCAGCTGCTGCTCGGCCTGAGCGAGCGGGTTGCCGACGACCGGGGGAACCGTCGTCTGCATCTGCTTCGCGACCGTGATCGTCACCTCGGAGTTCTTTTCCGCCTTGGTGCCGCCCTGCGGGTCCGTGCTCAGGACCGTGCCCGGGTCCTCATCGGACTCCTGCTGCTCGACCTTGACCTTGAAGCCCTTGGCCTTCAGGCTCTCCTCGGCGCGCTCCTGCGACTGCTCGACGACGTCCGGGACCTCTTCGAGGGGGGCGCCCTCGGAGACGTACACCTGGATCGTGCTGCCGGTGTCCATCTTCGCGATGTTGTCCGCGACCGGGGACTGCCGGCAGACGGAGCCCTTGGGCTCGTCGCAGCGCTCGGTGCCGGCCTGGACCGCCTTCACCTGCGCGTTCGCCGCGAGACCCTCCGCCGTCTTCAGCGGCTGACCGACGAGCTGGGGGACCAGGACCTGCTGGGGCCCCTCCTTCTTGTCCATCAGCGAGACGCCGATGAAGATCGCGCCGACGAGCACCAGGATGCCCGCGAGGACCAGCAGGATCGTCGAGGTGTTCGACTTCTTCTGGCCACCACCGCGGCGCCGGTCCGGACGGTCGTCGTAGCCGTAGCCACCGTCGTCCCCGTTGACCGGGGGCATCATCGACGTCTGACCGGCCGGGTCGGCCTGGCGCAGGGCGGTGGTCGGCTGGTCCTCCGGCGGGTAACCGCCGTAGCCCCCGCCGTACGCGGGCGCGCCCGCCATGCCCATCCCCATCGCCGCGGCGGCCGCGACCGGCTGACCGTCGAGGCAGGCCTCGATGTCCGCGCGCATCTCGTCCGCCGACTGGTAGCGGTAGTCGGGGTCCTTGACCAGCGCCTTGAGGACGATGGCGTCCATCGACGGCGTGATCTCGGGGTCGAAGTTGCTCGGCGGCTGTGGCTCCTCGCGGACGTGCTGGTACGCGACCGCGACCGGCGAGTCGCCCACGAAGGGCGGCCGGACGGTCAGCAGCTCGTACAGCAGGCAGCCCGTGGAGTACAGGTCGGACCGGGCGTCGACCTGCTCGCCCTTGGCCTGCTCCGGGGAGAGGTACTGGGCGGTGCCGATCACCGCGGCGGTCTGGGTCATGGTCATGCCCGCGTCGCCCATGGCGCGCGCGATGCCGAAGTCCATGACCTTGACCTGGCCGGTGCGCGTCAGCATGACGTTCGCCGGCTTGATGTCGCGGTGCACGATGCCGGCGCGGTGGGAGTACTCGAGCGCCTGGAGGATGCCGACCGTCATCTCGAGGGTGCGCTCGGGCAGCAGCTTGCGCCCCGAGTGCAGCAGCTCGCGCAGGGTCGACCCGTCGACGTACTCCATCACGATGTACGGGATGGAGACCTGGTCGACGTAGTCCTCGCCGGTGTCGTAGACCGCGACGATCGCCGGGTGGTTCAGCGAGGCGGCGGACTGTGCCTCACGGCGGAACCGGGCCTGGAAGGACGGATCGCGGGCCAGGTCGGCCCGCAGCGTCTTCACGGCGACGGTGCGGCCGAGCCGGGTGTCCTGGGCGATGTACACCTCGGCCATGCCACCACGGCCGAGCACCGAGCCCAGCTCGTACCGGCCGCCGAGGCGACGCGGCTCTTCCATAGCTAATCCAGCCCTCTCCGTCTGTCCCGACCGCACCCATGGGTGGTCCGGCGGTGTGTGCTGTTCGCGCATACGCTACCGGCCCCGGGAAGACGTTCCGCTCGGGGCCGGTAGCTGATACCTGACCGGTACCTGGTTCGTACCGTCTACCTGGTTCGTACCGTTCCGGGATCAGCCCCGGCTCTTGATGACCGCCTTCATGACGGCCTTCGCGATCGGCGCGGCCAGGCCGCCACCGCTGATGTCCTCGCGGTCGGTGCCCTCGGAGTCCTCGACGATCACGGCCACGGCCACCGGGGACCCCTGGTCGGTCTTGGCGTACGAGATGAACCAGGCGTACGGGCGCTTCGCGTTCTTGTCGCCGTGCTGGGCCGTACCCGTCTTGCCGCCGACCTTGACGCCGTCCATGTGCAGGTCGGCGTTGCCGCCGGTGCCCTTGGTGACGACGTTCTCCATCATCTGCTGGAGCAGCTGGGCGTTCTCCTGCGAGACCGGCCGGCTCATCTCCTCCGGCTCGTTCTGCTTGACGATGTCGAGGTTCGGGGCGCGCAGCTGGTCGATCATGTACGGCTTCATCAGCTTGCCGTCGTTGGCGATCGCCGCCGTGACCATCGCCATCTGGAGCGGGGTGGTCGCGGTGTTGAACTGGCCGATGGAGGAGAGCGCGTTGCCGCCGCGGTCCATCTTCTTGTCGTAGACGGAGGCTGCGGAGCGGACCGGGGTGAACTGCTCGGCGTTGAAACCGAACTTCTCGGCCATCTCCACCATCTTGTCGCGGCCGACGTCGTCGCCGAGCTTCGCGAAGACCGAGTTGCAGGAGATCTCCAGCGCCTTGGTGAGGCTGGCGTTGGCGCAGCCCTTGGCGTGGTTGATCATCTCCTTGGTGGAGAGCGGGATCTTCCAGCCGTCGGGGGTGTCGGTCGCCGCGTTGATGTCGGTGACCTTGCCGTTCTCCAGCGCCGCGGCGGCGGTGACGACCTTGAAGACGGAGCCGGGCGGGTAGATCTCGCGGATGGCGCGGTTCAGCTTCGGCTTGCTCTTGTCCTTCTCCAGCCCGACCCAGGCCTTCTCGTCCTTGCCGGAGTAACCGGCGAAGGAAGAGGGGTCGTACGACGGCGTGGACGCCATCGCGAGGATCTTGCCGGTGGACGGCTCGATCGCGACGACGGCGCCGGTGTTGTTGCCGAGGCCCTCGAAGGCGGCCTTCTGGGCGGCACCGCTGAGGGTGGTGACGACGTCGCCGCCCTTCTTCGTCTCACCGGTGAACATGGCGAGCGTGCGGTCGAAGAAGAGCCGGTCGTCGTTGCCGGTGAGGATGCCGTCCTCGATCTTCTCGATCTGGTTGGCGTCGTAGGCCTGCGAGGCGTACCCGGTGACCGGGGCCCACATGGGGCCGTCGGTGTAGGTGCGCTTGTACTTGTAGAACGTGTCCTGCGAGTCGGCGGACCCGGTGATCGGCTTGCCGTCGACGATGATGTTGCCGCGGGGGTTGGCATACCGCTCGATCTGCACGCGCTTGTTGCGCGAGTGGGCGTTCAGCTCGTCGGCGCGGACGAACTGGAGCCAGTTGTCGCGCAGGAGCAGGGCGAAAACGAGCAGGCCACAGAAGATCGCGACCCGCCGCAGCGGCTTGTTCACGGACGGACCACCTGGGTCATCTCGGCGTCGGGGGACGGGGCGGGCGCGGGCGCGGGACGGCGCGCGGTGTCGCTGATCCGGATCAGGATGCCGACGAGGGCCCAGTTGGCGATCACGGAGGAACCGCCGTACGCGAGGAACGGCATGGTCATACCGGTGAGCGGGATGAGGCCCATCACGCCGCCGGCGACGACGAAGATCTGGAGCGCGAAGGCGCCGGAGAGGCCCATCGCGAGGAGCTTGCCGAAGGGGTCGCGGGCGGCGAGGGCGGTGCGGACACCGCGCTCGACGATCAGCCCGTAGAGGAGCAGGAAGACCATCACGCCGGTGAGTCCGAGCTCCTCGCCGACGGTGGCGAAGATGAAGTCGGAGTTGGCGGCGAAGCCGATGAGGTCCGAGTTGCCCTGGCCGAGACCCGTGCCGAGGATGCCGCCGGAGCCGAAGGACATCAGCACCTGGGTCATCTGGTCACAGGCGGGGACCGTTTCCGCGCAGGCGAACGGGTCGGCCCAGGCGTCGACACGGGCCTGGACGTGGCTCGCGAAGGAGGCCACGCCGACCGCGCCCGCGACGGACATCAGCAGACCCATGACGATCCAGCTGGTCCGCTCCGTCGCCACGTACAGCATGATCACGAACATGCCGAAGAAGAGCAGCGACGTACCGAGGTCGTTCTCGAAGATCAGGATGAGGAGGCTGACCGCCCAGATCGTCAGGATCGGGCCGAGGTCACGGCCGCGGGGCAGGTAGAGCCCCATGAAGCGGCGGCTGGCCAGGGCCAGGGCATCGCGCTTCACCATGAGGTAGCCGGAGAAGAACACCGCCAGCACGATCTTGGCGAACTCACCGGGCTGGATGGAGAACCCGGCGATGTTGATCCAGATCTTCGCGCCGTAGACCGGGGTGCCGAGGCCCGGAACGAGCGGCAGCAGCAGCAGGACGAGGGCGGCCGCCATCGAGATGTACGTGTACCGCTGGAGGACCCGGTGGTCCTTGAGCAGCAGCAGCACGCCCGCGAACATGGCGATGCCGATCGCCGAGTACAGCATCTGCTTCGGGGCGTCCGGGCTGAAGCTGCCGAAGTCCCGGATGGATTTGGCGATCAGCCGCGGCGACTGGTCGAGGCGCCAGATCAGCACCAGACCCATGCCGTTGAGCAGGGTCGCGAGGGGCAGCAGCAGCGGGTCCGCGTACGGGGCCCACTTCCGCACCACGAGGTGCGCGACGCCTGCGAGCAGGGCGAGGCCCAGCCCGTACCCGGCCATGCCGGCCGGGACCTTGCCGTCGATGGCCAGGCCCACGTTGAGGTACGCGAACACCGGGATGACGACGGCGAACGCGAGCAGCGCCAGCTCGGTGTTGCGGCGGCTCGGCGCCTCGATCGCGCCGATGGTGGTCGTGTTGGTGACAACGCTCATGGTGGTGAAAGGCCCCCTACGGGTGCTTACTGCTTGCCGCAGTTCGAGGCCAGCTTCTGCTCCTCCGCGGTGAGGGTGGGACCCGGCGACGGAGCGGCTGTGGTGGGCTTGGAGTCAGGGGTGGCGGTGCCTTCCGGCGTCTCGGCCGGCGGCTTGCTCGCCTGGTCCGCGGCCTTCTCGGCGGCGGCACGGCGCTGCTCGGTCTTCTTGCAGGCCGAAGCCTGCGCGGCCAGCTCGGAGATCTTCGTCTCGGCCTTGCCGAGGCTGCCGCCCGCGATCGTGTCCTCGACCTGCTTCCGCTGGTAGGCGGGGAGGTACTTGAGTTCGATCTCGGGGTGGTCCTTCTCGACCTTCGACAGCGAGACCCACGCCAGGTCCTGGCTGATGCC
Source organism: Streptomyces sp. NPDC056169 (assembly GCF_042268445.1). Lineage (NCBI taxonomy): Bacteria > Bacillati > Actinomycetota > Actinomycetes > Kitasatosporales > Streptomycetaceae > Streptomyces > Streptomyces sp. NPDC056169. The sequence continues at coordinate 172,030 of NZ_JBHJUO010000003.1, read as the reverse complement.
CTGGTAGAGCGCCACGTGCTGGTCCTTGGAGCCGACGAAGTACTGCGTCTGCGTCCACCGCCAGCCGCCGTAGAGCCCGCCGCCGACGAGGGCGAGGGCCAGGACGAGGAAGAAGGAGCGCTTGAGCCACTTGCGGCCGGTGCGCGGCTTGACGAAGTCGTCGTCCGTGTACGACTCGAAGGAGCCCTGCGGCGGCATGCCGCCGTAGCCGTGGTCGTCGCCGCTGCCGGGCGGACCGAAGCCGCCGGCCGGCGGCTGCTGGTGCGGGGCCGGGCGGCCGAGGCCGGAGGCGCGGCCGGCGGGGGTCTGCATCGCCCCGCCGTCGTTCAGCTGGGCGGCCTGGTTCTCGGCGACCGCGCCCACGATGACCGGGGTGTCGCTGAGGTGACCGGCGAGGGTGTCGCCGCCGTCGACGTCGAGGACGTCGGCGACGATCACCGTGATGTTGTCGGGGCCGCCGCCGCGCAGCGCGAGCTGGATCAGCTCCTGCACGGTCTCCTGCGGGCCCTGGTAGCTGGCGAGCGTGTCCTCGAGCGTCTGGTGGGACACCACGCCGGACAGGCCGTCGGAGCAGATCAGATAGCGGTCGCCGGCCCGGACCTCACGGATGGAGAGGTCGGGTTCGACGTGGTCACCGCTGCCGAGCGCGCGCATGAGGAGCGAGCGCTGCGGGTGGGTGGTGGCCTCTTCCTCGGTGATCCGGCCCTCGTCGACGAGGCGCTGGACCCACGTGTGGTCCTGCGTGATCTGGGTGAGGACACCGTCACGGAGCAGGTACGCGCGAGAGTCGCCGACGTGCACGAGGCCGAGGCGCTGACCGGTCCACAGCAGGGCCGTGAGCGTCGTGCCCATGCCCTCCAGCTGCGGGTCCTCCTCGACCATCATCCGCAACTGGTCGTTGGCGCGCTGCACCGCCGTACCGAGCGAGGTGAGGATGTCGGAACCGGGGACGTCGTCGTCGAGCGTGACGAGCGTCGAGATCACCTCGGAGGAGGCGACCTCACCGGCGGCCTGGCCGCCCATGCCGTCGGCGATCGCGAGCAGCCGGGGGCCGGCGTAGCCGGAGTCCTCGTTGCCCTCGCGGATCATGCCCTTGTGGGAGCCCGCGGCGAAACGCAGGGACAGAGTCATGCGCACCTGCCCTGTCGACGCTGCATCGGGGTACAGCCGGTCTCGACCCACACTGCCCACCCTCCGGTCGCTCCGCTCATTGTCGTACTACTTCCGCAGCTCGATGACGGTCTTGCCGATGCGAATCGGCGCGCCCAGCGGAATCGGTGTGGCGGTGGTGAGGCGGGTCCGGTCGAGATAGGTGCCGTTCGTGGACCCGAGATCCTCGACGATCCACTGGCCGTCCCGGTCCGGGTAGATCCTGGCGTGCCGGCTGGACGCGTAGTCGTCGTCCAGCACGATCGTCGAATCGTGCGCCCGGCCCAGCGTGATCGTCTGGCCCTGGAGGGCGACGGTGGTGCCCGTGAGGGTGCCCTCGGAGACGACCAGCTTGGTCGGGGCGCCACGGCGCTGCCGCCCGCCCGCGGTCGGCTGCTGGCCGCGCTGCTGCGGAGGCGCGGCGGTCTGCTGGCGCGTGTTCTGCTGCGGCCGGGCGTCCTGGCGCCGTGAACCGCGCTGCGTCACCCGCGTTCCGAACAGATCGCTGCGGATGACCTGGACGGCCACGATGACGAACAGCCACAGAACGGCCAGGAAACCCAACCGCATGACCGTCAGGGTCAGCTCTGACATTGCCCCCGCTTCACCCTTCGGCTTGCCGGTAAACGATGGTGGTGCTGCCCACGACGATCCGCGAGCCGTCGCGGAGCGTAGCGCGGGTGGTGTGCTGCCCGTCCACCACGATGCCGTTGGTGGATCCCAGATCCTGGATCGTCGAGGGCGTTCCGGTCCGGATCTCGCAGTGCCGGCGGGAGACGCCGGGATCGTCGATCCTCACGTCCGCGTCGGTGCTGCGGCCGAGGACCAGGGTCGGGCGGGAGATCTGATGGCGGGTGCCGTTGATCTCGATCCAGTGGCGCACGCGGGAGCCCGCTCCGGCCCCGGTGCCCGTGCCGGGCACGGCCACGGGGCCGCCCGCCGGACGCCCGGCGGGTGCCGCCGGCCGGTGGCCGGGGGCGCCGGGAGGGGGCGAGGCGGGCATGGGCGGGGCGCCGGCCGGGGGGTACCCGTAACCGCCGCGGCCCTGCGCCGGGCCCTGCTGGTGGTGCTGCTGGTGCTGCTGGGGTCCGCCGGCGGGCGGCTGCGGCTGTGACGTACTCGACGCGAGTGTGCGGCTGCGCACCCGGTACAGACCGGTGTCGAGGTCGTCGGCCTTCTCCAGATGGACCTTGATCGGGCCCATGAAGGTGTACCGCTGCTGCTTCGCGTAGTCCCTGACCAGGCCGGCGAGCTCGTCGCCGAGCTGGCCCGAGTAGGGGCTGAGGCGCTCGTAGTCCGGCGCGCTCAGCTCCACGATGAAGTCGTTGGGGACGACGGTCCGCTCGCGGTTCCAGATCGTCGCGTTGTTGTCGCACTCGCGCTGGAGCGCGCCGGCGATCTCGACGGGCTGGACCTCGGACTTGAAGACCTTGGCGAAGGTGCCGTTGACCAGACCTTCGAGGCGCTGCTCGAATCGCTTCAGGACTCCCATGGGGCACCTCCTCCGTCGTTGTCGTCCTGGTACTGCTTACTGATCGTATCCACGCGTCGGGAAATCGGCTGGTTCCCCTTCTCTGCCCTGTGGACGAGTGTCACCTCTCACAGACCTTTCCCCCGGATCGTAGAGGCGGCCTGTGGACAGTGTCCCGCACCCGACGGAGGGACCGGCGGTGGGACCGGGGGTCCGACCTCCGGAGCGGAGTGCGGTCCGTCACCTTCCTCCCTCCTCCTTCCGTTCCTCCCTTCCATCCGTTCTCTTCCCTTCCTTCCGTTCCTTCCGGCTCCGTCACCTTCCTGCCTCCCCTTCCTCTCCTCCCTCACTCGTTCCCTTCACTCGTTCCCTTCGGGGTCTCCGTCAGGCCTCCCTCTCTCCTTGTTCTGCGGGAGTGGGGACGAAACAAGGGATGTGAATCCACGGTCTCCGACGTGCTAATCTTCAGATGTCGCCAGGCGCTCGCACCGAAAGGTGAGGGGCTTGGAGGTCACCAATGCGCGGGTGGCGGAATAGGCAGACGCGCTGGATTCAGGTTCCAGTGCCCGAAAGGGCGTGGGGGTTCAACTCCCCCCTCGCGCACCAGACGGAAGCCCCGTAGGTCAATGACCTACGGGGCTTCCGCGTTTGTGTCGTGGAATGTGAGCCTTCCCACGTCGGGGCCGGGTGCCGGGTGCGAGAAGGCTTGGGGCGAGGTCGCGACTTTTGTCGTCGCAGCGCGAGACGAAAGACGGACGTCCGCGGATGGGGCCGCTGCCTAGGGTGCGAGCGTGGACGTTATGTCGAAGTCGGGGGACCGGGGCGCGAGCGGGAGCGACACCGGGAAAGACACAGGAATCAGGGCCAGGGCCGTTGCCTGCTGGGGATGGTTCGCCGTACCCGGACAGTGGTCGCGGCGCAGGACCGCCGGTGAGATCTCGCTCGCCGTGGTCGTCGCGCTGCTCGCCGCCGGCAGCGAGGAGCTCCTGGGCGGCGAGGGCTGGCGGCTGGCCGGAGTCGCCGCCGGTGCCGCCGTGCTGTCGCTGCTGCGCCGCAGGCTGCCCGCGAGCGTCCTCGTCCTCACTGCGGCGCTCGCCCCCTTCCTGCCCGGCTTCGGGCCGCTGCTGATCGTCGTCAGCTGGTCGGCCGGCCGGTACGTCGCGAGCGCCGGGCAGGCGCTGGCCGCGTTCATGGCCGCCTTCATCCTGGACGTCGGAGGGACGCTCCTGGAGACCTGGGACCGCCAGCGGCTGCTCACGGTGGCCTTCCTCGCGACCCTCTACTACCTGGGCACCACGCTCGCGCCCGGTCTCGCCCACCGCTACTGGACCCAGCGGCGGACCCTGCTGCACGCCCTCCAGGAGCGCAACGCCCAGTTGCTGCGGGAGCGGACGATGGTGGCCTGGCAGGCGCGGCTGCGGGAGCGGCAGCGGATCGCCCAGGACATGCACGACAGCCTCGGACACCAGCTGGCGCTGATCGCCGTGCACACAGGTGCCCTGGAGGTCGACCGGGAGCTGAGCGAGCGGCAGCGCGAGGTCGTCGGAGTCCTGCGGAACGCGTCGGTGACGGCGATGCACGAGCTGCGGGAGGTCGTCGGCATATTGCGCGACGGGATCGAGGCGACGGAGGGCACGGCCTCCGCGCCCGCGCGGGCCGGGGACGAGACGGGGCGGGCGGCGCGGGGGACCGCCGGCATCGACGGGCTCGTGGAGGCGGCCCGAGCGGCCGGGACCACGGTCGGGCTGCGCCGGGTCGGGGAGGAGCGGTCGCTGGCACCGGCCGCGGACCACGCCGCGTACCGGATCGTGCAGGAGGCGCTGACCAACGCCTACAAGTACGCGCCGGGGGCGCCGATCGGCGTCGAGCTGCGGTACGAGCCGGACACCTTCGTCGTGGAGGTCCTCAACGAGGAGTCGGAGGGCGGCCCGGCCAAGGACGTGGTGAGCGGCGGGCAGGGGCTGACCGGGCTGGCCGAGCGGGCCCGCCTGGTGGGCGGCATGTGCCACGCGGGTCCGGCCGACGGAGGCGGGTTCCGGGTGGCCGGGATGCTGCCGTACGGGGCGGCGCCCGTCGCCGAGGCAGCGCCTTTGGTCGATGCCGCCGACGACTTCCGGCAGCAGTCGACGACCCCGCTCGTGGGCGATGGTCGTCCGGTCGTGGTCGGACCGGCCGACTGGACGTTCACGGAGCGGGAGCTGGCGATGGCGGTGCGCGGGGGCAGAGGCAGGGGCAGGGGCATGGGCGCGGGCGGCGGGGTCGCCCTGGGGTGCGGGATCGCGTTCGCGGCGGTCGTGCTGCTCGTGGTGGCCGCGGGCTTCGGTCTCTTCTTCATGATCGGTTCGATGGAGAAGGGGATGATCGAGCCCGAGCAGTACGACGCGGTGAAGGTCGGCACGGCCGAGCGGGAGGTCCGTGACCGACTCCCTTCGGGCGATTCGATCGCCACCGTGGGGCTGACCGGCAAGGGGCCCGCGCGGCCGGAGGGCTCGGACTGTCTGGTGCTGCTGTCCTCGGACACGGGCGAGAAGTTCGACGAGGAGCCCGTTTTCCGGTTCTGCTTCAAGGACGGCAAGCTGATCGAGAAGAAGTCGTACGTGGTCGAGCAGCGGTGACGCTGTCCTCGGTCCTACCGGAGTCGTGGGGGAGTAGCTGTGGCAGGGCAGCCCATCAGGGTCGTGATCGCCGATGACGAGCCCCTGATCCGGGCCGGGATCCGGATGATCCTCATCTCGGACCCGGACATCGAGGTGGTCGGTGAGGCGGCCGACGGCCGGGCGGCCGTCGAGGCGGCGCGGGCGCACGCCGCCGACGTGGTGCTGCTCGACATCCAGATGCCGGTGCTCGACGGTCTCTCCGCGCTGCCGGAGCTGCGCCGGGCCGCACCGGAGGCCCGGGTGATCGTCCTGACGACCTTCGGGGAGCGGGAGAACGTCCTGCGGGCGCTGGAGCACGGGGGTGCCGGGTTCCTGCTCAAGGACACGGCGCCGGCGGAGCTGATCCGGGCGGTGCGGGCGGCCGCCGCGGGGGACGCGTATCTGTCGCCGGCGGCGACCCGACACGTGGTGGAGCGGCTCGCCACGGGCCGGGAGGCCGCGCGGTCAGAGCAGGCGCGGGCACGGGTGGCGGCGCTGAGCGAGAAGGAGCGCGAGGTACTGGCGGTGCTCGGGGAAGGGCTGTCCAACGCGGACGCGGGCAGACGGCTGCACATGAGCGAGGCCACGGTGAAGACGTACGTGAGCCGGATCCTGGCCAAGCTGGACTGCGAGAACCGGGTGCAGGCTGCGCTGCTGGCCCGGGACGCGGGGCTGTAGGCCCCTTCTCGGGTGGGCCGGGTCAGCGCGGGGCGCTGTCGCCGTCCGGGAGGCCGCCCGTGCCCGCGGTGTTGTAGCGGAGCAGATAGGCGGCGAACCGGGCGAGGTCGTCGCCCGACCAGTCCCTGAGGCGTTCCTCGTAGGCGGCGTGGCGGCTCGTCTGGGCCGCGGCGAGGACCTGGGCGCCCGCCTCCGTGGGGTGCAGGACCTGGACGCGGTGGTCGTCGGGCGCGGGCCGGCGCTCGACCAGGCCGAGCTTCTCCAGGGTGGCGACCTGGCGGCTGACCGTCGACTTGTCCAGCAGGTAGTGGGCCGCGAGGTCCGTGGCGCGGCAGCCGCGCTGGTCGTCGATGTGGGCGAGAAGCGTGTAGGAGACGAGCGGGAGCTCGGGGTGGACCCGGGCCGCCGCGGCCCGCGCGCGGCGCGCGAAGGCCGTCAGCTCGCGCTGGATGACGTCCAAGGACGCTTCGCGCGGTACGTCTGCGTCACCGGTCATGGTGCGCTCCCCTGTCGTCGGTTGCCTTCGCCTGCGGTTTCAGTTGTATAGTACAACGGTTCTTTAGTTGTAAAAGCCAACCATGGAGGTTTCGGTGTCCGCAGGACCGAGCACCAACGGCGCGTTGCGGCATGTCCTCGGACATCTGCTCACCCCCCTGCTGATGTGCGTCGGCATGGGCCTCGCCTACCTCGGCGCCTTCCACGCCCCCGCACCCCACGACCTGCGCGTCGACGTCGTCGGCTCCGGCCCGAGCGCCCAGGTCCTCGCGCAGACGCTCCAGGACAAGGGCGCCGGCGCCCTCGACGTCCGTACCGTCGCCGACCGGGAGACGGCCGTCGCCTCCCTGCGCGAGCAGGGCAGCTTCGGGGCCTACGTCCCCGGCGAGAAGCCCGAGCTCCTCGTCGCCTCGGGCTCCTCCGACACCAGCGCCATGGCCGTCGAGAAGGTCTTCACCAAGGTCGCCGCCGCACAGGACGCCCCGCTCAAGGTCACCGACGTCACCCCCGTCGCCTCCGGCGACCCCACCGGCCAGGGCGTCTTCTTCCTGCTCGTCGCCCTCAGCATCGGTGCCTACGCCTCCGTCGCCGTCATCGGCGGAGCCGGCGCCGTCCTGCCCATGCGGATCAGGGCCCTCCTCGCCGCCGCGATGTCGCTGGTCGTCAGCCTCATCGGCACCCTGTTCGCCGGACCGCTCTTCCACCTCGTCGACCAGGGCCTCGGCGGAGTCTGGGCGATGTCCTGGCTGTACGCGGCGGGCATCCTGCTCGTCGGCGTCGGCCTCCACACCTTCCTGCGCCGCTGGACCACCCTCGGCGTGATGGTGCTCTTCGTCATGCTCAACTTCACGAGCTCCGGCGGCATCTACCGGCCCGAGCTCCAACCCGGCTTCTTCGGAGCGCTCCACGCCTTCTGGAACGGCGCGGGCTTCGTCGAGGGCGTCCGCAGCCATGTCTACTTCGGCGGCCACGCACTCGGCGGACACGTCCTCGTCCTCGCCCTCTGGCTCCTCGCCGGAGCCGCGCTCGTGGTGACCGCAGGCGTCGTGGAGGCCAGGCGGAGCGGCGCGGAGAAGGCAGCCGGCGAGGCAGCCGGCAAGGCAGCGGGCAAGGCCGATGCGAAGGCCGGCGAGAAGGTCGAGGCAGAGGAGGAGATGGAGGAGGCGGTCGCCGTCTGAGGTCGTCCACAGGGCGTTGTCCACAGGGGGAGACGGTCTGTCAGGTGCGGCGGTACCTTCAGGGCCGGATGATGTTGGACATCGCATCGGGGGGAGGACGTCCCATGGACGAGATTCGGGCCGTGGTGCCGGGGCAGCGCGGTACGGACGGGGAGACGGACGGTGACCGCGTCCCGCACGTACCGGGCTTCGCGCGCCGCACCGCCGTCGGCGGCTCGGGGGTCTCCCCCAGGGACGTGGGCAAGGCACTGCGCGGCCGGGTGCCGCGCTCCGCGCACGACCGGCCGGCGCTCGCGGCCGACCGGCCGGACGCCGTCCGCGCCGTCGAGGAGTCCAGCCGGGACCGGGTGCCCGAGCTCGCGCCGATACGGGTCGGGAGGATGGCGGCGAGCCCCTTCGCCTTCCTGCGCGGATCCGCCGGGCTGATGGCCCAGGACCTCGTCACGACCCCCGTCACCGGGATATCCGCCCAGCTGTGCGGCGACGCGCACGCCGCCAACTTCGGCCTCTACGGCGACGCACGCGGCAGGCTCGTCATGGATCTCAACGACTTCGACGAGACGATCGTCGGCCCCTGGGAATGGGACCTCAAGCGGCTCGTCACCTCGCTCGTCCTCGCCGGTCGCGAGGTCGGCGCGAGCGAGGAGGTGTGCCGGGCGGCCGCGTTCGACACCGTCGGCGCCTACCGGCGCACCATGCGCCTCCTGGCCCGGCTCCCCGCCCTCGACGCCTGGAACGCGATAGCCGACGAGGAACTCGTCTCGCACACCGACGCCCGCGATCTCCTCGGCACCCTGGAGAAGGTCTCGGCGAAGGCCCGGAACAACACCAGCGCCCGCTTCGCCGCCCGGTCGACCGAGGTGGTGACCGATGCCGAGGGCGGCGGCCGCAGGTTCGTGGACGCTCCCCCGGTGCTGCGCAGAGTCCCCGACGGTGAGGCGGCGGCCGTCGCCGCCTCGCTCGGCGCCTACCTGGAGACCGTGTCCGAGGACCGGCTGCCGCTCCTCGCGCGGTACGCCGTCCACGACGTGGCGTTCCGGGTCGTCGGCACCGGCAGCGTCGGCACCCGCTCCTATGTCGTGCTGCTGCTCGACCACCGGGGCGAGCCGCTGGTGCTCCAGGTCAAGGAGGCGAGGCCCTCGGCCCTGCTGCCGTACCTGCCGGCCGTGGGCTTCACCGTGCCGGACCCCGGCCACGAGGGTCGGCGCGTGGTGCTCGGGCAGAAGCGGATGCAGGTGGTGAGCGACCATCTCCTCGGGTGGGCGACGGTCGAAGGGCGCCCCTTCCAGGTGCGTCAGTTCCGTAACCGCAAGGGCAGCGTCGACCCGGCCGCCCTCACCGTGGACCAGGTCGACGACTACGGCCGGATGACCGGGGCGCTGCTGGCCAGGGCGCACGCCCACAGCGCCGATCCGCGGCTGATAGCCGGCTACTGCGGCAAGAACGAGGAGCTGGACGAGGCCGTCGCGTCCTTCGCCGTCACGTACGCGGACCGCACCACCGCGGACCACGCCGACCTGCTCGCCGCCGTCCGGGCGGGGCGCATAGAGGCGGAACTGGGCGTCTGACCGCCGCCCGTACTGGGGGAGGGAGGGGAGGGGGAGGGGGGAGGCCCCCCGAAGGACCGTAGGCTGGGTGGGACGAGCCGGAACGAGGACGTGGGCGGGCGTGAACGTGAGCGTGGACCAGGGTGCGAACGACGAGCCCGAGGCCGAGCGGTCCGCGGACGAGCGGGCTGAGGCCGAGGCGTCCGCGGGCGAGCCGTATGCGGGTGGCGAGCGGGCTGCGGGCGAGCCGTCTGTGGGCGGTCAGCGGGCTGAGGGTGAGCCGGCTGTGGGCGGTGAGCCGGGTGCTGAGGCGGCGGGTGCTGACGAGCGGCCCGAGGCTCGGTTGGAGCGGGCCGTGCGGGTGGCCGAGCAGGCGTTGATCGAGTTCGAGATCGCCGTCGAGACCTTCCGGGTCGAGGTGGAGAACTTCTCGCGGCTGCACCACCAGAAGCTCGGCCCCATGTACACGCGGCTCGACGAGCTCGACGCGCGGATCGCCGAGGCACGGGCGGCGCGCACCGGGGACCCGGAGGATCTGCGGCGGGCCCAGGAAGCGCGGGCCGCGGTCATGCCCATGCCGGGGGTGGAGGAGCTGTTCAACGACTGGATCGACTCCGACGGCCTCTCCCCCGAGGCGGCGGCGATGCTCAACGAGCGGCCGGTGCAGGCTCCGAAGCGGGTCCGGCCCGGCGAGGAAGCGCGCAGGCTCTACCGCGAGCTGGCCCGCAAGGTCCACCCCGACCTGGCTCGGGAGGAGGGCGAGCGGCAGCGGCGCGAGGAGTTCATCACGCGGGTGAACGCCGCCTACGCCCGGGGCGACGAGGCGCAGCTGCGCGAGCTCGCCGCCGAGTGGGAGGCCGGGCCGGCGCCGGCCGAGGAGCGGCTCAGCGAGAACGAGGAGCTGTACGCGCGCCTGGAGTGGCTGGCGGAGCGCAAGGACATGCTGTCCGTGATGGCGCGCGAGCTGGAGGAGTCCGCGATCGGGGCGATGCTGCGGATGGCTCCGGACGACCCGGACCGGCTTCTGGAGGAGATCGCGGAGCAGCTGCTCGCACAGGTCTCCGAGCGTGAGGCCGAGCTTGCCGGGCTGGTGGAGTAGGTTTTTTCCGTGCGCTCGAACTTCGTCGGGCGGTTCTGACGAGAGAAGGCCAGTCCCATGAATTTCTCCCCGCTGCCCTCGGTGGACGCGGCTTCCGTGCCGGCCGATGCCCTGGTGCTGGACGTCCGGGAGGACAACGAATGGGAGGCCGGTCACGTCGAGGGTGCGCTGCACGTGCCCATGAGTGACTTCGTGGCGCGCTTCGGTCAGGTCACGGAGGCGGTGGCCGAGAGCGGTACCGCCTATGTGATGTGCCGGGTGGGCGGCCGGTCGGCGCAGGTCACGCAGTACCTGGTGCAGCAGGGCTTCGACGCGGTGAACATCGACGGCGGGATGATCGCCTGGGACGGTGCCGGGCGTCCGATGGTGACGGGGAACGGGAGCCCGGCCTTCGTCCTCTGAGGCGCTGCGGAGCCGTGGTGCTGCGGTGCTGCGGTGCTGCGGTGAGCTGAGGCGTCAGCCGAGGGGGTGGGCGGCCAGGAGGTCGCCCAGTGCCTCCTCGTGGGCTGCTGCGGGGCCGAGGGACAGTTCGAGCTGCTTGGCCCAGGCGTGGTAGCGGTGCAGGGGGTAGTCGGTGTCGGCGCCGAAGCCTCCGTGCAGGTGCTGGGCGGTCTGCACCACGCGCCGGACGCCCTCGGAGGCCCAGATCTTCGCGACGGCGATGTCCCCGGCGGCGGGGAGCGCCCCGTCGGCTCCGGTGGAGACGCGCCAGGCGGCCTGCCAGAGGGTGGCCTCCATGGCGCGCAGGTCGATGTAGCGGTCGGCGGCCTGGACGGCGACGGCCTGGAAGGTGGCCACGGGGTGGCCGAACTGTTCGCGCTTGCCGGTGTATTGGCTCGTCATGGCGAGGACGGCCTCGCCGAGTCCGAGGGCGAGTGCGCAGGTGCCGGTGGTGAGGAGTTCGCGCAGTCGCTCGCAGGCGCCTTCGGTGTCGATGACGTCGGTGCTGTCGAGGCGTACGGCGTCGAGGCGGAGTTCGGCGAGGAGTTCGCCGCTGGTGGAGTACTGCTCGGCGAGGGTGACGCCTTCGTGGGTGCGGGGGATCAGGGCGAGGACGGTGCGGTCCTCGGGGGTGTGTGCGGGGACGGCGACGAGGTCGGCGCCGTGGGCCCAGGGGACGGCGCTCTGGAGTCCGTCGAGGATCCAGGTGGTGCCGTCGCGGCGGGCGGTGACGGCGCGGTCGGCCGGGTCGTGGCCGGTGCGTCCGTGGGAGGCGGCGGTGAGGACGAGTTCGCCGCGGCAGACACGGGGGAGCAGCGCGGCGGCCGTCGAGCGGTCCGCGTACCGGTCGATGGTCATTGCGACGGCGCCGGTTTCGAGCAGGGGTACGCGGGCGAGGACGCGGGCGGATTCGCGCAGCACGAGGCAGAGGGTGACGGGGTCGAGTCCGGCGCCGCCGTGCTCGGGGGAGAGGACGAGTCCGAGCAGGTCGGCGGCGGCGAGGCGGGACCAGAGCGGTCGGTCGAGGTCCTCGGAGACGGCGCCCGGGGTGAGGGCCGGGCTCGGTACGGCGTCGGGTGCGATGCCCGCGAAGACCGCCTTGGCCGCCTCGACGGCCGCCTGTTGTTCTTCGGTGAAGGTGAAGTCCACGGTCCTGCCCTCCCGTTGCTGCTCCTGCTCTCTCTGCCCTGACGAGCCGTCAAGATAGAACAGGTTCTAGCGGAAGGGAATGGTGGTGCCGGGACTCGTCAGCGGTCGAAGTCCAACTCCACGTCCGGGGTGACGGGATGGGACTGGCAGGCCAGGACGTATCCGGCTTCGGTCTCTTCGGGCTCCAGCGCGAAGTTGCGGTCCATGCGGACCTCTCCGCCGACGAGGAAGGCGCGGCAGGTGCCGCACACTCCGCCCTTGCAGGCGTACGGGGCGTCCGCGCGGGCGCGCAGCACGGTGTCGAGGAGCGTCTCGCCGCGGTCCACGGGCCAGGTGCCGGAGCGGCCGTGCAGGGTCGCGGTCAGGTTCGCGTGCGCGGGGGTGTCGGTCGCGGCGACCGGGGTGGGTGCCGAGCCGTCGTCGACGTGGAAGATCTCCTGGTGGATCCTGCCGCGGTCGACTCCGAGGCCGCGCAGTGCCTGCTCGGCGCCCTGGACGAGTCCGAAGGGGCCGCAGAGGAACCAGCCGTCGATCTCGCCGACGGGCAGCAGTGCGGGCAGCAGTGCGGTCAGCCGCTCGTGGTCGAGGCGGCCGGAGGGCAGTCCCGCTTGCTGTTCCTCGCGGGAGAGCACGGTGACGAGCTGGAAGCGGTCCGGGTAGCGGTCCTTGAGGTCGGCCACCTCGTCGAGGAACATCGTGGAGGAGGCGGTGCGGTCGCTCCGGATCAGGCAGAACCTGGCCTCGGGCTCCCGGGCGAGCAGGGTGGCGGCCATGGAGAGGACCGGGGTGATGCCGCTGCCGCCGACGACGGCGGCGAAGTGGCCGGGGCGCGGGGTGAGCGCGAAGCGGCCCATGGGTTCCATGACCTCGACGAGGTCGCCGACGGCCAGTTCCTTGAGTGCGTACGTCGAGAACGCGCCGCCGTCGACGAGCCGGATGCCCACGCGCAGGACGGGGGGCTCGCCCGTGGGGGCGGCGGGGGCGCAGATCGAGTAGGTGCGCCGGATCTCCTCCCCCTGCTCGCCCGCGCGGCGCAGGGCGAGGTGCTGGCCGGGGACGTGCCGGTACGTCTCGTGGAGCTCGGGGGGTACCGCGAAGGTGACGGCCACGGAGTCGTCCGTGAGCTGCTCGACCTCGCTCACCCGGAGGGGATGGAACCCGGCCCGGCCGGCGGCTGAGGGCGGCATCTACAACTCCTTGAAGTGGTCGAACGGTTCGCGGCAGGCGGTGCAGCGGCGGAGAGCCTTGCACGCGGTGGAGGAGAAGCGGCTGAGGAGTTCGGTGTCGGTGGAGCCGCAGTGGGGGCAGCGGATCGCCAGCGTCAGGGGCACGGGGCCGCCGGCCGGGCCCTGGGGGCGGGGCGGGGCGATGCCGAACTCGGCGAGCTTGCGCCGCCCTTCCTCGCTGATGTCGTCGGTGGACCAGGCGGGGGCGAGGACGGTGACGACGGATACGTCCGGCACTCCGTGCTCGTGGAGGGCGCGCTCGATGTCCGAGGACATCGCCTCGATGGCGGGGCAGCCCGTGTACGTCGGGGTGAGGGAGACCTCGACCCGGCCGGGGCCGGTGACGTGGACGCCCCGCATGACGCCGAGCTCCTCCAGGGTGAGGACGGGCAGCTCCGGGTCGAGGACGGCGCCGGCGATCCGGCTGAGTTGTTCTTCCAGGGCTGTCATGGTCACCATGTCGCCCCCGGGTGGCTGCGGTGCAGGTGCTGCATCTCGGCGATCATGCGGCCGAAGGACTCGGTGTGGAGGCCCTGTCGGCCGGCGCCCGCGGCCCAGGCGCCGGTGCGGGGGCCGGTGGGCGGGGTGAGCGTGGCCTTGTCGAGGACGGCCGTGACGGAGTCGAGCCAGGCGCTCTCCATGGCGGTGTGGTCCACGTCGAGGCCGTCGACGGGCTGGAACAGCTCGCCGGTGTAGCGCCAGAGGGCGTCGCAGGCCCGCTGCATCCGCTCGTGGCTCTCGGGGGTGCCGTCGCCGAGGCGCAGGGTCCAGTGCTCGGCGTGGTCCTGGTGGTAGGCGACTTCCTTGACGGCCTTGGCCGCCAGGCCGGCGAAGGGGCCGTCGCCGGTCGCCAGCTGCCCGTACAGGAGGCGCTGGTAGGTGGAGAAGTACAGCTGCCGGGCGATGGTGTGGGCGAAGTCGCCGTTCGGCTGTTCGACCAGTTGCGCGTTCCGGAAGGAGCGCTCCTCGCGGAGGTAGGCCAGTTCGTCCTCGTCTCCGACGAGGGAGAGCAGGACGCGGGCCTGGCCGAGCAGGTCGAGCGCGATGTTCGCCAAGGCGACGTCCTCTTCCAGGACGGGGGCGGAGCCGGCCCACTCCCCCAGGCGGTGGGAGAGGACGAGGGCGTCGTCGCCGAGGGCGAGGGCGGCGGCGGTGGGCACGGTGGCCTCGCGGGTGTCGGAGGTGCTCACAGGTGCTTCACCCCCTCCGGGATCTCGTAGAACGTCGGGTGGCGGTAGGGCTTGTCCGCGGCCGGTTCGAAGAAGGGGTCCTTCTCGTCGGGCGAGGAGGCGGTGATCTCCGTGGAGGGCACGACCCAGATCGAGACGCCTTCGCTCCTGCGGGTGTACAGGTCGCGGGCGTTGCGCAGGGCCATCTCCGCGTCGGGCGCGTGGAGACTGCCCGCGTGGGTGTGGGACAGTCCGCGGCGGGAGCGCACGAACACCTCCCACAGCGGCCAACCGTCGCTCGTCATGCCTGTGCCTCCCCGTGCTTGCCGGTGTGCTTCTCCGCGTAGGCCGCGGCTGCTTCTCTGACCCAGGCGCCGTCCTCGTGGGCCTGGCGCCGCTTGCTCAGCCGCTGGTCGTTGCAGGGGCCGTTCCCCTTGAGGACGTCCCAGAACTCGGTCCAGTCGATGGGCCCGAAGTCGTGGTGCCCGCGCTCCTCGTTCCACCGGAGGTCGGGGTCGGGGAGGGTGAGGCCGAGGGCCTCGGCCTGCGGGACGGCGATGTCGACGAAGCGCTGGCGCAGTTCGTCGTTGGTGTGGCGCTTGATCTTCCAGGCCATCGCCTGGGCGGTGTGGGTGGACTCGTCGTCCGGCGGGCCGAACATCATCAGCGAGGGCCACCACCAGCGGTCCACCGCGTCCTGCGCCATGGCGTGCTGGGCCTCGGTGCCGTTCGACAGGGCGAGGAGGGCCTCGTATCCCTGGCGCTGGTGGAAGGACTCCTCCTTGCAGACCCGGACCATCGCGCGGGCGTACGGGCCGTAGGAGCAGCGGCACAGGGGGACCTGGTTGGTGATCGCGGCCCCGTCCACGAGCCAGCCGATCGCGCCGACGTCGGCCCAGGTCAGCGTGGGGTAGTTGAAGATCGAGGAGTACTTCTGGCGGCCGGCGTGGAGCTTGTCGAGCAGCTCGTCGCGGCTGGTGCCGAGGGTCTCCGCGGCGCTGTACAGGTACAGGCCGTGGCCGGCCTCGTCCTGGACCTTGGCCATGAGGATCGCCTTGCGGCGCAGCGAGGGCGCGCGGGTGATCCAGTTCGCCTCGGGCTGCATGCCGATGATCTCGGAGTGGGCGTGCTGCGCGATCTGCCGGACGAGCGAGGCGCGGTAGGCCTCGGGCATCCAGTCGCGCGGCTCGATCCGCTCGTCGGCGGCCACGGCGGCGTCGAACACGGCTTCGTAGGCGGCCTGTGTCGCCGCTACGGCCGCGTCCGACACGCCGGGCGCGCCCGTGGTTCCTGTCGTCCCTGCCGTCACTGCGGTCATCGAACCCCCTACCGACCGATCGTTCGGTTGAATGACTTCAATGGTGAGTCGGCGGCCCGTATGGTGTCAACCCTGTGGATAACCGAGGTGGGCCGATCGGGATCGGGGCGGGATGGACGCGGACGTCGAAAGGGACATCGACGCGGACGTCGAATCGGACGTCGAAGCGGGCGTCGCGGGCGCTGAAGCGGGCGTCGACGCGGCTCGCGTGACGGACGCGGACGAGGCGACGAGCGGCCCGCACGCGGCCGGGTCCGCCGGGCCCGCGGGGCCCGCCGGCAGCGGGATCATGGCCCTGTCGCTGCCCTACCAGGTCGTCGCCGCCGTGGCCCTCGCCGTGGCCGGGGTCTTCGTCTGCGTCCACCTGGCGATGGTGTTCCTGCACGTCGCGCCGTCCAACACGCTCACCAAACGGCACGGCCAGGCCGTCGACGACTGGGTCTATCCCGAGTTCGAACAGAACTGGAAGCTCTTCGCGCCCAATCCGCTCCAGCAGAACGTCTCCGTCGAGGTCCGCGCCGAGGTCGTCACCGCCGGAGACGGCCGCAGCACCACCGGCTGGATCGATCTCACCGCCCAGGACGCCGCGGCGATCCGCCACAACCCGCTGCCCAGTCACACCCAGCAGAACGAGCTCCGCAGGGCCGTGGACTTCTACCTGAACTCGCATTCCGACGACGACAGCCCCCACGGGATGCGCGGCCACCTCTCGGAGGAGTACATGCGCCGGATCGCGATGCTCCGGCTCGACGGCCTCCCGTCCCTCGAAGGGGCCGACGTGCGGCGCGTCCAGCTCCGGGCGGTCACCCGGCCCGTACCCGCGCCCCGGTGGAGCACCGAGAAGAACGACGAAACCCCCTCCTACCGCGAGCTCCCCTGGTGGAAGGCGACCGGCGCCGACCTGCCGGACGGCGCCACGCCGCCGGACGGCGCCGCCCCGAGCCGTACGGAGGCGGGCCGATGAGCGGTCCCACCGCCCCGCGCGCGCGTACGCGTGAGCCCTTCGACCGGCGGATCGCCCGCGCCGTCCAGGCCGTCACGGGCCGTGCGCTCGGCCCGCACCAGACCGCGATCGTGCGGATCGGCTTCTCGCTGACCTGGCTCGTCTTCCTGCTGCGCGAGCTGCCGCACCGGCACGAGATGTACGGGCCCGACGGCCCCTGGTCCTGGGAGCTGGCGCGCCGGCTGACCGCCGACAACCGGGCCTTCACCGTGCTGATGTGGTCCGACGGACGGGTGTGGTTCGAGCTCGTCTACGGGCTCGCGGTGCTCTCCGCCGTCCTGCTCCTCGTCGGCTGGCACACCCGCGCCGTGTCGGTGGTCTTCATGGTCGGGGTCCTCTCGCTGCAGAACCGCTCCGTCTTCCTGGGCGACGGCGGCGACAACGTCCTCCACCTCGCCGCGATCTACCTGGTGCTGACCCGCTGCGGCCAGGTGTGGTCCCTCGACGCGAGGAGAGCCGCCAGGAGGGCCGCCCGCGGGGCCCGCGAGGACGTCGCCGGCCCGCTGCTGTGGACCGTCCTCGGCGGCTTCCTGCTCGCCACCACGTGGTTCAGCGACGTCACCGGAGAGTGGTGGCTGCCGGTGCTGCTGTGGGTGCTGTGGCTCGGGCACGGGCTGTGGTGGCTGGTGTGCCGGCTCGCCCCCGGGGAGCCGCGCACCCTGCTCGACGTCCTCGCGAACCTCACGCACAACGCCGCCCTCGTCGTGATCATGGCCGAGGTCTGTCTGATCTACGCCACGGCCGGCTGGTACAAGATCCAGGGCTCGCGCTGGCAGGACGGCACGGCCCTGTACTACCCGCTCCACCTCGACTACTTCTCGCCCTGGCCCGCGCTCTCCGAGCTCCTCGGCGCCAGCGGGATCATGGTGATGCTGCTGACCTACGGCACGGTGATCGTGCAGGTCGCCTTCCCCTTCACGCTCTTCCACCGCAAGGTCAAGAACGTCCTGCTGGTCGCGATGATGCTGGAGCACGCCGGGATCGCCCTGCTCCTCGGCCTGCCGGTCTTCTCCCTCGCGATGATCTCCGCCGACGCGGTGTTCCTGCCGACCGCCTTCCTGGTGGCCCTCGGCGCACGGGCGGTCCGGGGCAGGGACCGGCTGCTGAGGCGGCGGTCCGCTGGGGCGGTGCCCGAGCAGCGCCGTACGGGTGAGGAGCACGGCCCCCGTACCCTCGTCGGGTGAGCAGCACCGAAGAGAAGCCCGGAACCGATACGGCGGAGGCAGCGGCCGAGCCGGTTCAGTACGACGAGGGGTTCGGCCCCGAGATCGGCGTCGGGCCGCACCCGGAGCCGTGGCCGGAGGGCGAGCGGTACGACCCCGAGCTGCTCGCCGACGGCGACCGGCGCAATGTCGTGGACCGCTACCGGTACTGGACGCGGGAGGCGATCGTCGCCGACCTCGACACCCACCGCCACGACTTCCACGTGGCGGTGGAGAACTGGGGCCACGACTTCAACATCGGCTCGGTCGTGCGGACCGCCAACGCCTTCCTCGCGAAGGAGATCCACATCGTGGGGCGGCGGCGCTGGAACCGGCGGGGCGCCATGGTCACCGACCGCTACCAGCACGTCCGCCACCACCCGGACACCGAGTCGCTGACCGCGTGGGCGGCGTCCGAGGGCCTGCCGATCATCGGGATCGACAACCTCCCGGGCGCGGTGCCGCTGGAGCGGACCGTGCTGCCGCGCCGCTGTGTGCTGCTCTTCGGCCAGGAGGGCCCGGGGCTCACGGACGAGGCACGCGCGCACGTCGAGATGGTCTGCTCGATCGCCCAGTTCGGCTCGACCCGGTCGATCAACGCCGGGGCCGCCGCCGCGATCGCCATGCACGCGTGGGTGCAGCGGTACGCGGAGATCGACTCCCCCGCCTGACGGACCACGGGGGTCGGAGAGACCGCGCGCCACGGAGACCGCGCGCCACGGAGACCGCGGGCCACGGAGATCAAGGAGACCGCGGAGATCAAGGAGACCGCGGAGATCAAGGAGACCGCGGAGATCAAGAAGACCGCGGAGGCCCCGGAGGGCCCCCGCGGTGCTCGTGGGTCAGGCCTGGCGGCGGACCTCCACCACCCGGAAGCGGTTCGAGACGAAGGCGCCGTCGCACAGCGCCGCGTTCGCCGCGGGGTTGCCGCCGGAGCCGTGGAAGTCGGAGAACGCCGCCGTCTGGTTGACGAACACCCCGCCCGTGAGGTTCAGCGAGAGCTGCGCCGACTCCTCCAGGCAGACCTCCTCGACCGCGCGCTCGGTCTCGGCCGAGGTCGTGTACGCGCCGACCGTCATCGCGCCCTTCTCGCGGACCGTGCGCCGCAGCAGCTCCAGGGCGTCGGCGGTGGAGTCCACCGAGACGGCGAAGGAGACCGGGCCGAAGCACTCGGAGAAGTACGCGGCCTGCGCGTCGGGCTTGGAGCCGTCCAGCTTCACGATGACCGGCGTACGGACCACGGCGTCCGGGAAGTCGGGGTTGACGACCTCGCGGGAGGCGAGCGCCACCTCGCCCAGGCCGGCGGCGGCCTCCAGGCGCGCCTTCACGTCGGGGTTGACCAGCGCGCCGAGCAGGCCGTTCGCCCGGGCGTCGTCGCCGAGCAGGCCGCCGACCGCCGCCGCGAGGTCGGCGACGACCTCGTCGTACGACTTGGGGCCCTGGTCGGTGGTGATGCCGTCGCGCGGGATCAGCAGGTTCTGCGGGGTCGTGCACATCTGGCCGCTGTACAGCGACAGCGAGAAGGCGAGGTTGCCCAGCATGCCCTTGTAGTCGTCGGTCGAGTCGACCACGACCGTGTTGACCCCGGCCTTCTCCGTGTAGACCTGCGCCTGGCGGGCGTTGGCCTCCAGCCAGTCGCCGAAGGCGGTCGAGCCGGTGTAGTCGATGATCCGGATCTCGGGGCGCACGGCCAGGGTCTTGGCGATGCCCTCGCCCGGGCGCTCGACGGCGAGCGCGACCAGGTTCGGGTCGAAGCCGGACTCGGCGAGCACCTCACGGGCCACGGAGACGGTGAGCGCGAGCGGCAGGACGGCGCGCGGGTGCGGCTTGACCAGGACCGGGTTGCCGGTGGCCAGCGAGGCGAACAGGCCCGGGTAGCCGTTCCACGTGGGGAAGGTGTTGCAGCCGATCACCAGGGCGATGCCGCGGCCGACCGGGGTGAACTCCTTGGACAGCTCCAGAGGGTCGCGCTTGCCCTGGGGCTTGGACCAGCCGGCCCGCCCGGCGGGGGTACGGGTCTGCTCCTCGTACGCGTAGGCCACGGCCTCCAGGCCGCGGTCCTGGGCGTGCGGGCCGCCGGCCTGGAACGCCATCATGAACGCCTGTCCGCTGGTGTGCATGACGGCGTGGGCGAACTCGTGGGTGCGGGCCGAGATCCGGGACAGGATCTCCAGGCAGACGAGGGCACGGGTCTCGGCCCCGGCGTCGCGCCAGGCGGCCGTGCCCGCGCGCATCGCGGGCAGCAGGACGTCGATGTCGGCGTGCGGGTACTCGATGCCGAGCTCCGGGCCGAACGGCGAGACCTCGCCGCCGGTCCAGCCGTCCGTGCCGGGCTGGTCGAGCTCGAAGCGGGTGCTCAGCAGGGCCTTGTGGGCGGCGAGACCGGCAGCCGCGTCGAGCGAGCCGTCCTCCCCGTACGCCTTCGGGTGCTCGGGGTACGGCGACCAGTAGGCGCGCGTGCGGATCGTGGCGAGTGCCTGATCGAGCGTGGACCGGTGCTTCTCGGCCAGACGGTCGGTGGTCGGCAGAGCGGTGGCCATGGATGGACCAACTCCTCGTCGAGCTGGGCAGGGAGACACGTACGGAGTTAGAGTAACCGAACGATCGGTCGGGACAAGGGGGTCCGTCGATCCTGTGGAAAACCCATCGGGGAGGATCACTCCTATGAGCGCCAACGTGACCGTCAGGGGGAGCGACGACGTGACCGCCAGTGAGATCACCGCCCTCGCACAGGACCGCACCGTGGCCGTCGTCGGCACCGGCACCATGGGCCAGGGGATTGCCCAGGTCGCGCTGGTCGCCGGCCATCCCGTACGGCTCTACGACAGTGCCCCCGGCCGGGCCGGGGAGGCCGTGGCCGCCCTCGGCGCCCGCCTCGACCGGCTCGTCGAGAAGGGGCGGATGGACGCCGCCGCGCGCGAGGCGGCCGTCGGTCGGCTGCACGCGGCGGAGGACCTCGCGGAGCTCGCCGACGCGGCGCTCGTCGTCGAGGCGATCGTCGAGCTCCTCCCCGTCAAGCAGCAGCTCTTCGCCGACCTGGAGAAGGTCGTCGGCGACGACACCGTCCTCGCCACGAACACCTCCTCCCTCTCCGTCACCGCGATCGCGGGTGGGCTGCGGCTGCCCGGCCGGTTCGTCGGACTCCACTTCTTCAACCCGGCGCCGCTGCTCCCGCTCGTCGAGGTCGTCAGCGGCTTCGCCACCGACGCGGACGTCGCCACGCGCGCGTACGAGACGGTGAAGGGCTGGGGCAAGACGCCGGTGCGCTGCGCGGACACCCCCGGCTTCATCGTCAACCGGGTCGCCCGCCCCTTCTACGCGGAGGCGCTGCGGATCTTCGAGGAGGGCGCGGCCGACCCGGCCACGATCGACGCCGCCCTGCGCGAGTGCGGCGGCTTCCGCATGGGCCCCTTCGAGCTCACGGACCTCATCGGCCAGGACGTGAACGAGGCCGTCACCCGCTCCGTCTGGGAGTCCTTCTACCAGGACCCGAAGTTCACGCCCTCGCTCGCACAGCGCCGGCTCGTGGAGTCGGGGCGGCTCGGCCGCAAGACGGGGCAGGGCTGGTTCTCGTACGCGGAGGACGCCGAGCGGCCCGAGCCGCACAACGCGCCGCCCGCGGAGGCGCCCGCGAAGATCGTCGTCCGTGGTGACCTGGGGCCCGCCGAGGCGCTGGTGGGCCTCTTCGAGGAGGCGGGGATCAAGGTGCGCCGCAAGGGCGGCGACGGGGCCGTCGTGCTGCCGGGCGGCGGCCAGCTCGTCCTCGCGGACGGCGAGACCGCCTTCGAGTACTTCGGCGACGAGATCATCTACTTCGATCTCGCGCTCGACTACGCGCGCGCGACCCGGATCGTGCTCTCCACCGGGGAGCGGACCTCGCCCGAGGTCCTCGCGGAGGCCGTGGGCCTCTTCCAGGCGCTCGGCAAGCAGGTGTCCGTGATCGGTGACGTGCCCGGCATGATCGTCGCCCGTACGGTCGCGATGCTGGCCGATCTGGCGGCCGACGCGGTCGACCGGGGCGTCGCCAGCGCCGAGGACGTGGACACGGCGATGCGGCTCGGGGTCAACTATCCCGCCGGCCCCTTGGAGTGGGCCGAGAAGGTGGGGCACATGCGGGTGTGCGACCTGCTGTCGGAGATGAACAAGCGCTATCCGACGGGACGGTACGCGCCGTGCCTGGCCTCCGCCCGCAAGGGAAGCGCCGATGCGGCCCGGATAGGGAAGGAAGGCCGATGACGACGGCGAAGCGCGACACGTACACCCCCGAGACGCTGCTCTCGGTCGCCGTGCGGGTCTTCAACGAGCGTGGCTACGACGGCACCTCCATGGAGCACCTGTCCAAGGCGGCGGGGATCTCCAAGTCGTCGATCTACCACCACGTGTCCGGCAAGGAGGAGCTGCTGCGGCGGGCGGTCAGCCGGGCGCTCGACGGGCTCTTCGCGGTGCTCGACGAGCCGGGGGCGGTACGCGGCCGGGCCGTCGAGCGGGTCGAGTACGTCACGCGCCGGACCGTGGAGGTGCTGATCGCGGAGCTGCCGTACGTGACGCTGCTGCTGCGGGTGCGGGGCAACACCGCGACCGAGCGGTGGGCGATGGAGCGGCGGCGCGAGTTCGACCACCGGGTGGCCGAGCTGCTGAAGGCCGCGGCGGCCGAGGGGGACCTGCGGGCGGACGTGGACATCCGGCTGGCGACCCGGCTCCTCTTCGGCATGATCAACTCGCTGGTGGAGTGGTACCGGCCGCATCCGGACGCGGTGGGCGAGCGGGAGCAGCTCGCCGAGACCGTCGCGCACCTGGCGTTCGACGGGCTGCGGACGGCTCGCTGAGTGGGCGTGTGGACGGCTTCAGGACGGCCCCTTCGGGGGCCGTCCTGCTTTTGGGTGTCAGAGGCGGTGGTCGGTGTTGAGGTCCGTCTCCTCGAAGACCAGCAGGGTGCGGGTCGACAGCACCTCGGGGATCGACTGGAGCCGGGTGAGCACCAGCTCGCGCAGCGTCCGGTTGTCCGGGGTGTGCACGAGCAGCAGGACGTCGAAATCCCCGCTGACCAGTGCGATGTGTGTGGCGCCCGGCAGCGCTCTGAGCTGCTCGCGGACCGTCCGCCACGAGTTCTGGACGATCTTGAGCGTGATGTACGCGGAGGCGCCGTGCCCCGCCCGCTCGTGGTTGACCCGGGCGCTGAAGCCGCGGATCACCCCGTCGTCGATGAGCCGGTTGATCCGCGCGTAGGCGTTGGCCCGGGAGACGTGCACCCGCTCGGCCACGGACCGTACCGAGGCGCGACCGTCCGTTTGCAGCAACCTCAGGATGTCGCGGTCGATCGCGTCCAGCGGGCGTGCCGGCAGGACGCCCGTCGGCATGCCGATCGGCGCGCTCAGGGCCTCGCCGGGCACCTCGGCCTCGGTCCCGCCGAGTGTCCCGCCGAGTGCCTCGCCGAGTGCCCCGCCGGGCGTCTGGCCCCGTGCCTCGCCCGTCGCGTCGGCCGGAGCCCCGCTCCGGTCGACGGCCATTTGTTCATCCGCCATGTGCCCCCGCCTCTCTCCGGTGGACGACCTGCTCCTATCCCAGGCTGTGGAGAACCGTTTGTCCACAGGCTGGAGGTGCCTGTAGCCAAAATGCCTCCACGACCGAACAATCGGTAGGTGAGGCGCGCCACACTCGCGCCACCCGCCTTCGGGTCTTATGCCCGCTCCCACGAGGAGGTGGACTCGTTGCAACAGCGCAGTTCGACAGTCCAAGAGCCGCCCGGTGCCGTTCCCGCCTACCGGCCCACCCCGCCGCCGGCCTGGCAGCCGCGTACCGACCCCGCCCCGCTGCTGCCCGACGCCGAGCCGCTGCGCGTGCTCGGCACGGACGCCGTGGCCGACGCCGACCCCGCGCTGCTGCTCCGGCTGTACGCGGAGCTGATCCGCGGCCGCCGGTACAACACGCAGGCCACCGCGCTCACCAAGCAGGGCAGACTCGCCGTCTACCCGTCCACCACCGGCCAGGAGGCGTGCGAGATCGCCGCCGCCCTCGCCCTGGAAGAGCGGGACTGGCTCTTCCCCTCGTACCGGGACACCCTGGCGGCGGTCGCCCGCGGCCTGGACCCCGTGCAGGCCCTGACGCTGCTCCGCGGCGACTGGCACACCGGGTACGACCCGCGCGAGTACCGCATCGCGCCGCTCTGCACACCGCTGGCGACCCAGCTCCCGCACGCGGTGGGCCTCGCCCACGCCGCCCGCCTCAAGGGCGACGACGTGGTCGCGCTCGCCATGGTCGGCGACGGCGGCACCAGCGAGGGCGACTTCCACGAGGCGCTGAACTTCGCGGCCGTGTGGAAGGCCCCCGTGGTCTTCTTCGTGCAGAACAACGGCTTCGCGATCTCCGTGCCGCTGGCCAAGCAGACCGCCGCCCCTTCCCTGGCCCACAAGGCCGTCGGATACGGGATGCCCGGCCGGCTGGTCGACGGCAACGACGCGGTGGCCGTGCACCAGGTGCTGACCGAGGCCGTGGCCCGCGCGCGGCGCGGCGGCGGCCCCACCCTCGTCGAGGCCGTCACGTACCGGATCGACGCCCACACCAACGCCGACGACGCGACCCGCTACCGCGCGGCCGGCGAGGTCGAGACGTGGCGGGCGCACGACCCGATCCTGATTCTCGAACGGGAGCTGACGGAGCGCGGCCTGCTCGACGAGGACGGCAAGCGGGCGGCGGCCGAGGCCGCCGAGACGATGGCGGCGGACCTGCGCGAGCGGATGAACGCCGACCCGGTGCTCGACCCGATGGACCTGTTCTCCCACGTGTACGCGGAGCAGACCGCACAGCTGCGCGAGCAGGCGGCGCAGCTGCGTGCCGAGCTCGACGCCGAGGGTGAGGCGTGATGACGACCGCGACGACCGGCCCCTCGGCGGCCAAGGCGGCCAAGGCCGCCGGTGCCGCCGGGAAGCCCAAGCCCGCGACGATGGCGCAGGCGCTCCAGCGCGCCATGCGCGACGCGATGGCCGAGGACCCGACCGTCCACGTGATGGGCGAGGACGTCGGCACGCTCGGCGGTGTCTTCCGGGTCACCGACGGGCTCGCCAAGGAGTTCGGCGAGGACCGCTGCACCGACACCCCGCTGGCCGAGGCGGGCATCCTCGGCGCGGCGGTCGGCATGGCCATGTACGGCCTGCGGCCGGTCGTGGAGATGCAGTTCGACGCCTTCGCCTACCCGGCGTTCGAGCAGCTGATCTCCCATGTGGCGAAGATGCGGAACCGGACGCGCGGCGCGATGCCGATGCCGATCGTCATCCGTGTCCCGTACGGCGGCGGGATCGGCGGGGTCGAGCACCACAGCGACTCCTCCGAGGCCTACTACACGGCCACCCCGGGCCTGCACGTCGTCACCCCGGCGACCGTCGAGGACGCCTACGGGCTGCTGCGCGCGGCCATCGCCTCCGACGACCCGGTGGTCTTCCTGGAGCCGAAGCGGCTCTACTGGTCGAAGTCCGACTGGTCGCCCGAGGCGCCCGCGCCCGTCGAGCCGATCGGCAAGGCGGTCGTACGGCGGCGGGGCACCGGCGCCACCCTGATCACCTACGGCCCGTCGCTTCCGGTCTGCCTGGAGGCGGCGGAGGCCGCCCAGGCCGAGGGCTGGGACCTGGAGGTCGTCGACGTGCGCTCGCTCGTGCCGTTCGACGACGAGACCGTCTGCGCGTCGGTACGGCGTACGGGCCGGGCGGTCGTGGTCCACGAGTCGACCGGTTTCGCCGGCCCCGGCGCGGAGATCGCCGCGCGCGTCATGGAGCGCTGCTTCCACCACCTGGAGGCGCCGGTGCTGCGGGTCGCGGGCTTCGACATCCCGTATCCGCCGCCGATGCTGGAGCGGCACCATCTGCCCGGCGTGGACCGGGTCCTGGACGCGGTGGCGCGGCTGCAGTGGGAGGCGCAGAGCTGATGGCCCAGGTGCTCGAATTCAAGCTGCCCGACCTCGGTGAGGGGCTCACCGAGGCCGAGATCGTCCGCTGGCTCGTCGCCGTCGGCGACGTCGTCGCGATCGACCAGCCGGTCGTCGAGGTCGAGACGGCCAAGGCCATGGTCGAGGTGCCCTGCCCGTACGGCGGCGTCGTCACCGCCCGGTACGGCGAGGAGGGCACCGAACTGCCCGTCGGCGCGCCGCTCCTGACGGTCGCCGTGGGCGGGACGGGTGTGCCGGAGGAGCTCGCGGAGGCGGCTCCGGAGGCGGCCCCCACGGCGGGTGGGTCCGCCGCCGAGTCCGCCGTCTCCTCGGAGTACTCGGGCAACGTGCTCGTCGGGTACGGCACGGCGGGGCCCGCCGCCCGGCGCCGGCGCGTGCTGCGCGACAACCCGGCCGCGGCTCCGGCTGTGGCCGCGGCCCCGGCTCCGGTCGCGGTGCGGGCTCCGGAGCCCGCAGCGCCCGTCGCCGCTCCTGTCTCCGCGTCCGTCACGGTGCCCGTCGCCGGGCAGGACGGGCCGGTGCCGGTCATCTCGCCGCTCGTGCGGAAGCTGGCCCGGGACCGGGGGCTCGACCTGCGGGAGGTGCGCGGATCCGGGCCCGAGGGCCTGATCCTGCGGGCCGACGTGGAGCTCGCCCTCGCTGCCCTGGAGCGGGCGGCAGCCGCTCCGGCGCCCGCCGCGAGCCCCGCGGTCTCCCCTGCGGTGACCTCCGTCGCGGCGGCCGGGGAGCGGATTCCGCTGCGCGGGCTCCGCGGAGTGGTGGCGGACAAGCTCTCGCGCAGCCGTACGGAGATCCCGGACGCGACCTGCTGGGTCGACGCCGACGCGACCGAGCTGATGGCGGCCCGGCGGGCCATGAACACGGCGGACGGGCCGAAGATCTCGCTGCTCGCCCTCCTCGCCCGGATCTGCGCCCACGCCCTGGCCCGGTTCCCCGAGCTCAACTCCACGGTGGACACGGCCGCCCGGGAGATCGTCCGGCTGCCGGCCGTGCACCTCGGCTTCGCCGCCCAGACCCCGCGCGGTCTGGTCGTCCCGGTGGTCAGGGACGCGGGGACGCGGACGGCCGAGTCGCTCACGGCGGAGTTCGCCCGGCTCACGGAGTCCGCCCGGCAGGGCACGCTCACGCCGGCCGATCTGACGGGTGGCACGTTCACCCTGAACAACTACGGGGTGTTCGGGGTCGACGGCTCGACGCCGATCATCAACCACCCCGAGGCCGCGATGCTCGGCGTCGGCCGGATCATCCCCAAGCCCTGGGTCCACCAGGGCGAACTGGCCGTCCGTCAGGTGGTGCAGCTCTCGCTCACCTTCGACCACCGCGTCTGCGACGGCGGCACGGCCGGCGGCTTCCTGCGGTACGTGGCGGACTGCGTCGAGCAGCCCGCGGTCCTGCTCCGCACGGTCTGACACCCCGTCCGTCCCGGCCCGGCCCGTCTCTCTTGGTGGGACGGGCCGGTCGGCCGTGATGCCCGGCGGCCCATACTGCTGGGGTGACCACCGCATACGACGCCGTCGTGCTCGCCGGGGGCGCCGCCAGGCGCCTCGGCGGCTCCGACAAGCCCGGAGTACGGGTGGGAGGCCGGACGCTCCTCGACAGGGTGCTCGCGGCCTGCCCCGACGCCGGCCGGACCGTGGTCGTCGGGGACCCGCGCCCGACCGTCCGCCCCGTCCGCTGGACCAGGGAGGAGCCGCCGGGCGGCGGCCCGCTGCCCGCCGTCGCCGCCGGGGTGCGCGAGACGGACGCCGAGGTCCTCCTCGTCCTCTCCGCCGACCTGCCCTTCCTCGACCGGGACACCGTCCGGCGCCTCCTCGCGGCGCTCGCCGAGGCGCCCGAGGCGGAGGCGGCGTTCCTCACCGACGCCGACGGCCGGGACCAGCCGCTCGTCGCCGCGTACCGGGCCGCGCCGCTCGGACGCGAGCTGACCCGGCTCACGCACGATCACCGCGGTCTGGCCCACATGCCGTTGCGGTACCTCGCGGAGGGGCTCCGCCTCACCCGGGTCGCCGCCGGATCCCTCGCCTCCTTCGACTGCGACACCTGGGAGGACATCGCCGCGGCCCGGGCCCGCATCAGGGAGCATGGGACCGTGCTGGACGAATGGATCACCGCAGTCAAGGACGAACTGGGCATCGAGCTGGACGTCGACACGGGCGTGCTGCTGGACCTGGCTCGTGACGCCGCCCACGGAGTGGCTCGCCCCGCCGCGCCCCTGACCACCTTCCTGGTCGGTTACGCGGCGGCCCGCGCGGGCACCGAGGGCGGTCCCGAGGCGGTCGCCGAGGCGGCCCGCAAGGCGGCGGAGCTCGCCAAGCGCTGGGCCGCCGAACAGGACGAGGCCGGATGACCTTCAAGGAGTCCGCCCTCGTGGCACCCGACACCTCCGCACGCCCGCAGGCGGCCGAGCAGCCGCACCGCGCCACCGCCTGGCCCGCGGCGCGGGCGGCCGCCGCCGAGGCCGGTTCCGCGGCCCGCGCCGTGCAGGCCGCTCGCGAGCCGCTGGCCGTCCCGCTCGGCGCGGCGCTCGGCCGGGTCCTCGCGGGGCCGCTCCTGGCCCTCACGGACCTGCCCTCCTTCGACACCTCCGCCATGGACGGCTGGGCCGTCGCGGGGACGGGCCCCTGGACGGTCCGTGAAGCGGGCGCCGTCCTCGCGGGCCACGCCACCGGGGCCGTACTGGCCGACGGAGAGGCCGTACGGATCGCCACCGGCGCCCGCGTCCCGACCGGGACGACAGCGGTCATCCGCAGCGAGCACGCCGACCACTCCGCACGCGTCGAGCACGTCGAGAACGCCGCGCGCGACCAACACGTCGAGAACGCCGCACGCGTCGAGCACGTCGAGAACGCCGCGCGCGTCGACCACTCCGAGCACGTCGACCATGTCGACCACACCACCCCCGCGCCCGGCCCCCTGCTGCACGCCCTGCGCGAGGTGCGGCGGGGACAGGACATCCGGCCCCGGGGCCAGGAGTGCCGCGCCGGAGACCAGCTGCTCCCCGCGGGCTCCGCCGTGACCCCCGCCGTCCTCGGTCTCGCCGCGGCCGCCGGCTACGACGCGCTTCCCGTCCTCGCCCGCCCCCGGGTGGAGATCCTGGTCCTCGGCGACGAGCTGCTCACGACGGGTCTCCCCCACGAGGGGCTCATCCGTGACGCGCTCGGCCCGATGCTCGGCCCCTGGCTGGAGGCGCTCGGCGCCGAGGTCCTCGCCACCCGCCGGATCGGCGACGACGCCGAGGAGCTGTACGCGGCCGTCACCGGTTCCACCGCCGACCTGCTGATCACCACCGGCGGGACCGCCGCCGGGCCGGTCGACCATCTGCACCGCGTGCTCGACGCGGCGGGCGCCACCCTCCTCGTCGACGGGGTCAAGGTCCGCCCCGGCCACCCCATGCTCCTCGCCCGGCTCGCGGGCACGGACCCCCGTCATCTCGTCGGGCTCCCCGGCAACCCGCTCGCGGCGGTCTCCGGGCTCCTCACCCTCGCCGAGCCGCTGCTCGCCGCCCTCGTGGGCGCTCCCCGGGAGCCGTCCCCGCCCCCGGCCACCTGCGTGCCCGTCCAGGACGAGGTCCAGGGGCATCCCCACGACACACGGCTCGTCCCGGTCGTCCGTCGCGCCGACCGGGCCGTCCCGCTGCACTACAACGGACCGGCCATGCTCCGTGGCATCGCCGCCGCCGACGGCCTGGCCGTCGTCCCGCCCGGCGGTGCCCGACCGGGCCGGGCACTGGAGATCCTCGGCCTGCCCTGGCCGACGGAGGCGGGGGACGCCCCGGCCCAAGGAGCGTGTTTCACGTGAAACTTCCCAGCCGCGACGTGATGGCCCGCAACGCGGACGAGCGGATCGCGGGTCCCCAGATCCGGCTCCCCCGCCGGGTCGTCGAGAGGCCCCTGCGCCAGGTCGGCAAGCGGCTGCTCATGGCGCTCGGCGTGCTGCTCCTGACGGTGCTCATCGTGTACGTCGACCGCGCCGGCTACCACGACAACGCCAACGAGACGCTCGACTTCCTCGACTGCGTCTACTACGCGACCGTGACGCTCTCCACCACCGGTTACGGCGACATCGTCCCGTACAGCGACTCGGCGCGGCTCGCCAACATCCTGCTGGTCACGCCCCTGCGCGTGCTGTTTCTGATCATCCTGGTCGGCACCACCCTGGAGGTCCTCACGGAGAGGACCCGGGAGGAGTTCCGGCTGAATCGCTGGAGGTCCACCTTGCGCGACCACACCGTCATCGTCGGCTTCGGCACCAAGGGGCGGTCCGCGATCCAGACCCTCTGCGCGACCGGTCTGAGCAAGGACCAGATCGTCATCGTCGACCCCTCCAACAAGGTGATCGAGACGGCGAACGCGGACGGGTTCGTCGGCGTCATCGGCGACGCGACGCGCAGCGACGTCCTGCTCCGGGCCGAGGTGCAGCGGGCCCGGCAGATCGTCATCGCCACCCAGCGCGACGACACGGCCGTCCTGGTCACCCTGACCGCCCGCCAGCTCAACCGGGGCGCGAAGATCGTCGCCGCGGTCCGCGAGGAGGAGAACGCGCCGCTGCTGCGGCAGTCCGGTGCGGACGCGGTCATCACCAGCGCCAGCGCCGCCGGCCGGCTGCTCGGCCTCTCCGTGCTGAGCCCCAGCGCCGGCACGGTGATGGAGGACCTCATCCAGCAGGGCTCCGGCCTCGACCTCGTCGAGCGGCCGGTGACCAAGGCCGAGGTGGGCAAGAGCGTGCGGGAGACCGAGGACCTGGTGGTGAGCGTGCTCCGCGGCCACCGGCTGCTGAGCTACGACGACAAGGCCGCCAGCCCGCTCCAGCCCACCGACCGGGTGATCACCATCGTGCGCGCCACGCCGGTGACCCCGCTCACGACGCCGCCGCAGGACTGAGCGTGCGGGACTGAGCACCGACCGCCGGAGTAGCCTCGCCGCCATGCATGCGATCACGATTCCGGAACCCGGCGGTCCCGAGGCGCTCGTCTGGGCGGAGGTGCCCGATCCCGTGCCCGGCGAGGGCGAGGTCCTCGTCGAGGTGGTGGCGAGCGCCGTCAACCGCGCCGACCTGCTCCAGCGGCAGGGCTTCTACGACCCGCCGCCGGGCAGTTCCCCGTACCCCGGTCTGGAGTGTTCGGGACGGATCACCGCGCTCGGGCCCGGGGTCTCCGGCTGGTCCGTCGGCGACGAGGTCTGCGCGCTGCTCGTCGGCGGCGGTTACGCGGAGAAGGTCGTCGTTCCGGTCGGCCAGCTCCTGCCGGTGCCCGACGGCGTCGACCTGGCCACGGCCGCCGCGCTCCCCGAGGTCGCCTGCACGGTCTGGTCCAACATCTTCATGATCGCCCACCTGCGGCCCGGCGAGACGCTGCTCGTGCACGGCGGGGCGAGCGGGATCGGGACGATGGCGATCCAGCTGGCGAAGGCGGTCGGGGCGCGGGTCGCGGTCACGGCCGGGAGCCCGGAGAAGCTGGCCCGCTGCGCCGAACTCGGCGCGGACGTCCTCATCGACTACCGCGAGCAGGACTTCGTCGAGGAGCTGCACAAGGCGACGGACGGGGCCGGTGCGGACGTCATCCTGGACATCGTCGGCGCCAAGTACCTGGAGCGGAACGTGAAGGCGCTGGCCGTCAACGGCCGGCTGGTCGTCATCGGGCTCCAGGGCGGCGTGAAGGGCGAGTTGAACCTGGGGGCGCTGCTCGCCAAGCGGGCGGCGGTCATGGCGACCACGCTGCGCTCCCGCCCGCCGCACGAGAAGGCGTCGATCGTCGCGGCCGTCCGCGAGCACGTCTGGCCGCTGATCGGTGCGGGCACGGTCCGGCCGGTCGTCGACCGGACGGTGCCGATGCCGGAGGCCGCCGAGGCGCACCGGGTGCTGGAGTCCGGCGACCATGTCGGCAAGGTGCTGCTGCTGGCGCCGCGCGGCTGATTCGCCGGACATGCAGGAGGGGCCCGGCACGGGATGTGCCGGGCCCCTCCTCTTGCGACGTCGGACTCGCCCTACAGGTACGGGCCCGAGCGGACGGCGTGGCCGTGGCCGCGGTCGTCGTCGTCATCGTCCTGCGAGGCGCCCGGCGGCAGCGCCCGGCGCATCTGCTCCAACTGGGCGCGGGCCGCCATCTGCTGGGCGAACAGGGCCGTCTGGATGCCGTGGAAGAGGCCTTCCAGCCATCCCACCAACTGGGCCTGTGCGATCCGCAGTTCCGCCTCGGAGGGCACCGCCTCGTCCGTGAACGGCAGGGAGAGCCGCTCCAGTTCCTCGACCAGCTCGGGCGCGAGCCCGTCCTCCAGCTCCTTCACGGAGCTGGCGTGGATGTTCTTGAGCCTGACGCGGCTGGCCTCGTCGAGAGGGGCCGCTCGTACTTCCTCCAGGAGCTGCTTGATCATGCTGCCGATCCGCATGACCTTCGCAGGCTGCTCGACCATTTCCGTCACCGGGACCTCGCGGGATTCGTCGTCACCCTGAGCGCCGCCGAGCGCCGTTCCGTCCTGTCCCACGATGAGGACCTGGGGGCTCTCCTGCGACCTGTCATTCCTCGGCATCTCCATGCCGCCATTCTCTCGCACACATGCCTCACCACACGGTGTGCCCCTGTACGAGGGTGATCCACCCTCGTACAGGGGCACAGGAACGCAACGGACCGGCCGGGCCGGGTCTGTCAGGTCGCCGCGCGCCGGGCCAGTGCGCCGCGCGAGCGGGTCACGAGCGCGGCGAGGAGCGCGGCGCCGAGCGGTACGGCGACGAGGAGACCGGCCAGCGTCTCCCAGGGGATGACGATCGGGATGTACGGCGGGCCCGACAGGCCGCTGTCCCAGCCCTCCGCGATGGCCTGCTCGTAGTAGCGGACCGCCTCGCGTTCCTCGGTGAGCCGGAGCCCGATCGCCGGCAGCACCCCGGCCGCCGATCCGAGGATCACGCCCATCGCCGCGACGACTCCGCACTGGAAGCCGCTGAGCGTACGGCGGACCCGGGGCGGGGCGCCCACGGCGGCGAGCGTCTTCAGGTCGGCCTCGGCGTCGGCCTGGGCGAGACCGGTGGCGATGCCGGCGGCGCCGATGGTGACGAGGCCGGCGAAGACGGCCAGCGCGATCAGGAAGAGGCTGTCGTCGCTGACGAAGCCCTCCTCGACGTGCAGCTCGACGTTGCTGCCGAGCTTGGCGAGCTCGCCGTCGAGCTTCTGGCGCTGCTCGCTGTCCGGCATCCGCTCGGTGCTGAAGTACGAGCCCGCGGGCACGGTGGACAGACCGGCGGCCTTGGCGGTGGCCGGGGTCATCACCACGTTGACGCCGTAGGACTCCTTGTCCCCGGGCACCATGTAGGCGGGGATCCTGCTGACCTTGCCGGGTGCGGGCAGGCCCTTCTCGGAGGCCTTGTCGGCGGCGGCGATGTCGGTGATCTGCTTGATCCCGACGGTGCCGTCCTTGGCGATCTCGGTCCGGGAGAAGGTGACGACCTTGCCTTCGGCGAGGGCCTTCACGGCACCCGGGTCGTCGATGCCGAGGACCTGGAGGAGCTTCGCGTCGCCGACGAGGAGACCGGCGTCGACGAAGACCCAGCCGCCGCCGGAGGACTGGTTGCACCGCCAGTCCTCGGCGAGCATTTTCCGGCGCTGTTCGGGGGTGTACTTCTCGCTGGGGTCGGTGCCGCCGGGCAGGGAGGTGCCGTACATCGGGCACTCGTTCGCCGGCGGGATCATGACCTCGTACCGGCCGCAGCCCGGGCCGTTGCCCCACAGGGAGCAGCCGGGCTTGCCGACCGAGACCCGCTCGACGTCGGCGCGGACGTCGACGGGGAGGAGGCGCTGGACGGCGTCGCGGACCGCGGGGACGTCCCGGCCGCCTTCCTCCAGGACGTAGGCGGAGACCGCCCCGTGCGGCAGCCTGGCCTCGTACGAGGCCCTCTGCTGGGCCTCACTGCTGGCCATGAAGGTGGAGACGGCGACCGTGCCCGCGACGGCGGCGAGGACGGCGGCGACGGCCGGTGCCGTACGCCCCCGGTTTCGGACGGCGTCCCGCAGCGCGAGCCGCGGGGAGAGCGGCAGCCAGCGTCCGGACCGGCCGAAGAGGCCCACCAGGGCCGGGGTCATGGCGACGACGCCCAGCTCGGCGATGGCGGAACCGCCCGCGACGATCATGAACGACTCGGTCACCGTCGAGCCGAGGAGCGCGAGGGCGACGCCGAGCAGAATGGCCGCGAGGCCGATCAGGGGCAGGACGCGGCTGCTGCGGCGGACACCGCGCCGGCCCGTGAGCGAGGCGAGGACGGTCTGCCGGGAGGCCGTGATCGCCGGGACGATGGCGGCGAGCAGACCGGTCAGCACGGCGAGCAGCGCGATGCCGAGCAGTTCGAGCGGCCGGATGTCGAAGGCGCCGAACCGCTGGTTCATCACGTCTTCGAGGACCGGCTGCAGCAGCAGCGTGAGGATCACGGCGAGGACCGTGCCGACGACGGCCGCGGCGACGCCGATGACGAGACCACCGCTCAGCACGATGGCCCGGATGTGGCTGCGGGCACCGCCGTTGGCCCCGACCAGACCGAGCTGGCGGCGCGAGCGGCGGGCGCCGACCGCGAAGGCCGGTCCGGCGAGGAGGCAGATCTCCAGCATCGCCAGGCCGACGACAGTGGCGAGGGCGGCGAGCGCGGCGGCGTCGGACGCCGGGCTGGAGTCGTACGTGCCCCAGCCGTCCTTCGCGTACAGCGGCACCTCGGACTCGGCCGGCGGGTCGAGCATGACGGCCCGCGAGGTGACGACCACGCCCTTGGTGTTGATCTGCTGGACGGTGTTCCACGTGAAACCACCGGACGCCTTCACCAGGTACGTGGTGGAGGTGTCGGGCTTCGGCAGACCGGACTTCTCGACCGCCGTCGCGTACGCGGTGAGGAAGGCGCCCGGCAGGGCGTTGACCTGGTCGACGGCGAGCGCGTCGGGAAGTTCGTAGGAGCCGACGATCCGATACGTACGGTCGAAGTTGCGGGCGGAAAGGGTCGATCCGACCGACAGACCGCTGACCTCCAGGAAGTGCGAGGTCGCCATGACCTCGTCGTTCTTCTCCGGGAAACGCCCGTCGAGCAGGGTCGTGATGCCGCGGGTGACCGGGTCGGACGCCTTCAGCTCACGGACCTCGGCGGACAGCAGACCGTGAGCCGTGGTCAGCTTCGCACCGCCGGAGCGGTCCGTGAGGACCGTGGAACCCGCCGGGATCGCCTTGGTGACGTCGGTGGGGCCGTTCGGCCAGGGCTCGTTCTTGTAGTCCTTGACCGGCGTGTACATCTCGCCCAGCGGGTCCTGGAGGATCGGAACACCCTCGGAATCGGAGTCCCGGAATATCGCGTCGGCCGTGCCCATCGACCTCTCCGCCTTCTCGGCGGCGGACAGTTCGGAGCTGCGGTAGGTCAGATCGAGCCCGCTGACACCCAGGATGGGCAGGGCGATCATCGCGAGGACGAGGGCGCTGCGGCCCTTGGAACGCCAGGCGTCGCGGCGGGCGATGCGGATCGCGGCCCGCCAGGAGTGGAACCAGGTCTTCACGCCTCCGCCACCTGGCCCGAGAGGAGGGAGTCGGCCTCGCTGCGCACGGTCTGGTCGACGATCGCGCCGTCCCGCAGGAACACGACGCGGTCGGCCCAGGCGGCGAACCGCGGCTCGTGGGTGACCAGGACACCGGCGGCGCCCGCGTCGCAGCGGGAGCGGAGCAGGGCGAGCACGGACTCGCCGGTCTCGGAGTCGAGGGCGCCGGTCGGCTCGTCGGCGAGGACGAGACGGCGGTCGCCGACGAGGGCGCGGGCGATGGCCACGCGCTGCTGCTGGCCGCCGGACATCTCGTCGGGGAAGCGCTCGGCGAGGTGGCCGAGCCCCATCTCCTCCAGGGCGGCCAGGGCCTCGACGCGTGCCTTGCGGGCGGAGGTGCCGTCGAGCTCGCGGGGCAGGGCGACGTTCTCGGCGGCGGTGAGCGCCGGGATGAGGTTGTAGTCCTGGAAGACGTACCCGATGCTGCGGCGGCGCAGGGCGGCGAGCTCCTTGACGCTCGCGGTGGTGATGTCGGTGTTCTCGACGATCACATGACCCGAGGTCGGGGTGTCCAGGCCGCCGGCGATGGTGAGGAGCGTGGACTTTCCGGAGCCGGACGGGCCCATGACGGCGACGAGTTCACCGGGGTACACGGCGAGGTCGATCCCGCGCAGGGCGTGCACCTCGGTGGCGCCCGAGCCGTGGACACGGGTCAGGTTCTGGAGCTGCAGCACGGGCTGCTGTGTGGACATGGAGGGGTCCCCCTTGGACGTACGCGGCGGTCGGCCGGGTACGGAGCGAGCGGTGGAAAGCGAGCGGTGGAAGGTGGTGCGACAGCGGTACGGGGCGGGGCGCGACCGTGCGGTCAGCGCGCCCTGCCCGTGGTCGTCGTGGTGCTTGCGTCGGCGGGAGCCGGAGCCGGAGCCGGAGTCGAGAGAGGAGCAGGCGGCGACGCGGGTGCGGGTGCAGGTGCGGGTTTGGGCGTGGGCGTGGAAGCCGCCGTCGCCGACAGGCGGATCAGCCGGGCCTCGCAGTGGTCCAGCCAGCGCGCCTCGGCCTCGGTCTGGAAGATCAGCTGCTCCAGGACGAGCAGCCAGGCCACGTCGTCCCGTTCCCGCGCACCCCCGCTCTCGACGGCGACGAGCGCCTGGGCCTTGAGCCGGGTGTAGTCCTGCATCGCCTTCACGGTGTGCCGGCGCTGGGACTGGATGACGTCGCGGATGTCGACGCAGGGTGCGCCGACGGCCATGGCGAGCTTGATGGCCAGCTCGTCACGGGCGGGGCTGGTGCGGTCCACCGGCTTCTCGAACCAGGTCCTGAGCTCGGCGAGGCCGGCCTCGGTGATCGCGTAGAGCGCGTGCCCCGCCTCGTCCTGGCCCCCCTGCGCGACCATGCCGTCGCGCTCCAGCCGGTTCAGGGTCGTATAGACCTGGCCGACGTTGAGCGGCCAGGTGGAACCCGTGCGGGACTCGAACTCCGTACGGAGCTGGGAGCCGTAGCGAGGGCCGCGTTCGAGGAGGGCGAGGAGCCCGTGGCGGATCGACATACTCAGTATGTATACCGAGTATGTGCTCCCCGACAACCGTCCTGAGACGGAAGCGGAAAGTCCGACTCAAGGGGGACCCCGGCGATCGGGACGGCTCAGCGGCGCCGCATACGGAGCCCCAGGAAACCGATCCCGAGGCCCATCAGGGCCAGCCCCACCCCCAGGGTGAGGACGGGAATCCGCTGGTCGACGAGGGTGGGCACGGCCTCGGCCGCCGTCCCGGGCGCGGCGGCGGGCCGGGTCGCGGGCGCCACCTCGGTCAGGACCTCGTCCTCCTCGCGTACCGCTTCGACGTCCTCCTCGACGGCCTCGTCCGCGCCGGAGTCTGTTGCCGTCCTGGTACGAGGGGGGCCGGGCGACGGAGGTGTGGGGCTCGGCGTCCCGGCGGGCGCCGTCTCGGAGCGGCCGGGCCGCGGGTGGCCCTCGGCGGCCGGCCGGCCCGCCAGGGAGGCGGAGCCGCTGGGGGCGGGGGCGTCGGTGGGCGTGGCGCTCGGCGCGCCGGTCGCGGAGGACGGGGCGGTGCCGGTCGGCGCGGGCGCCGGGGGGACGGGTGTGCCGGGGACGCCGGTGCGCCCGGGCGAGGCGGAGCCGGTCCCGGGGGCGGGGGTGGAGGGGGGCGTGGCGGGGCCGGAAGGCGTCGCGGTGGAGGGCGCGGTCTCCGTGGTGGGCGGCCCGGTCGGTGCGGTGGGCCCGGACGGGGTGGCCGGGGTGGTCGGCGGGGGCGGCGCGGGGGGTGTGGTCGGCGCGACCACGCGCGTACCGCTGGGGGCCTCCGCCGCGTACGCCAGGGGCGCGGCACAGAGGGCGAACGCGCAGGCGAACGTGCAGGCGAACGCGGGGCCGAGGGCCCGCGCCCGTGCCCTGCGGAGTGCTGGAGTCACCGGGTGACCCCCTCCCGTACCGAGCCGCCGAGGTGTCGACTCAGCGTCACATGCCGGGACACTTCCGGCATCCGGGACGGGGTCGGTGGGGGTGGGGGTGGGGGCACGGCCGTGCGGCCGTGCCCACCAGCCGTCCGTACTACTGCGGCGGGTTGCCCGTGGAGATGTTGAGGGTGAACTCGGCGTCCTCGTCGGTGATGTCCTCGCCCGCCGGCGGGTACTGCTCCAGGACCGTTCCTTCGCCGTAGGTCGCCTCGTCGACCGGGCGCTGGGTCGTGATCTTCCACCCGGCCGCCTGGATGCAGGCCTTCACCGACACGATGTTCTTGTACGTGAAGTTCGGGACCTCGAACTTGGCGGGGTCGTCGCTCGACTCCGAGGGCTGGGTGCACTTCTTGACGTCGATTGCCTTGGTCAGGTCCGGGCCCTTGTGCCCGGGCTTCGCCGTCTCGGTCTGCTCCGTGCCGCCGGTGCCGCCGCCCGTGCCGCCCGCGTTCGTGCCCGGGTCGTCCTTCTGGTTGAGCACGAAGACCAGGCCGCCGATCGCGAGGAGCGCGACGAGGACGGCGCCGACGAGCACGGGGGTGTTCCGGCGGGAGCCGCCGCCCGTCGGGACGTGGGCGGGAGCGGGCACGGGAGCCGGCGTGTGCATCGGGCCCGGGGCGTACGGCGAGGGGGTCGGCGCGGTCTGGTAGACCGGCGCGGGCGTCGGGGCCTGCTGCGGATACCCGTAGGAGGGGCCGGGCGCCGGGGTCGCCGGGCCGTACGGTCCGGGCTGCGGCGTCGGCGGGAGGTACGGCTGCTGCACGCCGTGCGGGCCGGGCTGCGGGGCCGACGGCGGGGTCTGGCCGATCGGCGGGAAGACCGCCGAGCCGACGCCCGAGCCACTGCTGACGGGACCGCCCTGGACGATCATCGGGGCACCGGTCTGACCGGCCGAGAGCACCCGCAGGCACTCGTCGCGCATGGCCGCGGCGCTCGGGAACCGCTCGTTCGGGTTCTTCCGCAGCGCCCGGGCGACGAGCGCGTCCATCGCCGGCGTCACCGCGCGGTTGACGGTGGACGGGGCGACCGGCTCCTCCTGTACGTGCGCGTACGCGATGGCCAGCGGCGAGTCGGCGTCGAAGGGGAGGCGGCCCGTCAGCAGCTGGAAGAGCATGATGCCGACCGAATAGAGGTCGGAGCGGGCGTCCACCGCGCGGCCGAGGGCCTGCTCGGGGGAGAGGTACTGAGGGGTGCCGACGACCATGCCGGTCTGGGTCATCGACGTGACCCCGGACTGCATGGCCCGCGCGATGCCGAAGTCCATGACCTTGACCACGCCGCGCTTGGTCGTCATCACGTTGCCCGGCTTGATGTCCCGGTGGACCAGGCCCATCTCGTGGCTGACCTCCAGGGCGGCCAGCACGTCGGCCGTGACCTTGAGCGCCTTGTCGGCGGGCATCGCGCCGTACTGCCGCACGTCCGAGGCGAGGACCGAGCCGAGCGGCTGCCCCTCCACGTACTCCATGACGATGTACGGCATGACGGCGCCGTCGAGGGTGTCCTCGCCGGTGTCGAAGACCGAGACGATGTTCGTGTGCGACAGCTTTGCGACGGCCTGGGCCTCGCGCCGGAACCGCTCGCGGAACGACGCTTCCCGGCCGAGCTCCGTGTGCAGGGTCTTGATCGCCACCTGCCGGTCGAGGGCGCTGTCGTAGGCCAGGTACACCGACGCCATGCCGCCCTCGCCGAGGAGGTCGCGCAGCTGGTACCGGCCGCCCGCTACCGAACCGCCCGCATAGCGGCCCTGTGCGCCGTCCTGGCTCATCTGTGCTTCCCCCATACGCGCGCGTGGCGGCGTCGAATTCCGGAATTTTCCTGGCCAAGTCTGCCCCAGGGCACCGACACGTCAAGCCGCGTGCCCGTTCCGTGACCCTCTGCACAGGTCGCCTCGGCGAAGCGTTCCGGAAGTGTCCGGGGAAACCCGTCGAATTTGCACAGGTGTACGTGGACGGGGTTGGATGGCCGGTCAACCGCGGACCGTGATGTCGTACGGAGCCTGTAGCGTGACGACTGGACACGGCACGACAGACGACGGCGAGGACTGATGGCACCCGAATCCGGAGCAGGTGGCGGTGTGCCGGACGCGGCAGCGGAATCGTGGGGCGTCGGTGGTGTCGTCGGCGACGGACGCTACCGGCTGACGCACCGTCTGGGCCGCGGCGGCATGGCCGAGGTGTTCGCCGCCGAGGACGTGCGCCTCGGGCGCACGGTGGCGGTGAAGCTCCTCCGCGCCGATCTCGCCGAGGATCCGGTCTCCAAGGCGCGCTTCACCCGTGAGGCGCAGTCGGTCGCCGGGCTCAACCACCACGCCATCGTCGCCGTGTACGACTCAGGCGAGGACCTCGTGGGCGGCCGGCCCGTGCCGTACATCGTGATGGAGCTGGTCGAGGGCCGCACCATCCGTGACCTGCTGATCAGCGCCGACGCACCAGGCCCCGAGCAGGCGCTCATCATCGTCTCCGGCGTCCTGGAGGCGCTGGCGTACTCGCACCAGCACGGCATCGTGCACCGCGACATCAAGCCGGCGAACGTGATCATCACGCACAGCGGTGCGGTGAAGGTCATGGACTTCGGCATCGCCCGTGCCCTGCACGGCGCGCAGTCGACGATGACGCAGACCGGCATGGTCATGGGCACCCCGCAGTACCTCTCCCCGGAGCAGGCGCTCGGCAAGGCCGTCGACCACCGCTCCGACCTGTACGCGACGGGCTGCCTGCTCTACGAACTGCTCGCGCTGCGGCCCCCCTTCACGGGTGAGACGCCGCTCTCCGTCGTGTACCAGCACGTGCAGGACGCGCCGGTCCCGCCGTCCGAGGTGACGCCGAGCGTGCCGCCGGAGCTCGACGGCCTGGTGATGCGCTCCCTCGCGAAGGACCCGGACGACCGGTTCCAGAGCGCCGAGGAGATGCGCGGGCTCATCCAGTACAGCCTGCAGATGCTCCAGCAGCAGGGCGGCCACGTCGGCACGTGGAACACCGGTCCCGTCGACATGCACGACGGCGGGCACACGCCCGTCGGCGGGATGGCCGCGACGACCGCGATGGGTCACCCGACGCACGGCGAGACCGCGCAGGGCCGGATCCTTCCGCAGATGAACCCGGACGACGGGGGCGTCGGCGGGTACGGCGGCTACGACGGCGGCACGGGCGGCACCGGCGGCTACGGCCAGGACGGGGCGTACGGCTCGAACGGCGGCGGCCGGGGCGGCCGCGGCAAGCTGGCCCTCTTCATCGCGCTCGCGCTGATCGCGGTCGTCGCGGGTGTCGTGTACGCCATAGACAAGGCGAAGGACGGCGAGGCGGGGACGCCCACGCCGACGAAGTCGTCGATCTCCAACTCGCCGTCGACCGCTTCCGAGGAGCCCACCCCCTCGGACGAGCCCTCCACCGAGGACGAGCAGACGCAGGACCCGGACACGTCGACCGGGGGCGGCGCCACGCAGCCGCCGTGGACGCAGCCGCCGGCCACGCAGCCGCCGACCACACAGCCTCCGACGACCGAGCCTCCGACGACGGACCCGACGACGGAGCTTCCGACGACCGAGCCTCCGACGACGGACCCGGCGACCGAGCCGACGACGGATCCGACGGGCACCACGGAGCCGCCGGTCGACCCGACCGGTGATCCCACCGACGACGGCGGCAACCCGGACAACCCGCCGACGGGCGGCGCCACCACGGCCGGCTGACCCGCCGGTCGCCGTGTCCCGTGGGGTGCACGGCGCCTTCCGCCCGCTCAGCCGGCGAAGGCGTCACGCACGGCGTCGTACTCACGGGTCCACCAGACCGCCAGGGCCGACACCGCGGGAAACTGCGGGTCGGCCCTTCGGTCGTGCAGCTGGTAGCGCCAGCGCAGGGTCCAGAAGTCGTTGAGCCGCTCCCACCACACCCGGTGCGCCGCCGCGGCCAGCTCGGCACCGTCGGCGCCCGTCGCCCGCCGGTACGCCCGCGCGTACGCCCGCACCTTCTCCAGGGCCAGCTCGCCCCCGGGCCGTACGAAGAAGATGGCGGCCGCCCTGACCGCCTCCTCGGCCCGCGGGCGGACCCCGAGGCGGTCCCAGTCGACGATCGCGGCGGGCTCG
This sequence comes from Streptomyces sp. NPDC056169, assembly GCF_042268445.1. NCBI lineage: Bacteria > Bacillati > Actinomycetota > Actinomycetes > Kitasatosporales > Streptomycetaceae > Streptomyces > Streptomyces sp. NPDC056169. The sequence goes on along the minus strand of NZ_JBHJUO010000003.1, from coordinate 130,290 downwards.
GCGCCCCGGTAGAGCAGGTTCAGCGGGTGGAAGTCGCCGTGCACCCAGCCGGACGCGGCGGCCGGCGGCGGCCGGTGGTGGGCGTGCTGGGCGAGCAGCCGGCGGCGCTCCCGCAGCCGGTGCTCGGCGAGCGCGTCGAAGCTGTCGTGGGGCCGGTGCGCGCGGGCGAGGCGGATCAGCTCCTCGATGGCGTGGAAGGTGTCCTCGGGACGGGCGCTCTCGTGCTCGCCGCCCGGCGGCGGGGACTCCATGACCCGCTCCAGACAGGTGTGGACGTGTCCCAGGAGGGCGCCGAGGCGGCGGGAGCCGCCGGTGGAGAGCTGAGTGCCGTCGCGGTGCCGGCCGTCGATCCACGGGTGCAGGGCGTAGCAGAGGCCGTCGACGACCGCGACCGTACGGCCCCGGCTGTCGGCGAGCGGCGGGGCCACGGGCAGGCCCAGGGCGTGCAGGCGCTGGGTGGCGCGGTGCTGCCGGACGATGGTGGCGCGGTCGGCGGTGGGGGCGTCCAGGTGCTGCTTGAGGAAGTAGCGGCCGCGCGTGGTGGAGAGGCGGTAGCCGCGGTTCAGGAGGCCCTGGGCCACGGGTTCGCAGGAGAGCGGCTCGCCCGCGGCCGCGTAGCGGCGAAGGAGGACGCCGACGGGCGGAGCGAGGGTTGCAGATGAGCGCGGCACTCCGCAGATGTTAGATCACGCTACGTGGTGGAGGTGTCGCTCCAACGAGTGGTCCAGGGGGCGCTCCGTGGAGTGGTCCGTGGAGTGCAGCTCGACGGGGCGGCCGGAGGACCCGGCGGGCCGGCCGTCCGTGTAGTCGAGCTCGTGCACGGTCACGAACTGCGGTTCGATCCGCAGGTAGACCGGGTCGAAGGGCTCGTCGTCCACGGCCCGGGGCTCGGGCCCGAAGGCCGCGAGCTGCTCCTCGGTCGGCTCCACGATCTCCGCCGTGCCCGTGAACTGCACGGACCAGATCTTCTGGGCTCCGGTGTTGAAGTTGTCCGCGCCGTACGCGACGACGCTGCCGTTGCAGGCGCGGTGGTAGCCGAGTCCTCGGTGCATCCGGATCAGGACGCGTCCGTCGGTCACGATGTGGCGGGCGGGTGCGACGAAGGGCATCGCCCGCATGCTCGTCGCCACCCGGCCGTACGACACTCGGCCGAGCAACTCGATGGCGCGGATCTCCTCGGTGGACATGGCTTCCACTCTCCGGCACCGGCAGTGTGTCGGAAAAGGGGCCCCTGCCCCGCCTTCATGGGGACGTAGGTCCCGAATCCTGGCCGTCGGCCCCGGGCTGCTCCGTACGGGTGAGGCACGGGAGGCGCCGGGGCCGCGCGGGCCTCAGTGGCGCTCGGCCTGGAGCCGGGCCACGTACGCCGCAGCCTGTGAACGCCGCTCCATGCCCAGCTTCGACAGCAGGCTGGAGACGTAGTTCTTGATGGTCTTCTCCGCAAGGTGGAGCCGCTCGCCGATGACCCGGTTGGTCAGGCCCTCGCCGATCAGGTCCAGGATCTTGCGCTCCTGGTCGGTCAGGTTGGCGAGCTTGTCGTCGCCCTTCGGGTTGTTGCCGTCACGCAGCCGCTCCAGGACGCGGGCGGTCGCGACCGGGTCGAGCAGCGACTTGCCGGCCGCCACGTCCCGCACGGCGTTCAGCAGTTCGTTGCCCCGGATGGCCTTGAGGACGTATCCCGAGGCCCCGGCCATGATCGCGTCGAACAGCGCCTCGTCATCGGCGTACGAGGTGAGCATCAGGCATTTGATGTCCTCGTCCTGCGATCGGATCTCACGGCACACCTCCACACCGCTGCCGTCCGGCAGCCGGACGTCGAGCACGGCGACGTCGGGTCGGGTCGCAGGGATCCTGACCAGCGCGTCTGCCGCCGTCCCGGCCTCGCCGACCACCTCGATGTCGTCTTCCACGGAGAGCAGCTCGTGGACGCCGCGCCGGACGACTTCGTGGTCGTCCAGCAGAAATACCCGGATTTTTCCTTCTTCGCGCACCTGGTCAGTCTCACATATTGGCTCTTCCCGCGCCCGGGGTGCGCGGGATAACGTGCCGGATGTTCCGGCGGCCCCTCTGGCCGTTGCCGACGCGCTGACCAGCGACTGTTCCCACTTTTCTCGATTTACTTGGAAATCCAAGCAAAATCGCAGGTCAAGTGGGGTTTCGCGGGAATGCCGCGCTGTGGGTAACGTGCCTAGAACAGGGCTCTCGCCGGGGCACCTGTCACGCCCGACCCCGGCCGCATCGCACCCACCCCGTGCGAAGGGTACGGATAAGGCGGAGAGCCGCACTGGTCTACCGGCGAACCCGGAGGCCGGACCGACGGAGGAGCACGCACGTGACCGTGGAGAGCACTGCAGCGCGCAAGACGACGCGACGCAGCAGCGGCACCAAGCGCACCGCAAGCGCGAGCACGAGCACCACCAAGAAGACGAGCACGCGCGCCGAGGCGGTAGCGACGGAGCCCGAGCTCGTCCAGCTGCTGACGCCCGAGGGAGAGCGCGTCCAGCACCCCGACTACGACATCGACCTGAGCGCCGAGGAACTGCGCGGTCTCTACCGCGACATGGTCCTCACCCGTCGCTTCGATGCCGAGGCCACGTCCCTCCAGCGCCAGGGCGAGCTGGGCCTGTGGGCCTCGCTGCTCGGCCAGGAGGCCGCGCAGATCGGCTCCGGCCGCGCTCTCCGGGACGACGACTACGTCTTCCCCACCTACCGCGAGCACGGCGTCGCCTGGGTGCGCGGGGTCGACCCGACGAATCTGCTGGGAATGTTCCGTGGCGTGAACCACGGCGGCTGGGACCCCAGCACCAACAATTTCCACCTGTACACGATCGTTCTCGGCTCGCAGACCTTGCACGCCACGGGCTATGCCATGGGCATCGCCAAGGACGGCGCGGATTCCGCCGTGCTCGCGTACTTCGGCGACGGAGCGTCGAGCCAGGGCGACGTGAACGAGTCGTTCGTGTTCTCCGCGGTCTACAACGCCCCCGTCGTGTTCTTCTGCCAGAACAACCAGTGGGCGATTTCCGAGCCCACCGAGAAGCAGACCCGCGTCCCGCTCTACCAGCGTGCCGCCGGCTTCGGCTTCCCCGGCGTCCGCGTCGACGGCAACGACGTCCTCGCGTGCCTGGCCGTCACCCGCTGGGCGCTCGAGCGCGCCCGCCGCGGCGAGGGCCCGACGCTCATCGAGGCGTTCACCTACCGCATGGCCGCCCACACCACCTCCGACGACCCGACGAAGTACCGCCGGGACGAGGAGCGCGAGGCCTGGGAGGCGAAGGACCCGATCCAGCGCCTCAAGACGTACATGGAGAACGAGGGCCACGCCGACGCGGCCTTCTTCGAGGAGCTGGAGGCGGAGAGCGAGGCCCTCGGCAAGCAGGTCCGCGAGGTCGTGCGCGCCATGCCCGTCCCGGAGCACATGGCGATCTTCGACAACGTGTACGCGGACGGGCACGCGCTCGTCGACGAGGAGCGCGCGGAGTTCGCCGCCTACCAGGCGTCCTTCGCGAACGGAGAGGCCGAGTAATCATGGCTGTTCAGAAGCTTCCCCTCGCGAAGGCGCTCAACGAGTCGCTGCGCAAGGCCCTGGAGACCGACCCCAAGGTCCTCATCATGGGCCTGGACGTCGGCAAGCTCGGCGGCGTCTTCCGGATCACCGAAGGTCTGCAGAAGGACTTCGGCGAGGACCGTGTCATCGACACCCCGCTCGCCGAGTCCGGCATCGTCGGCACCGCGATCGGCCTCGCGCTGCGCGGCTACCGGCCGGTCGTGGAGATCCAGTTCGACGGTTTCGTCTTCCCGGCGTACGACCAGATCGTCACGCAGCTGGCGAAGATCCGGGCGCGTTCGCTCGGCACCGTGAAGATGCCGGTCGTCATCCGCATCCCGTACGGCGGCGGCATCGGCGCCGTCGAGCACCACTCCGAGTCCCCCGAGTCGCTCTTCGCGCACGTCGCGGGCCTCAAGGTCGTCACCCCGGCGAACTCCTCCGACGGCTACTGGATGCTCCAGCAGGCGATCCAGAGCGACGACCCGGTCATCTTCTTCGAGCCCAAGCGCCGCTACTGGGACAAGGGCGAGGTCGACACCGAGGCCATCCCCGGCGAGCTGCACAAGGCGCGGGTCGCCCGCGAGGGCACGGACCTCACGCTGGTGGCCTACGGCCCGATGGTGAAGACCTGCCTGGAGGTGGCCGAGGCCGCCGCCGAGGAGGGCAAGTCGATCGAGGTCGTGGACCTCCGCTCGATCTCCCCGATCGATTTCGACACGATCCAGACCTCGGTCGAGAAGACCCGCCGCCTGGTCGTCGTCCACGAGGCTCCGGTGTTCTTCGGCTCCGGCGCGGAGATCGCCGCCCGGATCACGGAGCGCTGCTTCTACCACCTGGAGGCCCCCGTCCTGCGGGTCGGCGGCTACCACGCGCCGTATCCGCCGGCGCGCCTGGAGGAGGAGTACCTGCCGGGCCTCGACAGGGTGCTCGACGCCGTCGACCGCTCGCTGGCGTACTGAGGAGAGCACCGTGACGATCCGCGAATTCAAGATGCCCGACGTGGGCGAGGGCCTCACCGAGGCCGAGATCCTCAAGTGGTACGTCCAGGTCGGTGACACGGTCACCGACGGACAGGTCGTGTGCGAGGTCGAGACGGCCAAGGCCGCCGTCGAGCTGCCGATCCCCTTCGACGGGACCGTGCACGAGCTGCGCTTCTCCGAGGGGACGACGGTCGACGTCGGCCAGGTCATCATCTCGGTGAACGTCGGCGGCGGAGACGCCCCCGCGGCCGAGGCGCCGGCGGCGCAGGCCGCTCCGGTGGCCGAGGCCGCCCCGGTCGTGGCGGCCCCGGCCGCCCCGGCGGTCGAGGACGAGGAGCCCAAGGGCCGTCAGCCCGTCCTCGTCGGCTACGGCGTGGCCGCGAGCTCCACCAAGCGCCGCCCGCGCAAGGCGCCGGCGGGCACCGCCCCGGCGGCTGTGACGGCCGCCCCGGTCCTCGCCTCCGTACCGGAGCAGCTCAACGGGCACGCTCCGGCCGCGGCCAGGCCGCTGGCCAAGCCGCCGGTCCGGAAGCTCGCCAAGGACCTCGGCGTCGACCTGGCGACGGTCACCCCGACCGGCCCGGACGGCATCATCACCCGCGAGGACGTCCACGCGGCGGCGGCTCCCGCCCCCGCGCCGGTCGTCGCGGCCCCGGCCCCCGTGGCCGCCCCGGCCCAGGCCCAGGCCCAGGCCCAGGCCCCGGCTCCCGTCGCGGCGGCCGTGGTGTCGTCGGACGCCCGGGAGACCCGTATCCCCATCAAGGGCGTACGGAAGGCGACGGCGGCGGCGATGGTCGGCTCGGCCTTCACCGCGCCGCACGTCACCGAGTTCGTGACGTTCGACATCACGCGGACGATGAAGCTGGTCGAGGAGCTGAAGTCCGACAAGGACATGGCGGGCCTGCGGGTGAACCCGCTGCTCCTCATCGCCAAGGCCGTGCTGGTCGCGGTGAAGCGGAACCCGGACATCAACGCGGCCTGGGACGAGGCGGCGCAGGAGATCGTGCTCAAGCAGTACGTGAACCTGGGCATTGCCGCGGCCACCCCGCGCGGTCTGATCGTGCCGAACATCAAGGACGCGCACGCCCAGACCCTGCCCGAGCTCTCGAAGTCCCTGAGCGAGCTCGTCGCCACCGCCCGCGAGGGCAAGACCACCCCGGCGGCCATGCAGGGCGGCACCTTCACCATCACCAACGTCGGCGTCTTCGGCGTCGACACCGGTACGCCGATCCTCAACCCCGGCGAGGCCGCGATCCTCGCGGTCGGTGCGATCAAGCTCCAGCCGTGGGTCCACAAGGGCAAGGTGAAGGCGCGTCAGGTCACGACGCTGGCGCTCTCCTTCGACCACCGCCTGGTCGACGGCGAGCTCGGCTCGAAGTTCCTCGCGGACATCGCGGCGATCCTGGAGCAGCCGAAGCGGCTCATCACCCGGGGCTGAGCGGCTCATCGCCTGGGCCTGAGCGGCTATCGCCTGGGCCCGATCTCCCCGATGCGGTAGGCGGGTTCGCCCGTTTCACGTGAAACATCCGGTGACGACATCCGGTGGTGGCATCTGCCGCCACCGGATGTTTCGTTGTGCGGCATGGATCTGCGACGTCGGGATCCACGGAGGCGCCCGTCCGCATCCTGGACGGTGGCTCCTGTTGCACCTCTGTTGTATCTAAGCTGTACGCATGGCATCCGCACCCCCAGCCGCAGACCGCGTCTACATGCACGTCAAGCAGGCGGTGCTCGACCGTCGTTACGAAGGCGGCACCCTCCTCACCGAGGGGGAGCTCGCACTCGCGGTGGGGGTGTCCCGGACCCCCGTCCGCGAGGCCCTGCTCAAGCTGGAGATGGAAGGGCTGCTCAAGCTCTACCCGAAGAAGGGCGCCCTCGTCCTGGCCGTCTCCGCCCAGGAGATCGCCGACGTCGTCGAGACCCGGCTGCTCGTCGAGGAGTTCGCGGTCCGCCGGGCCGTTCCCGCGTCGGCCGTGCTGATCGAGCGGCTCGAAGAGCTCCTGGAGGAGCAGAAGCGGCGCGCGGAGGCCGGGGACCTCGCGGAGGTCGCGGTCACCGACCGCTGCTTCCACGCCGAGATCGTCCGCCACGCCGGCAACCAGATCCTCTCCCGCCTCTACGACCAGCTCCGCGACCGCCAGCTCCGCATGGGCGTCGCCGTGATGCAGTCGCAGCCCGACCGGATCGCCAAGAACATCACCGAGCACGCCGAGATCCTCGACCGGATCCGCGCGGGCGACGTCGAGGGCGCCGCCGCCTGCGTCCGCCAGCACCTCAGCTGGGTCAAGGTCCTGGTCCGGGGAGAGGACCGATGAGCCCCGACAAGCGGAAGGGGCGGGTTCGCGGCAGCCAGAACGGGTACGGCTCCGCCGTCACCCTCCCCGGCGACCCGCCCGGCGGCCGCCGCGCCGCCCTCGTCTGGGGCGTCGGCGTCGCCGTCTACTTCGTCGCCGTCATCTTCCGTACGTCCCTGGGCGTCGCCGGACTCGACGCCGCCGACCGCTTCGACGTCAACGCCTCGGCGCTCTCCACCTTCTCCATCCTCCAGCTGCTCGTCTACGCGGGCATGCAGATACCCGTCGGGCTCATGGTCGACCGGCTCGGCACCAAGAAGGTCCTGGCCATCGGCGTCACGCTCTTCACCCTCGGCCAGCTGGGCTTCGCGCTCTCGCCCACCTACGGCACGGCGCTCGCCTCCCGCGCGCTCCTCGGCTGCGGCGACGCCATGACCTTCATCAGCGTCCTGCGGCTCGGCAGCCGCTGGTTCCCCGCCCGGCGCGGCCCGCTCATCGGCCAGGTCGCCGCCCTCTTCGGCATGGCGGGCAACCTCGTCTCGACCGTCTTCATCGCCCGCGCCCTGCACGGCCTCGGCTGGACGACCACCTTCGTCGGCAGCTCGCTCGCGGGCGTCCTCGTCCTCGTCCTGCTGCTGCTCTTCCTCAAGGACCACCCCGAGGGGTACGAGCCCGAGCCCGCCCGGCACGCGGGCGCCGCCTACGTCCGCCGCCAGATCGCCGAGTCGTGGCGGGAGCCCGGCACACGGCTCGGCATGTGGGTCCACTTCACGACCCAGTTCCCCGCCATGGTGTTCCTGCTGCTGTGGGGGCTGCCGTACCTCGTCGAGGCGCAGGGGCTGTCCCGGGGCACCGCCGGTGAGCTGCTGACCCTGGTCGTGCTCTCCAACATGGTCGTCGGCCTCGCGTACGGGCAGATCATCGCCCGCCACCACACGGCCCGCGCCCCGCTCGCCCTCGGTACGGTCGCGGCGACCGCGCTGCTGTGGGGCACCACCCTCGCGTACCCCGGCGACCACGCCCCGATGTGGCTGCTGATCACCCTCTGCCTGGTCCTCGGGGCCTGCGGACCGGCCTCGATGATCGGCTTCGACTTCGCGCGCCCGGCCAATCCGCCGGAGCGTCAGGGCACGGCCTCGGGGATCGTCAACATGGGGGGGTTCGTCGCCTCGATGACGACGCTGCTCGCCGTCGGCATCCTGCTCGACGCGACCGGCGGCAACTACCGGATCGCGTTCTCGTCCGTCTTCGTCCTGGAGGCGTTCGGCGTCGTGCAGATCCTGCGCCTCAAGGCCCGTACCCACCGCAGGGAGCGGGAGCGGCTCGTCGCCAGCCGCGTGGAGGCCGTGCACGTACCGGCGTAGGAACATGCCGGCGCAGGCACGTACTGGCGTAGGCACCTACCGGCGTCGGCACCTACCGGCATAGGCACGTACCGGCGGCCTGGCGGTTCAGCGGGGCGTCACCGCGAAGTTGTCGAGGATCGCCCGCGCCAGGCCCTCGTCGCCCTCCGTCTTGATCCGGTCGGCGACATCGGCCGGCCGCACGCGCCCGCAGGCGAGCCGGACGAACGTCTCCCAGTCCGTCGCGAGCGTCACCGCAGGGCCCAGCGAGGGCGCCCCGTCGATGGAGCCCCGGCCCTCCGCGTCGACCCGTACCGTCCGCAGGAACTCCACCGGGCCGGTCACGTCGAGCACCACCGCCGAGGAGGCGGGCGCCCCCGCGTCCTTCGCGACCACCTTCGGCAGCGCCTCCAGGAGCACGTCCCGCGTGACGTGCGCCCCGGCCGAGTCCAGGTTGCCCGGCGTGCCCAGCGCGACCCGCAGGTCCTGCTCGTGCACCCACACGTCGAAGGCGCGCATCCGGTAGGCCAGTTCGAGCGACTGCTCGGCGCCGAGGGGAGCGCGGATCATGTGCTCGGGGGAGCGGTTCTCGTTGCGGAGCTGCCGGGCCCGGCGGATGAGGATGTACTCCAGCTCCGAGGTCATCTCCGGCGCGGTGTGGTGCCGCCGCACATCGACCTGGACTTCCGTGTAGCGGGCGAAGTCACTGCGTACGTGGTACAGGTCGCGCGGCAGGGAGTGGATCGGGCGCGGATCGCCGAGCATCTCCGTCTCCATGCCGATGACATGGGAGACGATGTCCCGCACCGACCAGCCGATGCACGGCGTCGGCCGGTTCCACTCGCCCTCCACAAGGGGCTGCACCAGCTCGGCTATCGCCTCGATGGAATGGGTCCAGGCGTCGGCGTAGTTCTGGAGGCTGGGATGGACGGTCACGGGACCCCTCGGCGGTTCTTCGGTGCGCGGGCTGAAAACACGACTGGGTGGGAGGCTCGGACGCTAAGTTACGCTGCCCGAAGGCACCCCGGCAGTGCTTTCGTGTGACGATCGTAGGCCGGTGTTGACGGCTCGAATGCCAGGACGGTGGTAGTGTGCGCGCCTCGCTGATCCAGATCGCGGTAGACCCGGACGAACCGGTCGACGCCCGGCGGGCCCGCGTGGCCCGTCTCGTACGGGAGGAATCCGGCCACGCCGACCTCGTCGTCCTCCCCGAACTGTGGCCCATGGGGGCCTTCGCGTACGAGTCCTTCGCCGCCGAGGCCGAGCCGCTGAACGGCCCGACGCACCGGGCGATGGCGGAGGCCGCGCGGGACGCCGGGGTCTGGCTGCACGCGGGCTCGTTCGTCGAGGCGGAGGGCGGCGCGCTCTACAACACCTCGCTCGTCCTCTCCCCCGACGGTGAACTCGCCGCCTCCTACCGCAAGATCCACCGCTTCGGTTTCGACAAGGGCGAGGCGGTGCTGATGGCGGCGGGGGAGGACCTGGTCACCGTCGACCTGCCGCACCTCACCCTCGGCGTCGGCACCTGCTACGACCTGCGCTTCCCCGAGCTCTTCCGCGGCCTCGTCGACGCGGGCGCCCAGGCGTTCGTCGTCCCCGCCGGCTGGCCCGCCCGCCGCCGCGCGCACTGGACGCTGCTCGCCCGGGCCCGCGCGGTCGAGAACCAGGCGTACGTCCTCGCCTGCGGCACGGCCGGCACCCACGCGGGCGTCGAGCAGGCCGGGCATTCGATCGTCGTCGACCCGTGGGGCGAGGTCCTCGCGGAGGCGGGCCCGGACGAGGAGATCCTGCGGGTCGTCCTCGACCCGGAGAAGGTGACGGCGACCCGCGAGCAGTTCCCGGCCCTCAAGGACCGGGTCCTGGGCCTCGCGGCGCCGCGCGTCCGCCGGCCCTGAGCGGGCGGACCCGAGCCCGATAGGTCAGCTGCCGGGCATGAGCGCGGCGAGGCCCTTGGCAAGGTCCTCGCGGTTCATGACCGGCCGGTAGGAGACCTTGGCGCCGAGCTGGAGGAAGAAGGGCTCCGAGAACTTCGGCAGCTGGGACGGGTCGGCGAGGTCGAAGAAGATGTAGGCGGTCCGACAGCCGTCCTCGGCGCCGAAGTAGGCCGCCTCGGGACGGAGCTCCTCCATCGAGGCTTCCATGATCTTCTGCAGAGTGCCCTGCTTGATGGCCTCGTTGGAGGTCTGGGTGTCCATCTGAACCTTCAGCAACATGCGCATGACGCGGCCTTTCCGACCGGGCAGGCGCTCCGTTCGGTACGCACCCTCGACACCCGGACGCGGTTACCTCCAGCGTCCCCCTTCCCGCCCGCCGGGACCACTCGGCAGCGGACGCTCCCTGGGACCGGCCCCAGGACCGGCCCCAGGACCGGCACTAGGACCGGCACTAGGACCGGCCCCAGGACCGGCTCTCCCTAGGACTGGCTCTCCGCCCACAACTGGCCGATCCGCGAGAAGCCCGCGCGGACCGCCCCGCCCCGGGTGAGGGCCGCGCGGTCCACCCCCGCGAAGATCAGCGCCAGGGACAGGTCAGCCGCGCCCGCGCGGCCCGTCACCGTCACGTCGAGCCGGCGCCGGCTCCCGCGGCCCGCCCCGCGGACCGACACGGTGACCCCCGGGTCCTCGGCGTCCGCCGCGCGGGCCAGCACCCAGGAGCGCCGGTCCCGCGCCCACAGCCGGTAGTGGTCGCCGCCGTACCGCAGCTGGAGCGCGCGCTGACGGGCCGTCGCGCCGAGCCGGTTGCGGGTCATGGAGACGTGGGCGTCGCCGACGCGGAGGGTCGCGCGGTTCAGGGTCGGCAGCCGGATCGTCTCGGTGTGGATGCCCCGTGCCTCGTACGAGGCCGGCGGGATCAGCCCGCCCCGCACCTCCGACAGCACGACCTGCTGCACGGTCTGCCGCAGCGGTGCCTCCACGGTGATCTCGCCGAACTCGGCGGACGCGCCCCGCCAGCCGGCCCGCCGCTCGTACCCCTTGCCCTCGCGCCACGGACGCAGCGTGAACGGTGTGACAGCGGTGTGCATGGCGCCCCCCTGAGGTGGATCCGGTCGTCAGACGACGATCGCATGGAGCGACGCGCGCTCCGGTGCCGGGCCCGGGGTGTACTCCGCCCAGGCCGCCGCCAGTCTCCGCACCGCCTCCGTCAGGACCTCGGGCGGCGCGAGGAAGTGGAGCCGGAGGTGGCGGACGCTGCCGCCGAGGGCGTCGGTCGTGGCGCCCGGCAGGACGGCCACCCCGTGGCGGAGGGCGAGTTGGGCGAAGGAGACGCCGTCGCCGTACGGCAGCCGTACCCACAGGGTCTGGCCGCCGGTCGTCGGCGCGCAGGACCAGGTGGGCAGCAGTCGGGCGAGCGCGGCCCTGAGGTGGTCGTGGCCCGCGCGGACCGCCGCCGTACGGGCCGTCAGGACGGGGGCGAAGTCGGCGAGGAGGCGGGTCGCGGCCAGTTGGGAGGGGAGGTCGCTGCCCAGGTCGTGGAGAGCCTTGAGCCGGGCGAGGCGGGCGATCAGCGGCGCCGGGCCCCGCACCCAGCCGATCCGCAGCCCGCCCCACACGACCTTGCTCAGCGAGCCGACCGCGATCACGTCGCCGTAGGAGGAGAGCGAGGACTCTCCGAGAGCGGGCTCTCCGAGGGAGGACTCCCCGAGGGCGGGCGTGAAGGCCAGGTCGGCGAGGACCTCGTCGTCGACGAGCGGCACGCCCAGCGCGTTCGCCGCCTCGACGAGCCGCCGCCCCGCGAGCGGTGGGAGGACCGTCCCCGTCGGGTTCTGGAAGCGGGCCACGACATAGGCGAGGGCGGGACGGTGACGTTCCATCACCCGTACCGCCTCCGCCACGTCCACCCCGTCGGGGCCCACCGCCACCGGCAGCGGTACGGCCGCCGCCTCGCGGAAGAGGTCGAGCGCCCCCGGATACGTCGGCGCCTCCACGAGCACCCCGTCGCCGGGCGCGAGCAGCAGCCGGGTCAGCAGCGAAAGCCCCTGCTGGGCGCCGGTGGTGACGAGGATCCGCTCCGGCCCGGTCGGCACGCCCCGTGCCGTGTACCGGGCGGCGACCGCCGCCCGCAGCGCCCCGAGCCCGGCCGGGTGGTAGCCGAGGTCCCCGTCGGGCAGGACGAGGGAGCGGTACGCCTCCGCCAGCTCGGGCGGCGGCTGCGAGGGTGCGGCGCAGCTCAGCAGGATCACGTCGTCGGGCGCTTCCAGGAGGTGCAGGAAGAGCGGGTTCGACGTCTCGGTGACCCGCGGCGTCTCGGGGGCGAGCGCGGGCCGGGCGACCCGGGTGCCGCTGCCCTGCCGCCGTACGAGCCGCCCCTCCTGCCGGAGGGTGTCGTACGCGGCGACCACCGTCGTACGGCCCACGGCGAGGGCCGTCGCGAGCCGCCGGTCCGGCGGCAGCTTGGCGCCGGGCGGCAGCGCCCCCTCGTCGATCAGCCGGCGCAGCCGGGCGGCGAGCAGCAGGTAGAGCGGGCCGCGCCCGGCGGACCAGCGGCCCAGGCGGGCGACCAGCGCGTCGATCGTGTGCGGGGTGAGGGTGATCGGCTCCATCGACGAACCAATCTGCCGGGATTGGACCTGGGAAGGCAAACGGCCTGTCCACAGACTGGGCGCATGAGCCACGCCGACTCCGCAGCCTCCCCCGCCGCCGCCCCCGCAGCCTCCCCCGCGGTCTCCTCCGCCGCCTCCCCCGCAGCGGCCTCCGCAGCGGCCTCCGCGGTGTCCCCCCTCCCCGACACGGCCCGCCCCGAGACCCTCGCCGTCCACCCGCCCCACGTCGAGATCACCGGCAGCCGGCCGCTCGGTGTCCCCCTCCACCAGGGCCACGTCTTCGCGTTCGACTCGGCCGACGCCCTCGCCGAGGCCTTCACCTCCCCCGACGCGTTCATGTACAGCCGCCACGGCAACCCCACGGTCCGCACCCTGGAGAACGCCGTGGCCCGCCTCGAAGGCGGCGCCGCCGGCCTCTCCTTCGCCTCGGGCATGGGCGCGGTCAACGGCGTCCTCCACGCCCTGCTCGGCAGCGGAGGCCACGTCGTCGCCCAGACCTGCCTGTACGGCGGTACGTACGCGGTCCTCACCGACCTCGCCACGCGCTGGGGCGTCGACGTCACCTACGTCTCCGGCACGGACCCGGAGGAGGTGCGGGCGGCCCTGCGCCCCGAGACGCGCCTCCTCTACCTGGAGACCATCGCCAACCCGACGACCCGCGTCTCCGACCTGCCCGCGCTCGCCGCCGTCGCCGGCGAGGCCGGGATCCCGGTCGTCGTCGACAACACCTTCGCCTCCCCGCTGCTCTGCCGGCCCCTCCACCACGGCGCCGACATCGTCGTCCACTCCGCCACCAAGTACCTCGCGGGCCACGCGGACGTCCTCGGCGGCATGGCCGTCTTCAAGGACCCCGACCTCCACCGCGACGTCCGCCGGCACACCGTCGAACAGGGCGCGTCCACCGACCCGTTCGCCGCCTGGCTCACCCTGCGCGGCATGCAGACCCTGTCGCTGCGCATCGCGCGCCAGTGCGCGAACGCCGCCGAGCTCGGCGCCCGGCTGGAGGCGCACCCGGCGGTCGCGGCCGTCCGCCACCCCGCGCTCGCGAGCCACCCGGACCGCGAGATCGCCGAGCGGCTGCTGCCGGACGGGGGCGGCGGCGTGATCTCGGTCGACCTCGCGGGCGGCCGGGAGGCGGGCCGTACCTTCGTCGAGGCGGTACGGGTGGCGTCGCTGAGCGTCTCCCTGGGCGATGTGAAGACGCTGGTGATGCACCCGGCCTCCACCTCGCACCACCAGCTCGACGCCGAGGCCCTGGCGGCGGCGGGCATCGGCCCGGGCACGGTCAGGATCTCGGTCGGCATCGAGCACGTCGAGGACCTGTGGACGGACCTGGAGCAGGCGCTGGAGCAGGCCAAGGCCGTGTGAGGGACGGTCAGTCCTCGCGCTCCCGCTCGGCCATCCGGATCACGCACACGGCCACGGCGACGAGCAGCGCCGCGTCCGCGTCCTCGCGGACCACGTTCACGGCGTACGTCTCGCGGACGCGGAACCACTGCCGGGAGATGTGGGCCAGGAGTTCGCCGTCGTACTCGACGGTGAACTCCCGGTCCAGGATCTTCCCGCTGACGTCCAGTTCGGTGCCCTCGACGAGCGTCACCCGGTAGTGGTTGCGCAGGAGCGAGAGCCGTTTGCGGCGGATGCTCGCGAGGGGGCGCTCGTCCCGCTCGATCGTCATCGCGTCCCGCAGGCTGAACATCTTCTGGCGCAGGGTGATCAGGACCTGCCCGTCGGGGTCCTTCAGCTCCAGGGTGTCGCGCAGCCGCATGGCCTTGCCGTCGACGAGGAAGGCGTGGCGGCCCTGCTCGTCCTCGATCCAGTAGTCGTCGCCGATCGCGAAGATCTTGTCCCGTACGAGATATTTCACGCGGATATGCCTGCCCCGTGGCGAGTCCTCTTACGCGACGCGGCTCACGCCGAGAAGGAGCGGGGTCGTACGGGTGTGATCCGGTGTTCATCGGCGGATGGCAAGCTTGAAGGATGAACGATGCCGCCCCGGCGCCCACCCCCGCGCCCGAGCCCCGCCGACGTGCCCGTGTCCGTGCCCCCGAGCTGATCGGCAAGGGCGGCTGGCTGAACACGGGCGGAGACGAACTGACCCTCGCCGACCTGCGAGGAAAGATCGTTCTTCTCGATTTCTGGACCTTCTGCTGCGTGAACTGCCTGCACGTCCTCGACGAGCTGCGCGAGCTGGAGGAGAAGCACCGCGACACGCTCGTGATCGTCGGCGTGCACTCGCCGAAGTTCGTGCACGAGGCCGAGCACCAGGCCGTCGTCGACGCCGTCGAGCGGTACGAGGTGCACCACCCCGTGCTCGACGACCCGGAGCTCGCCACCTGGAAGCAGTACGCCGTCCGGGCCTGGCCCACGCTCGTCGTGATCGACCCCGAGGGGTACGTCGTCGCCCAGCACGCCGGTGAGGGGCACGCCAACGCCCTCCGGACGCTCGTCGAGGAGCTGGAGGCCGAGCACGGGGCCAAGGGGACGCTGCGGCGCGGGGACGGGCCGTACGTGGCGCCGGAGCCGGTGGCCACCGATCTGCGGTTCCCCGGCAAGGCGATCCTGCTGCCGTCCGGGAACTTCCTCGTCTCCGACACCACCCGGCACCAGCTCGTCGAGCTGAGCGCGGACGGCGAGACCGTCGTGCGGCGGATCGGGGACGGCGAGTTCCGCGAGCCGCAGGGCATCGCGGCGCTGCCCGACGGCAGGGTCGTCGTCGCCGACACCGTCCATCACGCCCTGCGCGTGTTCGACCCGGAGAGCGGTGCGATCGAGCGCGTCGCCGGCACCGGCAAGCAGTGGTGGCAGGGCTCGCCCACCTCCGGGCCCGCCCTGGAGGTCGACCTGTCCTCGCCGTGGGACGTCGCCTGGTGGCAGGGCAAGGTGTGGATCGCCATGGCCGGCGTCCACCAGCTGTGGACGTACGACCCCGAGAGCGGGACCGTCGAGGTCGCGGCCGGGACGACGAACGAGGGCCTCGTCGACGGGCCCGCCGCCGAGGCCTGGTTCGCGCAGCCGTCCGGGCTCGCCGCCACCGAGGACCGGCTGTGGATCGCCGACTCCGAGACCAGCTCCGTGCGCTGGATCGAGAAGAACGAGAAGAACGAGAAGAACGAGAAGAACGGGGAGGACGGTGACGGTGACGGGTACGTCGTGCGTACCGCCGTCGGCACCGGACTCTTCGACTTCGGACACCGCGACGGCGCCGCCGACCAGGCCCTGTTCCAGCACCCGCTGGGCGTGACGGCCCTCCCCGACGGCTCGGTCGCGATCAGCGACACGTACAACCACGCCCTGCGCCGCTTCGACCCGGCGACGGGCGAGGTGACGACGCTCGCCACCGATCTGCGCGAGCCGAGCGACGCCGTGCTCGTCGACGGCGACATCGTGGTCGTCGAGTCCGCCCGCCACCGGCTGACGCGGCTGCGGCTGCCCGAGGAGGCCGTGCGGGTCGAGTCGGTCGCCCACCGCACCAAGCGCGAGGCCACCGAGGTCGCCCCCGGCCGCCTCCGCCTCGACGTCGTCTTCCAGGCCCCGACGGGCCAGAAGCTCGACGACCGCTACGGCCCGTCGACCCGGCTCCTGGTCTCCTCGACCCCGCCGGAGCTGCTGCTGGGCGGCGAGGGCACGGGCACGGACCTCTTCCGGGAGCTCGACCTGAACCCGGAGCTCACGGAGGGCGTCCTGCATGTCTCCGCGATGGCGGCGTCCTGCGACGACGACCCGGACAACGAGTACCCGGCCTGCCACGTCCACCAGCAGGACTGGGGCGTCCCGCTGAAGGTCACGGAGACGGGCATCGCCCGGCTGCCGCTGATCCTCGCGGGCATGGACGGCTGACGGGACTCAGCGGACCAGGCCCTGGTTCCTGGACGGGCGCCCCGCGGCCCCGTCCAGGCACCCGGCGACCCAGGCCGCCGGGTCGTGGACGGCCCGGTCGCCGCCCATCCCCTGCCGCTCCATCAGCGCGCACTCCCCGGCGAGCAGCGCCTTCGTGCGCGAGCCGTCGGTGTCGTACCCGCGGATGCGGGAGGCCAGGACGAAACCGCCCTCGTAGGCGATGTCCGTGCCCCACGGCGGCCGGTCGTCGTACTGGGCGACGACGACGGCCGCCGCCGTCACGGCGAGCGTGACGGCGGCGGTGAGACCGGCGGTGAACTTCCCCCGGGACGGGCCCTCGTGACGGTGCATGAGGACGAGCCTGCCGAGCGGGGGCTTTCGCCGATGTTTCGCTCGGCTTCCGGGACGGGCTCAGCCCTCCAGGAAGGCGACCAGTGCGTTCGCGAGGAGGTACGGGTCGTCGGCGCCGCAGAGTTCGCGGGCGCTGTGCATGGAGAGGATCGCGACGCCGATGTCGACGGTCTTGATGCCGTGGCGGGCGGCGGTGATCGGGCCGATCGTCGTGCCGCAGGGCATGTCGTTGTTGGAGACGAACGACTGCCAGGGCACGCCCGCCTTCTCGCAGGCGGCGGCGAAGACGGCCCGGCCGCTGCCGTCGGTGGCGTACCGCTGGTTGACGTTCACCTTGAGGATCGGGCCGCCGTTGACGCGCGGGTGGTGCGTCGGGTCGTGGCGCTCCGCGTAGTTGGGGTGGACGGCGTGGCCGGTGTCGGAGGAGAGGCAGACGGTGCCGGCGAAGGCGCGGGCGCGGTCCTCGTAGGAGCCGCCGCGGGCGTAGACCGAGCGCTCCAGGACGTTGCCGAGGAGCGGGCCCTGGGCGCCGGTGTCGGCCTCGGAGCCGTTCTCCTCGTGGTCGAAGGCGGCGAGGACCGGGATGTACGGGAGGTCGTCGCGGCCCGCGAGGGAGGCGAGCGCGGCGACGGAGGCGTGGACGGACAGGAGGTTGTCCATGCGCGGTCCGGCGAGGAGTTCGAGGTCGCGGCCGAGGTAGGCCGGGGCTTCGACGGGGTGGACCATGAGGTCCCAGCCCGTGACGTCCTCGGCGTCGACGCCGGCCTCGGCGGCGACGAAGGAGATCAGGTCGCCCTCGTGGACCTCGCCGATGCCCCAGATGGGCTGCATGTGGCGCTGGCGCTCCAGCTTGAGGCCGTCGTTGGCCCCGCGGTCCAGGTGGATGGCGAGCTGCGGGACGCGCAGCAGCGGCCGGTCGACGTTGACGAGGTGGTGGCTGCCGTCGCGGAGGGTGAGGCGGCCGGCGAGGCCGAGGTCGCGGTCGAGCCAGGTGTTGAGGAGGGTCCCGCCGTAGATCTCGACGGCGACCTGGCGCCAGCCCTGGGCGCCCATGTCGGGGCGGGGCTTGACGCGCAGGTTGGGGGAGTCGGTGTGGGCGCCGACGATGCGGTACGGGGTGTGGGCGGCGGCGCCCTCGGGCACGTACCAGGCGATGATCGCGCCGCCGCGGGTCACGTACTTCCCGCCGCTCGTTCCGTCCCACTCGGCGGTCTCCTCGACGCGCCGGAAACCGGCCTTCTCCAGGCGTTCGGCGGCACTGGCCACCGCGTGGTACGCCGACGGGGAGGCCGTCAGGAAGGACATGAGGTCATCGGTGTGACCGCGGTCGAAGGGGCCGGCTGTCGGGCGGGAGGCTGCGCTGCTCATGGGTTCACCTTAGCCAGGGACCGGAATGCGGATACGGGACCCCGGAGCAAGGACGCGGGAAGGCGGGGCCGGTGGAGCCGGGCCGGTGGAGCCGAGCCGGGGTGAGGCGGGGCCGGTGGAGCCGGGCCGTCGGGGTGAGGCGGGTCCGGGATGGAGCCGGGCCGTCGGGGTGGGGCGGGGCGGAGCCGGGCCACCGGGACCGGCGAGTGAGCCGAAGGGGCGCGGCCGGGGGAACGGCCCCGAGCGCGCGGAGGCCCCGACGAAGGAGGGGTCGAGCACGGTCGGGACCGTGAGCCCGGCTTGAGCGCCCCGGAGGCGAACCGAGCCCGAAGAAATACAGCACGGCCCGCCCCCCTCCCCGGGGACGGGCCGTGCCGGTATGGGCGAGGGGCGTCCTAGAACGCGGCCTCGTCCAGGTCCATGAGCGAGCCCTCGACGGCCTCGGCGAGCGCGCGCTCGGCCGAGACGCCCGGCAGGACGTTGGCGGCGAAGAACTTCGCGGCCGCGATCTTGCCCTGGTAGAAGGCGACATCCTTGCCGGTGGCGCCCGCGGCCAGCTTCTCGGCGGCGACGGCCGCACCGCGCAGCAGCAGGTAGCCGACGACGACGTCGCCGGAGGCGAGCAGCAGGCGGGTGGTGTTGAGGCCGACCTTGTAGATGTTCTTGACGTCCTCGCCGGTGGCGGTGAGGTCGGTGATCATCGTGCCGACGATGCCTTCGAGGTCGACCGCGGCCTTGGCGAGCGCGTCGCGGGCGCCGGCCAGCTCCTCGCCGCCGGTGCCGACCGCGAGGAACTTCTTGATCTCCTCGGAGAGGGCGTTCAGGGACGCGCCCTGGTCGCGGACGATCTTCCGGAAGAAGAAGTCCTGGCCCTGGATGGCCGTGGTGCCCTCGTAGAGGGTGTCGATCTTGGCGTCCCGGATGTACTGCTCGATCGGGTACTCCTGGAGGAAGCCGGAGCCGCCGAAGGTCTGGAGCGACTGCGCGAGCTGCTCGTAGCCCTTCTCGGAGCCGTAGCCCTTCACGATCGGGAGCAGCAGGTCGTTCAGGCCGTGGAGCGCCTTGACGTCCTCGCCGGCCGCTTCCTTGATCGCGATCTCGTCCTGCACGGAGGCCGTGTAGAGGACGAGGGTGCGCATGCCCTCGGCGTACGCCTTCTGCGTCATCAGCG
The DNA here is from genome assembly GCF_042268445.1 of Streptomyces sp. NPDC056169. Taxonomy (NCBI): domain Bacteria; kingdom Bacillati; phylum Actinomycetota; class Actinomycetes; order Kitasatosporales; family Streptomycetaceae; genus Streptomyces; species Streptomyces sp. NPDC056169. The sequence goes on along the minus strand of NZ_JBHJUO010000003.1, from coordinate 110,853 downwards.
AGCGGCGGACGTCGGGGTGGTGCGTGATGGTGACCTTGGGCGCGGCCTTGTCCATGAAGTTGGCCAGGTCGGTGCCCTGGACGCGCTCCTTGGCGTACTCCAGGGCGTTGAGGTAGCCCGTGGAGAGGGTGGAGATCGCCTTCGTGCCGACCATCATGCGGGCGAACTCGATGATGAGGAACATCTGGCGGATGCCCTCGTGCTTGTCGCCGATGAGCCAGCCCTTGGCGGGGTGCTGGTCGCCGAAGGTCATCTCGCACGTGTTGGAGGCCTTGAGGCCCATCTTGTGCTCGACGTTCGTCGCGTAGACGCCGTTGCGGGCGCCGAGCTCGCCGGTCTCCCAGTCGAACTCGTACTTCGGGACGAGGAAGAGGGAGAGGCCCTTGGTGCCGGGGCCGGCACCCTCGGGGCGGGCGAGGACGTAGTGGAGGATGTTCTCCTCCATGTCGTGCTCGCCGGAGGTGATGAAGCGCTTCACGCCCTCGATGTGCCAGGAGCCGTCCTCCTGCTGGACGGCCTTGGTGCGGCCGGCGCCGACGTCGGAGCCGGCGTCGGGCTCGGTGAGGACCATGGTGGAGCCCCAGCGCTTCTCGACCGCGATCTGGGCGACCTTCTTCTGCGCCTCGTTGCCCTCGTTGTAGAGGACGCCGGCGAAGGCCGGGCCGGAGGAGTACATCCAGATGGCCGGGTTCGAGCCGAGGAGCAGTTCGGCGTAGGCCCAGACGAGGGAGCGCGGGGCAGTGGTGCCGCCGATGCCCTCGGGGATGCCGAGGCGCCAGTACTCGGAGTCCATGAAGGCCTTGTAGGACTTCTTGAAGGAGGCCGGGACGGGGGCGGTGTTGGTCTCCGGGTCGAAGACCGGCGGGTTGCGGTCGGCGTCGGTGAAGGACTCCGCGAGCTCGTTCTCGGCGAGGCGGCGGATCTCGTCGAGGATGCTCTTGGCGGTCTCGACGTCCATCTCCTCGAACGGACCGGTTCCGTACACCTTGTCGCGGCCGAGGACCTCGAAGAGGTTGAACTCGATGTCGCGGAGATTCGACTTGTAGTGCCCCATGGCGACGGCTCCGTTAAGGCTCGGGGAGGCAGGTTCCTCGTACACGTACCAGCGAGTAGCAACACGCTCTCTCCGATGATGCTACCCACCGGTAATAAGAGCAACCCCTTCCGGGCCATCTGTGACGCAGTAGGCTCAGGGCCCATGTACGGCTACGACCAGAATCCGGGTGCCCAGCAGCAGTACGCCCCGCCGCAGCAGGGGTACGCGCAGCAGCCTCCGCTCTATCCGGAGCCCTCGCCTCCGTCTCTCGCCGACGCCGTACGCGCCTTCACGACCGGCACCCTCGCCCCCGAGGACTTCCAGCAGATCTTCGCGACGTCGAAGGTCTACTGCCCGCGCGGCGACAACCCCGGCTTCCTGGCCCTGCACAACACCCAGCAGCCGGTGATCCCGATGTTCACCACGCTCAAGGAGCTGCGGCGGTACGCGGGCAAGGAGTCGAAGTACTTCGTCATCACCGGCGCCGAGGTGATCGACCTGCTGCCCACCGGCTACGGCTTCGTCCTCGACATGGAGGGCGACCACCGCATGGTCTTCGACGCCAAGGCCGTCGAGCAGATGGTCGACTACGCGATGCGCCGGATGTACGGCTGACCGATTCTTGACCCATGGGGCGCCCGGGAGGAATTCCTCCCGGGCGTTCCGCGTTCCTGGTGGCAGAAAGTTCAGCGTTCAACTAAAGTGGACGTACAAGGTCGCACCTAGGAGGTCCGGTCATGCCCGCAGTGACTGTCGAGAACCCGCTCACCCTGCCGCGCGTCGGCGCCCCGGCCGACGCCGCGTCCCGCCCCGTGCTCGCCGTGACCACGGCCCCGTCCGGCTTCGAGGGCGAGGGATTCCCGGTGCGCCGCGCGTTCGCCGGGATCAACTACCAGTACCTCGACCCGTTCATCATGATGGACCAGATGGGCGAGGTGGAGTACGCCCCCGGCGAGCCCAAGGGCACGCCCTGGCACCCCCATCGCGGCTTCGAGACCGTCACCTACATCATCGACGGGATCTTCGACCACCAGGACTCCAACGGCGGCGGCGGCACCATCACCAACGGCGACACCCAGTGGATGACAGCAGGTAGCGGCTTGCTCCACATCGAGGCCCCGCCGGAGTCCCTCGTCGTCAGCGGCGGACTCTTCCACGGCCTCCAGCTCTGGGTGAACCTCCCCGCGGCCGACAAGATGATGGCCCCCCGCTACCAGGACATCCGCGGCGGCCAGGTCCAGCTGCTCACCTCCCCCGACGGCGGCGCGCTGCTCCGCGTCATCGCGGGCGAGCTCGACGGCCACGACGGCCCCGGCATCACCCACACCCCGATCACGATGATCCACGCCACCCTGCGGCCCGGCGCCGAGATCAGCCTGCCGTGGCGCGAGGACTTCAACGGCCTCGCGTACGTCCTCGCCGGCCGCGGCACCGTCGGCGCCGAGCGCCGGCCCGTCCACACGGGCCAGACCGCCGTCTTCGGCAAGGGCGGCGCGCTCACGGTCCGCGCGGACGAGAAGCAGGACGGCCACACGCCGGACCTGGAGGTCGTGCTCCTGGGCGGGCAGCCGATCCGCGAGCCCATGGCGCACTACGGCCCGTTCGTCATGAACACCCAGGCCGAACTCCGCCAGGCCTTCGAGGACTTCCAGGCGGGCCGGCTCGGCACGATCCCGGCCGTCCACGGCATGGGGGAGTAGTACACAGCCCGTGTTGACGGGCCGTCACCCGTACGGCCGTCAGCGCGCGACGACACGCCGACGGGCGTGGTCCGGTGGACGGGTGCAGACGACCCGAGCGCTCCTCCCCGAACCCGCCCGTCGCTTCGCCGCCTGGTGTGTCGTCCTGCTGCTCGCCGCGGGGGTCTTCGCCATCGGGATCTGGCTGTGCGTCGTCTTCCAGACGGCCGTCACCCCCGTCCTGCTCGCGATCCTCGGCACCGCGCTCCTCGGGCCGCTCTACCGGCGGCTCCTGCGCATGAAGGTGCGGAAGTCGCTCGCCGCCGGACTCACCGTCGTCGCCGTCGTCGCGGTGGTCGGCGGAGCCACGTACATCGTCGTCCTCGCGCTCATCGACACCGGCGACCAGATCATCGCCTCGCTGCGGCAGGCCGCCGCCGACATCGCGCAGCACCTCGGCGCCGCCGGGACCTCCCTCGACGACCTCGCCAAGAACGCCGAGGGCCTCCTCAAGCAGTTCGGCGGCACCGCCGCCTCCGGGGTGATCAGCGGGCTCAGCGTCGTCGCCCAGATGCTCGCCACCGCCGTCCTCGCCCTGCTCCTCATCTTCTTCTTCCTGAAGGACTCCGACCGGGCCGCCGGCGCCCTGCGCTCCCTCGCCCCCCGCGCCACCGGCGACACCGTCGAGGCCATGGCCCGACGGGCCTTCGAGGCCGTCGAGGGATACATGCGCGGCACGACCTTCGTCGCCCTCGTCGACGCCGTCATCATCGGCGCCGGACTGCTCGTCCTCTCCGTGCCCGGCGCGGTGGGACTCGCCGCGCTCGTCTTCGTCACCGCCTACATCCCGTACCTCGGCGCCTTCCTCTCCGGCGCCGTCGCCGTCCTCGTCGCCCTCGCCGACCGGGGCTTCGTCATCGCGCTGTGGGTGCTCGGCATCGTCCTCGCCGTCCAGGTCCTGGAGGGGAACGTCCTCCAGCCCTTCGTGCAGAGCAAGACCGTGCAGATGCACCCGGCCGCCGTCATGCTCGCGATCACGGCGGGCGCGTCCGTCGCGGGCATCCTGGGCATGCTCCTCGCCGTACCGCTGACCGCCGCCGCGACCGGGGTCCTCGGCGAACTGCGCGCGCGGTACGGGGCGCCCCGCGAGGCGCCCGAGGAGAGCAGCCCTCAGGGCGTATCCGACCCTGATCCGCCGGACAGGCCCTAAGCGGCCGCCATCCCGCCCGGCTCGAACGAGGCCAGCATCTGCTCGAGGGCCGCCTGGTCGGGCCCCACGAACGGGTCGGAGTCCGGGGCCATCGCGATCGTCTCCAGCATCCGGCCGGTCATCCGCACGGCCGGCGGCAGATGCGTGCACAGCACGATCTCCGGGTTCATCTCCCGCAGCGGCGCGATCGTCGCCCGGTACTTCTCCGCGTCCACGAGGTGCACCCACGGGCTGTCGAGCGTCGCCCACAGCAGCTGCGCCCGCCGCAGCTCCTCCGGCTTCAGGTCGCCCGCGTGCCCGCTCTCGGCGATCTCGACGCTCGGCATCGGGCCGCCGAAGCAGTCGGAGCTGAAGCAGATCCGGGTCCGGTCGTCGTAGAAGCCGACGGTCGCGGGGTTGTCGAAGAGCGGCGGCCGGAAGGCGTGCAGGGTGCGGTCGCCGACGTCGAGGGACTCGCCCGGGTTGAGGAAGTACACCCGGTCCATGGGCAGGGCCCGCTCGGTCATCATGATGCCGAAGCCGACGAAGGTCGTGACCACACGCGCGTCCGGGGCCGAGTCGAGCAGGTCGAAGATCCCGCCCGTGTGGTCGCGGTCGGGGTGGGTGAGCCAGATCCAGCGCACGTCCGCCGGGTCCATGATCCCGCCGAGCGCCGCGACGAAGTCACGGTCCGCGACGGAGAGACCGGTGTCGACGACGACCGGTTCGGCGGCGGTGAGGACGAAGGCGTTGACGGGGATGTGGCCGACCCCCGGTGCTTCGAGGCTGTCGGCCAGCACGGTGGTGTCACTGCCGACCTTGTGGATGTCCATGGCACGCTCCGTGGTCCCCCCGGCGGCCGTACTACACCAGTCTGCGCCGTACGAGGGGGCCGCGCGCGGCGTACGAGGGGGCCGCGCGGGCCGTACGAGGGGGCCGCGTGCGCCGTACGAGGGAGCCACGCGCGCCGTACGAGGGAGCCGCGTGCGCCGTACGGCCCACAGCGGGCAGGGCCCAGAGCCGACCTACCCGCAGCAGCCCTGCCCCGACGGCGGCTCGTTCAGCTCGAACCAGATCGACTTGCCCTCGCCCCGCGGGTCGAAGCCCCACGCGTCCGCCAGCATCTCCATCAGGAGCAGCCCGCGGCCGCTCGACGCCATCTCGCCCGGGTGCCGCTTGTGCGGCAGCTCGTCGCTCTGGTCGGAGACCTCGACGCGCAGCCGCCGCGACTCCTCGCCGCAGGCGACCTCGGCGACCAGGAGCGCGTCGCCGTCCGTGTGGACGAGGACGTTGGTGACCATCTCCGAGACCATGAGCACGGCCGAGTCGAGCTGGTCCTCGTCCTTCCAGTCGTGCAGGAGCTGGCGCAGCTGCTCGCGCGCCTCGGCGATCCGCTCCGGCTCCGCCTGGGCGATGGTCATCAGGGTCCGGCGCGGGGCCTCCGGCAGCGCGCCCCCGGGCCGGCGGGAGAGCAGCAGGACCGCGATGTCGTCCTCGCGGCGGTCGGCGAGCGGGCCCGTCGTGTGGTGCGAGCCGGGGCCGTGGACGGCCTCGACGAGGGTGTCGGCGAGCTGCTCCAGGTCCTCGCCGTCGTGGGACTCCAGGAGCGTCCTGACCCGCTCCCAGCCGGTGTCCAGGTCGTGCCCGCCGGTCTCCAGGAGGCCGTCGGTGCAGATCATCAGGGTCTCGCCGGGTTCCAGGGTGAGCCGGGTCGTGGGGTAGTCGGTGTCGGGGTCGATGCCGAGGGGCAGGCCGCCGGCCGTGGGCCTGAGGAGAACCGTTCCGTCGTTCATCCGTACGGCCGGGTCCGGATGCCCGGCCCGGGCGATGTCGACCGTGCCCGTCTCCAGGTCGACCTCCAGGTAGAGGCAGGTCGCGAAGCGCGGGCCGACGTTCTCCCCGTCGTCCCCGTCCGTGATCCCGTACAGGAAGCGCGAGGCGCGCGACAGCACCGCGTCCGGCCGGTGGCCCTCGGAGGCGTACGCGCGCAGGGCGATCCGCAGCTGCCCCATCAGGCCCGCGGCCCGCACGTCGTGGCCCTGGACGTCGCCGATGACGAGGGCGATGCGCCCGGCGCCGCGCCCGCCGGCGCGGGTGGTGCCGCCGGGCAGCCGGATCATGTCGTACCAGTCGCCGCCGACCTGGAGCCCGCCGCCGGTCGGCACGTACCGGGCGGCGACCTGGATGCCGGGGATGCCGGGGCCGAGGACCGGCATCATCGTCCGCTGGAGGCCGAGCGACAGCTCGCGCTCCGACTCGGCCACCCCGGCGCGCGCGAGGGCCTGCGCGAGCATCCGCGCGACCGTCGTGAGCACCGAGCGCTCGTCGGGCGTGAAGGCGACCGGGTGCTTGAAGGCGGCCATCCAGGCGCCCATCGTGCGCCCGGCGACGACGAGCGGCACGAACGCCCAGGAGCGGCGGCCGAAGCGCTGGGCGAGCGGCCAGGTGGTGGGGTACCGGCGCAGGTACTCCTCCGGCGTCGGCAGATAGATCGCGCGCCCGGTCCGTACGACGGCAGCCGCCGGGTAGTCGGTGTCGAGCGCCATCGACGAGAACGGCCCCTCGTCGCCCTGGCTGTGCCCGTGGTGGCCGATGACGGTCAGCCGGTCGCCGGCCACGCCGAAGACGGCGAGCCCGTCCGGCGAGAAGCCGGGCATCGACAGGGAGGCCGCCACCCGCAGCACCTCGGCCGTCGAGCGGGCCTCCGCGAGGGCCCGTCCCGCGTCGAGGAGGAAGGCCTCGCGGGAGCGGCGCCAGTCGCCGGTGATCGGGGTGTGCGCGGCGGTGCCGGGCTGCTGCTCGGCGACTTCCTGGAGGGTGCCGACGAGCTGGTAGTCGTTGCCCTCGATGAGGGGCTTGGACCTGCTCCGTACGGTACGGATCACCCGGCCGTGCTCGTCCATGATCCGCAGCCGGGCCTCGGCGAGGGTGCCCTCGGCGACGGCCAGATTGACGACCCCGTCGATCTCGTTCCAGTCGACCGGGTGAAATCGCGAGCGTACGGCCGCCTCGGTGAGCTGCACCGATGCGGCGGGCAGCCCGAGCAGCCGGGCCGCCTCGGCGTCGAGCGAGACGATCCCGGACGCGTTGTCCCAGCGCCACAGGCCGGTCGCGATCGCGGCCAGGACGTCCTCGGTGCGCATTGCCCTACTTTATGAATATCGGACAGCAGGTCGCCACTGAGAGTATTCGAAAAGGGATCATGGGGCGGCCGGTACCCTGGGTGCGTCTGTCGGCGTGTTCCTGTGACTTGCGTCCCGTAAGTGACGGGCGTGCGACGACGGCGCCCCATCCCAAGATCCCGATCCCGAAGACTGGATGAACGACGATGCATCGGTACAGGTCCCACACCTGCGGCGAGCTCCGCGCCTCTGACGTCGGCACCGACGTCCGGCTGAGCGGCTGGCTGCACAATCGGCGCGACCTGGGCGGCATCCTCTTCATCGATCTGCGCGACCACTACGGCATCACGCAGCTCGTCGCCCGCCCCGGCACCGCCGCGGCCGAGGTCCTCGACAAGCTGACGAAGGAGACCGTCGTCCGCGTCGACGGCAAGGTCGTCTCGCGTGGCGCGGAGAACGTCAACCCGGAGCTGCCCTCCGGCGAGATCGAGATCGAGGCCGTCGAGGTCGAGGTCCTGGGCGCGGCCAAGCAGATCCCCTTCACCGTCAACACCGACGACGGCGTGAACGAGGAGCGGCGCCTGGAGTACCGCTTCCTCGACCTGCGCCGCGAGCGCATGCACCGCAACATCATGCTGCGCTCCGCCGTCATCGCCTCCATCCGTTCGAAGATGGTGGCCCTCGGCTTCAACGAGATGGCGACCCCGATTCTCGCCGCGACCTCCCCCGAGGGCGCCCGCGACTTCGTCGTCCCGTCCCGTCTGAACCCGGGCAAGTTCTACGCGCTGCCGCAGGCGCCCCAGCAGTTCAAGCAGCTGCTCATGATCTCCGGCTTCGACCGCTACTTCCAGATCGCGCCCTGCTTCCGCGACGAGGACGCCCGCGCCGACCGTTCGCCGGGCGAGTTCTACCAGCTCGACGTCGAGATGAGCTTCGTCGAGCAGGAAGACGTCTTCCAGCCGATCGAGAAGCTGATGACGGAGATCTTCGAGGAGTTCGGCGGCGGGCGTCACGTCACGTCCCCGTTCCCCCGCATCCCGTTCCGCGAGTCGATGCTCAAGTACGGCAACGACAAGCCCGACCTGCGCACCGCCCTCGAACTCGTCGACATCTCCGACGTCTTCGAGGCCTCGGAGTTCAAGGCCTTCGCCGGCAAGCACGTCCGCGCGCTCGCCGTGCCGAACACGGGCGACCAGCCCCGCAAGTTCTTCGACGCGCTGGGCGACTTCGCGGTCTCCCTCGGCGCGAAGGGCCTGGCCTGGGTCCGCGTCGGCGAGGGCAACGCCCTCACCGGCCCGATCGCCAAGTTCCTCACCGAGGAGAACGTCAAGGTCCTCACCGAGCGCCTCGGCCTGGAGCCGGGCCACGCGATCTTCTTCGGCGCGGGCGAGTTCGACGAGGTCTCCAAGATCATGGGCCCGGTCCGGGTCGAGGCCGCCAAGCGCGCCGGCCAGTTCGAGGAGAACGTCTTCCGCTTCGCGTGGATCGTGGACTTCCCGATGTACGAGCGGGACGAGGAGACCGGCAAGATCGACTTCTCGCACAACCCGTTCTCCATGCCGCAGGGCGGCATCGAGGCCCTGGAGACCCAGGACCCGCTGGACGTCCTCGGCTGGCAGTACGACATCGTCTGCAACGGCATCGAGCTGTCCTCGGGCGCGATCCGGAACCACGAGCCCGAGATCATGTTCAAGGCCTTCGAGATCGCGGGCTACTCGCGCGAGACGGTCGAGCACGAGTTCGCGGGCATGCTCCGCGCCTTCGAGTACGGCGCCCCGCCGCACGGCGGCATCGCCCCCGGCGTCGACCGCATCGTCATGCTCCTCGCGGACGAGCCCAACATCCGCGAGACGATCGCCTTCCCGCTCAACGGCAACGCCCAGGACCTCCTGATGGGCGCCCCGACCGAGCTGGACGAGTCCCGCCTGCGCGAGCTGAACATCCAGCTCCGCAAGCCGGTGGAGAAGGCGACGGAAAAGCCCTCCGAAACCCGCCCGGTCACGGACGCGGTCCACCCGGACGCGGCGCGCTAGTCACCCTGACGAAGGGCCCGGGACCGCACGACGGTCCCGGGCCCTTCGTCATGAGCACGCACGCGGGACGCTTCGGCCATGGCCATGTGCGACAGCCCGTCTTCGTACTTCCCCGAGATTGCGGCCAGGGCCAGACCGCCCCATCGGAGCCTGACCTCGGCGAGGAGTTCGGAGCGTTGCATGTGCCCGACAGCGAGGTCACGCACCTGCTCCCAGCACTGCGGCGAACAGGACCTCACCCCGGGCTTCTCCAAGGACTGCTCAAGGCTCTCCAACGAGGCACGTCCGATTCCGCCGGAGCCTTGGAGCCGACAGAGCGCCGCGCCGTCACACTGCGCGGAGTCGGCGGAATTCATGCGGGGTGCGAGGGAAGGAGGAAGAGAGGATGCTCGACTGCAGCTCTCCATCAAGAGAGGAAGCGAGGAACTGTGTGCAGGATGCAGAGAAATGCTCCCATCGGTCGCCGCGCGCCTCGTTCACCATGACGGTCCATTGGTCCGGGTCAAGGTCGGGTCGAACAAGCCAGTAGAGGCATTCTCCGTTGTCCGTGGTCGCCCATGGGATGACTCGGGACCCCTCGGCCTCCAGTTCCGTCGGCTTCTCCTCGAATTCCCAAAGGGCTTCCAGGTCTTCGGCCTGGTGCTCCGCCCATTCGATGAGGTCGTAGTTCCGGTTGGGGCAGCCGGGTTCGAGTACGTACAGGTAGTCGTCCCAGTTGCTTCCTCCGTAGAGGTGGATGAGCTCCTTGTAGTCGGAGGGAAGCTCGACACCCAGGCTGCGCTCGACATCGCCCCAACCCTTCTGTCGGGGCTCACCACGCGCTGGGGCGAACTCGAGGAGACGGGCCAGGGCGTTGCTCACGGCGGGGTTCCTTTCCCTGAGGGCCAATGGGTCCGAACAACGAGAATGACTTCAGGCCGATGTGACGATGCTTTGGATCCTCTCCCGCAGCTCACTGTCCGTCAGGTCGGCGGGCTCTCTGCGGCCCTCCGGGCTTCCCGCCATCCGTCGGCGAATTCAGCAGCAGTGCATGTTCCCTGGCTAAAGGTGCTGAGCAGTGACATCAGGCGGGTAGGCGGTGGCGACCTCCTGGAGATGAGCCCACCTCTTCTTCATTTGTCGTGCGTAGCGTCCGAATTGTGCGCGTGTCGCATCGATTCCTTCAGCCACTGCGCCGGTCAGGGGCGCCTCAGTGCCGGCGATCAGTGTGTATCCCGGCTCGGGGAACAGCACGGCTCCTTGCAGGTCTGGGGTGTACAGAATCGCAGGAGGCGCAAGGCCGGCGAGGCCGGTCTCGGTGGGCCGGCGCTGTACCACCGCCGACGTGCCGGGGGCGACGGACGCAGGCGGGGCGTCGAAGGTGTGCTCCGTGCCCACGGCCCGGCACCCTGCTTCGATGCGGCGAATTGTCGCGGCGTCCAGGTGAGTGCTGCCCCGGCCGACGGCTCGACGCGCTCAAGGTTGGACCACCACCCAACCCCGTTCGCGCCTTGGGGCACCAGACCGCCAGAACCTCCTGTACGGCTGCGGGAAAGCAGTAATTACCCGCGCGGCATCGATTGCGCGAAGTTTTCACGTCTTAGTAGCCACGTATCGTCGAGTTCTACGGTCGTGTCGATTCGGTAACCCGCACGATCCAGCATGACGAGGCCGATGGCGATGACGCCTTCGAGCAGTGCCTTGAGTGGCTGATTGTTGGATCTTTCGTATCGGGCGAGCAGCTCTGTTGTGAACACGGAGAACTCGTTCGCGTCCACTTCGCATTCGTCATCGATGATCCTTCCCAGCCCGGGGTTCCGGGAGAATTCCTCACCGATTCCGTTCGCTGTGGACAGGAAAAGTCTGGCGACGCTGTTCGACGGATTCCATACGTCCTGCTCGTTCAGTCGAAAGAAGCAACTCACTCGGTCCACCTCACCACTGCTTCTACCTCGGGGTTCCTTTGGCGCCACGCCTCGACGGCAGATTCCACGGCAGCCTTGAACGTGGGCGTAGCACCTGGTTCGGTGAAGTGTAGGCCAATCGGAGAGTCCTCCCATCCTTCCAGGTGTGACCGGGCCCGGATGTACGAGTCCAGCTTTTTGTTGACGTGTTTATCGATCCAGGGTTCGATCCTCATGTGAGGATTTTGCCCCGTTGCTGTTTTCTCCTCCCAGAGCGTCCCGTTTTCTATCCTGTCGATGTCGGTGATAGTGTCCGACCAATTCGATGGATTGTCGACAATATAGTTCGTGTCCCCGTTCACCGGTGGACGCTGGCGATTGGAAGCTCCGTCCTCCGGGCACGGCGCCAGCCCCAGAGGGTCTCTCCACGTGTGCGGGTTGTGAACGTACGTAGCCGGGTTCGGAGACGGCGCCAGCCCCAGTGGATCCTGGCTCAGGTACCGCGCTGACTCCGGGTCGTAGTACCGGAAGTAGTTGTAGTGGAGGCCCGATTCCGGGTCGAAATACTGGCCAGGGAAGCGGAGTGGGGTGTACGCCGTGGCGTTCCGGTTCCACGTCGTCGTTCCCCAGAGCGATGGACGGGTTCGCCAGGCCAAGTCGCCTGATTCGTCGATGAGTTCCGTCGGCGTGCCGATGAGGTCGGTGACGATGGCGAAGAAGCGTTCGTCGGTGGAGTCCGGGCCCGTGCGGCGTTCCGTCTGGGTCAGGGGGCGTAGGCCCGTGTGGTCCCAGGTGAGGGTGATATCGGCCGTCGTCTGTTCGCAGAGGGTCGTGCCGTCCCAGGTGAAGTGGACTGTCTCCAGCGGGGATTGCTTGGATATACGGCGGCCCAGGGGGTCGTACGCGTACCGCCAGACCGTGCCATCCGGTGTCGTTACCGCCGTGAGGCGGTCCTCCGCGTCCCACTCGTAGCGCCACGTGTCCGGTTTGCGGGAGAGGCGGGTCTTCTGGCGCAGGACGGTCCGGCCCTGGGCGTCGTGTTCGTAGCGGACGGATCCCGCGTGGGAGATCCGGGTGCCCTGGTAGGCACGTGTGCCCGTCGCCGAGTGGGACGGGTGCGTGGACGGCCAGGACGCTTGTGTTTGGTTGCCGGCCTCGTCGTAGGCGTACTGCTCCGTCCAGTCGCGGGCGTGGACCGCCGTGACGCGGCCCGTCGCGTCCAGGTCGAAGCTGCGGGCGCCGGAGAGTTCGTCGGTGATGCCGACCAGGCCGCCGTCGGCGCGGTACGTGTACGCGCGGTGCTGGAGCCTGTGACCCGAGCCGCCCGTGACCTGCTGCGCCGCGAGGCGGCCCATCGGGTCGAACGACGAGGTCACGGCCGCGAAGTCGCCTATATGGCAGGTCGTTTCGCGGCCTAGGGCGTCGTGGGTGAAGGCCAGCGTCCGGCCCGAGCTCGTCAGTTCCGTTCGACGGCCCGCCGCGTCGTACGACCACGAGCTCGTCGAACCGCCCGGCGTCGTCCGGCCCGTTCGCCGCCCCACCGTGTCGTGGGTGAAGGAGAGCGTGCGGCCGTTGACCGTCTCGGAGACGAGACGGCCGTAGCGGTCCCGGAGGCGTTCCAGCGTCGCGTCCGGGCTCGTCGCCGTCGCCAGTTGGTCGAAGACGTCGTACTCGTAGGCGGTGAGTGCCCCTTCGGCGTCCTTGCGGACGATACGGCCCAGGCTGTCGCGGTCGAAGCGGATCGTCTGGCCGAGCCCGTTCGCGCGGGACGTCAGACCGCCCGCCGCGTCGTACTCATAGCTCAGCGGCCGGTCGTCGAAGTCCGTCTCCGTGACCAGTCGGCCCGCCGGGTCATAGGCGTAGTCCCAGGTCAGACCCTGCGGGTCGGTCACCCGCGTCAGTCGCAGGTTCGTGTCGTGGGCGAAGGCGTACCGGACTCCGTCCGGGCCCGTGCGGGATGTCAGGAGGTCGAAGTCGGTGTACGTGAAGCGGGTCGTGCCGCCCAGGCCGTCCGTGTGGCTGAGGCAGTTGCCCTCGCCGTCGTACGTCCAGGACTCCACCGTGCCGTCGGGCGCGGTGCGCCGGGACGGGCGGCCCTCGACCGTCCACTCCAGACGGGTCGTCGCGCCCAGAGGGTCGGTGATCCGGACCGTACGGCCGAACGCGTCGTGTTCGTAGCGGGTCGTGGATCCCAGTGGGTCGGTGATCTCGGTGGGTAGGCCGCGATCGTCCAGGACCAGTCGCGTCGTGGCGCCGAGTGCGTCCGTCATCGACGTGAGTCGGCCCCACTCGTCGTACGTGAACTCCGTGCGGGCTCCCGACGGGGCCGTCACCGACGTGCGGTTGCCGCGTTCGTCGAAGGTCTGGTGGGTGGTGTTGCCGTCGGTGCCGGTGATGCGTGTCGGGAAGCCGTTGGCGTCGTATTCGGCTCGCGTCTGCCGGCCGTCCGGGCGTTCCAGGACCGTCATGCGGCCGTGTTCGTCGTAGGTGGAGCGGCTGACGTGGCCCAGGGGGTCCGTCCGTGACAGCAGGCGGTTGTGGCGGTCGTACGCGAAGCGGGTGACCGCGCCCAGCGCGTCGATCTCGGCGACCACCTGGGAAAGGTCATTGATCAGGTACCGCTGGGTGTGCCCCAGGCCGTCGGTGAGGGTCGTGACGCGGAGTCCGGTCGCCGGGTCGACGTCGTCCCAGGTGAAGGTGGTTTCCAGGTGTCCGTTCGTGCCTGACTGGTACGTGCAGCGGTCCTGGTCGTCGTAGACGTAGTCGAAGCGGCTTCCGTTGGTGTCGGTCCACGAGGTGATGCGGCCGTGTTCGTCGCAGTCGAAGCGGACGGGGCGGCCCGAGGAACCGGTGACCTCCGTCAGGTGGCCGTCCGTGTAGCCGTAGCGCAGGATCTCCTGGTCGGAGCCGTCCGCCGCCCCACCCGCGAGGTGGAGGGCGGTGACGCGGCCCCCGTCCGTGGTGAGCTTCAGGTGGTAGCCGCCGTGGTGGACGATCGACGTCGGGGCGCCCGACTCGTCGTACTCGAAGGTGATCCAGCGGCCGTTGCGGTCGTCGATCTGGGCCAGGAGCGCGAGCCCGTCGCCGTGGTCGGTGAAGTGCCAGACCTTGCGGGTGTCGGGGTCGGTGATCGTGTAGCCGTCCTCGACCCGGTCCAGTGGCCACCGCCGGCCGTGGGTGGGCATGACCGGCACCCCGGGGGCGGGATGGGGATAGGCGAGGAGGCTGCCCTCGTCGCAGCTGAAGACGATGCCTTCCGAGTCGATCTCCAGCCGCTGGTCCACCGTCGACGACCACGCCCGGCCGAACCAGCCGCCCGAGCGGCGCGAGGAGTCGAAGCCGCGGCGGAAGACGAGAGGCAGCGAGCCGGGCAGGGCGATGTCGGTCTGTGGCAGCAGCATCCGACCCGTGGCGATGTCGATGGGATCCCGCTCGCACCGCGTCTCCTTGCCCGTCTTGCAGGTGCTGGGCGGGTTCTTCTCCTGGTCCGCGCGGCTGCCGTCCGGCTTCGTCCCGTCCGGCTTCTTCCCCTCGGGCAGGTGCTTGGTGCCGTTCCTCAGGCCGGCGCGCAGGCCTCCCCGCACCACCCCCGCGCCCTTCGTGCCGATCAGCTCGGGGAGCAGCCGGCCGAGGAACTCCGACGGGTCGCCCTTCACCGCGTCCCAGGCGTTCTTCAGCGCCCTGTCCGGGTTCGCCAGCGTGGACGTCAGGCCGGCGAGCGTCATGTTGACGCCCTTGTAGTACTCGGCCGGGTGGGTCAGGTTGTACGGGTCCACCGGGTTCACCGCGCGCACGAAGTTGAGCAGCCCCGCCGTGCCCTTGACGACACCACCGCCGAAGTGGGCCAGCTCGATGCTCTGGCCCATGTTGTAGTCCGCCAGCTCAAGCGCCGCCCTGTCGCGGCCCGTCGGCACCTTCGGCGCGTGTGCCAGCGCCGCACTGACGGCCGCCTTCGCGGTCTCCGCGGCCTCGTTGCGTGCCTTCCGCGCGTCGTTCAGGACCTCCCGGGCACGCTGCCGCTTGGCCTGGCCGGGGTCGGTGAAGGTCCCGGGGTCGGGCAGCGGACTGTCCCCGGTGCGGGCCGCGTTGTAGGCGTCGACCTTCTTGTTGTACGCGTCGACGGCCGACGTGGAGTCCTGGTCGCCCTCCTTGTACAGCGCGATCGCCTCACGCGCTTTGCCCTGCGCGCTCACGATCGCCTTGGAGTACGTCTCCAGCGCCTTGGCCGCGTTCTCCATCGCGTCCGCCGCGTGCAGCCAGTCCGTCGGCAGGGTGTGGAACTCCTCCCGGAACGCGTCGGCGGCCTCGCCCTTCCAGTGACCGGCGTCCAGTTTCCTCATCCCGCCGCCGACCAGGTCGAACGCCCGCTGGAAGTCCCGCAGGTTCTTCACCGCCGCGGCGATCTTCTCCGGCTTGCCGTGGACGAGTTCGTCGGCGTCCTCGGTCTGCCCGAGCTGCTGCTCCCCGACCTCCGCGCCGAGGGAGGACGCGGTCCGGTCGCCCCAGTCCTCGACGGCGTCCGCCCAGTCCCGCGCGCCCAGGCTCTCCAGGCCCTGACCGGCCTTGTCGGTCACATAGTCGACGCCCTCGCCCAGGCCCTCCTTGGCCTTGTCGATGCCGTCACCGACCTTGTCGATCCCCTTGTCGACCAGCCCGCCCCAGTCCACCATCAGCGGTTCTCCCCCCAACGCGGCTGTTCGGCCTGGTCGATGGTCGCCTGGTCGGGATCGAGCAGGTCCCTCAGCCTCCGGTCCGCCTCGTCCCGCCGCTCCGGGCCCATCGCACCGGAGCGTTCCAGCCCGTCGAGCATGGAGTCCTCGACGTCGTACGCGGTGTTCTTCCAGTTCTGCTTGACCTCGTCGTGGGCGTCGCTGAACGACTCCGGGCTCCAGTCCGCGCCGTCCCACATGTGCTGGTCACGGACCGTGTCCCAGCGCATCTCCTTGACCTCGTCCTCGGACAGGTGCGGGTTCCCGTTGAGGGAGTTCACGCCGATCTTGATCGAGTCCTTGATGTACTGCTCCTGCTCCGCGAACGACCCCGCGGACAGGCCCACCGCCTGCGCGAACCCGTTCCCCTGCTGGGTCAGCGCGCGGACGCCCCACTCCCACCGTTCGCAGAACGTCTCGAACTCCGCCGTCAGGCCGCCATGCCCCAGCTCAAGCCCGGACAGGGCCAGATCGGAGAACCCGCGGCCCGTCGACGCCTGACCGACGAAGCCGAGCTCCTTCAGCTCGGCATGGGCCAGGTCGATGCCCTTCGCTATCGCCGCCAGCGCCGCCGCCGGCGCCGCGAGATCCGGCTCATTCCCGCTCATCGTGCCCCCGCTCCCCTATCCCCTGTCCCTCCGAGATCCACCGCCACCTCGTCCGGGACGATCCCCGCCACCGGCGGAAACAGCGCCCCGTCCGCACTGCCCGCGTCGAGGGCGACCCCGCCCGGCCCGGGCAGCATCGGCACCATCACGTCCAGCAGCCGCGCACCCAGAACGGTCTGGTACGTCCACTCCCGCGCCGCTTCTCCCCGCGCGACCGCGAACCGCGCCAGCGCCTCCTCGTCCGAGAACGCGCAGATCCACCGGACTCCGTTGAAGTCCGCGCTCCACAGGCTCCCGGAGTCGTCGAACGGCACGAGCACGGCCGTACGCCGGAATTCGCCGAGCAAACGCGCGAATTCTCGCCGCGCCGCCGTTTCCTCTTCGCCGGCCGCCTTGGGCCGGGGCTCCGGCTCCGGCTCCGGCACGGCCCGCGCGCCCGGGCCTCCCGCGAGAGCCGCCCCCTCCGGTTCCTGTACGGCCGCCTCGGGTGCCCGCCCGGCTGCCGCCGGTGCCGATCCGTCCGCCAAATCCGCCAGCCTCGCAACCTGTCGAGGCTCCGGTATGCCGTCTCCGTTCTCCGTCACTCACGCAGCGTGCCACGCGCCCATTCACACGAGCAACGAACAAAGACCCGAGCCCGTCAGGTCGGGCCGTCGGCGTCGAGCCTCGGGACGGCGGCCGGATCGCAGACGGGTTGCCCAGGCCGAGTCAGCTCCACGACGTTCGAGCAGCCGTCACACGGTACGAGGCGGTGGGGTCAGGGCCGCGCGGAGTGCCGGGGTCAGTACGCGGCGCGTCTCGGACGGGGTGAGGGCGGCGGGGGTGGGGAGTGGGTTGAGGTAGCGGGTGTAGATGAGGCCGCCGAGGATGGTCACCACGGCCGTGGCGCGGGCGGTCGCGTGCCGACCGCCGAGAAATTCAACAAGCCGGGCCAGCAACTCGTGTTCCAGGTATTCGCGGATCACCTCGGCGGCCTCGTCGCCCTGCGCGGTGAGCCGGCGGAAGTCGGCGTCCTCCCACAGTTCCGTCACCGCGTCGATCAGGCGGCCGGGGAGAGTGGCCGGGTCGCCGCCCAGGACGTCGTCCACCGCGAGCGCGTTGGCGCACTGGAACTGCATCACGTCCGCGAACAGGCCCTTCTTCGAGCCGAAGTGATAGGCGATCAGCGCGGGGTCGACCCCCGCGAGCCCGGCCACCGCCCGCAGGGTGGTGCGCCGGTAGCCGCGCTCCAGGAACAGCGCACGGGCCGCCGAGACGATCGACTCGCGGGTCGGCGGGTTGCCTCGGGGGCGGCCTCGGGTGCGGGCGGGGGCAGAGGCGGCGTTATTCATCAGCGTTGAGCCTGCGTTTCGTGATCGGCACAGTCAATGGCGTTCCGACAATCACACGAAGGGATGGCTCGCCATCATGCGTATCGCAATATTCGGCGCCAACGGACCGACCGGCCGACACCTCACCGACCAGGCCCTCGCCGCCGGCCACGAGGTCGTGGCCGTGACCCGCCGGCCCGGCTCCCTCCCCGCACGGCCCGGTCTCACCGTCGCCGTCGCCGACGCCACCGACCCGGCTGCTGTCGACGCCGCGCTCGGCGGGACCGATGCCGTCCTGTCCGCGCTGGGTGCACGCTTCAGCAAGGAGACCATCACCACGTACTCGGCGAGCGCCACGGCCATCACCGAGGGCATGGCCCGCCACGGCATCAAGCGGCTGCTCGTCGTCAGTTCCAGCATCGCCGACCCGAACTGGCGCCCCACCGGCGCGCACTTCTTCAACCACGTGCTCGACCCGCTGGTGAACCGGCGTCTCGGCCGCACCCTCCACGAGGACATGCGCCGCATGGAGGCCGAGATCCGCGCCACGGACCTCGACTGGACCTTCGTACGGCCCTCGGGCCTCTTCGAGCACCCCGCCGTCACGGACTACCGCACTACCGAGACCAGCGCCGACGGTGTCTTCACCGCCCGCTCCGACCTCGCCGCGAGCATGCTGCGCGAGCTGGAGGAGCGGCGGTACGTCCGAACGGCCATGGGCGTCATCACCACGGCAGTGAAGCCGAACATCGCCAAGCTGATCTGGAACGAGGGCGTGAAGAAGAAGTGAGCCGGACGTCGACCATCGAACTCACGGGCGGCATGCAGGGGTTCCTCACCCGCCCCCACACGGCCACCCTGACCACCCTCCGCCCCGACGGCACCCCGCACGTCGCCCCCGTCCGCTTCACCTTCGACGCGGCCACCGGCCTGGCCCGGGTGACCACCCGGGCGGGGGCCCGCAAGGCCCAGAACGTGGCAGCAGCCGGCCCGGTGGCCCGTGTCGCGCTCTGCCAGGTGGACGGCTTCCGCTGGGCCACCCTCGAAGGCCGGGCCACCGTCACCGACGACCCCCTGCGCCTGGCTGAGGCGGTCCGCCGTTACACCGCCCGCTACCGAGCGGCCCCGCCCACCCCACCTGACCTGGCCGTGATGGAGATCGCCGTCGACCGCGTCCTGAGCCTCAACCTCTGACTTCCGGTACGAGCCCCCGGTACGAGTCTCCGACACGAATTCCCCCGCCCCCGTTGAATTTCCCGCATCCCCGAAAGCGAAGTGACACCGCCATGCCCACCATCCCCGTCCTCGACTCCACCCTTCACTACCGCGAGTCCGGCGACCCCGACGGACTGCCGTTCGTCTTCCTCCACGGCAATCCCACCTCCTCCCACCTCTGGCGCAACGTCCTGCCGGGTGTGGCCGCGCCCGGTCGCCGCCTTCTCGCCCCCGACCTCATCGGCATGGGCGACTCCGGGAAGCCCGACCTCGCCTACTCCTTCGACGACCACGCCCGCTACCTCGACGCCTGGTTCGATGCCCTCGGGCTCGACGAGGCCGTCCTCGTCGGCCACGACTGGGGCGGCGCCCTCGCGTTCGACCGCGCCGCCCGCCTCCCGGGCCGCGTCCGTGGCCTCGCCTTCACCGAGACGATCATCAAGCCGCTCGTCGGCGACGAATTCCCGGCAGCCGGGCGGGAGCTGTTCACCCTCCTGCGCACCCCCGGGGTCGGCGAGGAGATGATCCTGGAGAAGTCGCTGTTCATCGAGGGGCTCCCGGGCACGCTCGCCACCCCGCTCGACCCCGCCGACCTGGACGTCTACCGCCGCCCGTTCCCGACCCCACAGAGCCGCCGTCCGGTACTGGCGTGGACGCGCATGATGCCGCTGGACGACGAGCCGGCCGACGTCGTGGCACGCGTCGAGCGCTACGACGCCTGGCTGGCCGCCAGCCCCGAAACCCCCAAGCTGCTCGCCGCGTTCGAGCCGGGACCGGGTGCGATGACCGACGAGGGCACGGTGGCCTGGTGCGAGGAGAACATCGCCGGCCTGGAGATCTCCCGCCACGGGGTCGCCGGCCACCACTCCCCGGAGGACCGCCCCGAGGAACTGGCCGCGGCGATCAACGACTGGGCCGACCGCCACGGGCTGACGCGCCGATAGGTGTCCTCGCCGAGCGCCGAGCGCGAGGCCGACGGGGCGGCCGAGGCCCGTGTAACGAAAGGCGGTTGGTCCGTGAGGCGTTCAGCCGGACGCGCAGACGCGGCAGCTCCCCGGTTCGGGGGCTCGGTAGGCGCGGTCGCAGGTGTCGCAGTTCTGGAGGGGGTGCCGGGCGGACGGGTTCTCGGGGGCGGATCGGAAGGGTGGCAGGGGTGGGAGCTGGGCGGTGAGGCGGTGGGCCAGGAGCGCGGCCGGGCGGTGCAGGGGTTCCTGCGGGAGGCCCGTGGTCAGGGCTCGGTGGACGGCTTCGGGGGTGAGGTCGCGCTCCAGCCAGGCGGCGACACCCGGGACGAGGTGTTCGGCGTCCGTGGCGGAGATCAGGAGCCGCGGGTCGGTGCGGCGGAGGCCGGAGAGGACTCCGAGGGCGGTCTGGAGGAGGTCCGGGGCGGGGTACGCGGGCTGCGGTACGGACGGCAGGGCGCGGCGGCGCTGCGGTTTCTCGGCGGCCCGCCGGGGCCGGGGCGGGGGATTCGGCTCGGTCGGCTCGTCCCCGGCGCCCGTCCGGCCCGGCTGGTTGCAGGAGACCGTACGCGTGACGATGTGGCCCTCGTCGGTCCGTACACGGGTGCGCCGCAGGTAGCCGTGGGCCTCCAGTTCGCGCAGGGCTGCGGCGATCCGCGTCTTTCCCTCGGGGAAGCGTGCGGCGAGGCTGCCGATGTCCACCTGGGAGCCGTTCGGGAGCGACTGGATGTGAAGGGCCAGGCCGATGGCCGTCAGCGACAGGGCGTCGTGCTGGGCGAGGTGGTTGCCGACCACCGTGAAGCGGGTGGTGTGGCGGGTGTTGTCGTGGATGACGCCGCCGTAACGCGCGGCCCCACGGGCGCCCCGGGAAGGGTGGTTTTTCCCGTCGTTACGGGACTTGGCGCGCAGGTGCACGCTAGTGTTCTGGTTACCCATCGGGAAGCCTCTTACTTCCTTGATGGTCAGGCCCTCGCATTGGGATTCGCAGTCCCGGCGGGGGCCGACGCATGTCAGCGGTGATGTGGTGATGCGGTGACGTGGTGTGTCGCGCTGAGCGTAGATCAAGCAACCCGGCTCAAAGCCAGTCGACTTGGTGTTTTTCACCCGAGCGAGTGAGTCCGGCCTGCGCGGGGCGGAGGGGTGGGGCTTGGTTCGGTTCCTTTCTCTCTCTTGTCGTGTTTGAGGAGACCGTCCGCCGCACCGAACCCCGCATTCCTGGAGTTCGGTGAACCTTCGTTCTCCGCAGGTCAGGGGCGTGGCAGGTCGAGTTCGGCCCATACGGTCTTCCGGGGTACGGGACCGAGCCCGACGCCCCACCGGTCGGCGAGCGCCTCGACGAGAACCAGCCCGCGTCCGGAGTCGCCCTCGGGGCAGGGTGGTTGGAGGCGGGGGAGGTCCTCGGCCCGGGTGTCCGTCACCTCGATGCGCAGGACGCCTTCGTGGCCGAGGAGCGCGAGCCGGAAGCTTCGGCCGGCCACCCGGCCGTGCGTGGCGGCGTTCGTGGCGAGCTCGGCGACGACCTGCGTGGCGGTCTCCGTCACGCCGTACGGCACCTCGTGATCCCGCATCCACTCGACGGCGAGCAGGCGTGCGAGCCGGGCCCCGCGCGGCGTGGGTGACAGGAGCACGCTGAAGTGGCGTGTGGGTGAAGGGACTTGGGTGGTGTTCTGCTGATTCACGTCACCGAGCGTGGCCGCCCCCGGCTACCGTGAACAGTGACGGCGCCGATGCGTAGAGTCACTGTCCGGAGCTTGTCCACTGCTGTCCAGGCTGTCCGGACCTTCCTCAGGGGTAGGGGCATCGCGCCATGAAGGGGCGAGGGAAGGGTGCGGTATGTCGGTGGACGGTGGGGCGCAGCGGCTCAAGACCGAAGCGGACGAACCAGGGTGGGAGGTCGACCCGGACGACGACTGGGGCGTGGCCGTAGTCGCCACCGTGGGACGGCAGTTGAGGCTGCGGCGGGAGGCCGTGGGGATGCGGGCCGCCGAGCTCGGGGCGGCCACCGGCTACGGCGAGGACCTCATCTACAAGATCGAGAGCGGGAAGCGGATCCCGCGACCCGAGTTCCTGGACAAGGCGGACGAGGTGTTGGGGGCGGGTGGGCTGATCTCGGCGATGAAGGAGGACGTCGCGAAGGTCCGGTACCCGAAGAAGGTGCGGGATCTGGCGGATGCCGAGGCGAAGGCCGTAGAGATCGGCGTGTATGTCTGCAACAGCATCAGTGGGTTGTTGCAGACACCGGAACACGCCCGTGCAGCCTTCGAGTCGAGGCAACCTCCCTACCCGCAGGCCGAGGTGGAGCGGTTGGTGGCCGCTCGGGTGGCTCGGCAGTCCATCTTCCAGCGGGACCCGGTACCTTCGCTCGGCTTCGTGCTGGAAGAGGCGCTACTGCGACGGCCCTTGGGGGGCACAATGGTGTGGCGAGGGCAGCTCGAACGTCTTCTGGAGGTGGGCCGGTTGCGTAACGTCACCCTGCAGGTGATGCCGACGCACGTAGAGGTCCACCCCGGTCTGGACGGCAAGATCGAGCTGCTGAAGTTCGTGGACGGTACTGCGACGGGACGCTCCGACGGCGCGTTCAGCGGTCGTCCTGTCACGGACCCTAGGCATGTGCACATCCTTGAGCTGCGGTATGGCACGATCCGGGCTCAGGCTCTCCCGCCCCGGGAGTCGCTGGCCTTCATTGAGCAATTGCTGGGAGAGACATGATCCACAAGTCCTCTACCGGGGACGCCTCCGAACTGGCGTGGTTCAAGAGCAGCTACAGCGACGGCAACGAGGGTGACTCCTGCATCGAGGTCGCCTGGCGCAAGAGCAGCTACAGCAGCAGCAGCGAGGGCGACTCCTGCGTCGAGGTCGCCAGCACCCCCGCCACCGTCCACGTCCGCGACTCCAAGAACCTCGGTGGTCCCCAGCTCGCGCTGACGCCCACCGCCTGGGCGGGGTTCGTCACGTACGCGTCCAGCTGAGCCTTCACGGCACCGCACCCCGCCCCGCGGCGGCACGCCCAAACCGTGAGTGGTGCATGGCGAGTTGAGCACCTTCAGCAGCGTGCCGCCGGCGGTATGAGTTACCGCTCGGCGGTGCCGTCCTCACCGTCAAGCTCGTAGATCCGCTCCCGAAGCCGTTCGCCGGCCCACTCCAGCCCGACGCCCAGGTCGAACCAGTGCCGGTCCTTCCGCGTTGCGGGCGGTGAGAGGTTCACCGCCGCCCAGGAGAACACCCCCAGGAGGACGGAACGCCCGTGCTGCGCTGTCCGCACGGACAGCGCGAACGGCGCGGCGAGTGCGGCGCGGGTCACCAGGATGGCCTGTTCGTCCTCAGTACGTGGACGGCCGCCCGTGAGAAACCGGGGCGTTTCAAGGATCTTCACCCACTCGACCACCGCGTCTGCCACCTGGGCGCGCAGGGACTCCTCAATGCCTTCCCGGACGGCCCCCGCGGGATCATCGCCGAGCCAGCCAAGCCAGTGATCAGGGTCAGTGAGCTTGCCGAAGTCGTCCTGTGGCACCCCGTGGCGGGGATTCTCCTGGTACTCGCCCGTCAGTTTTCCGCTGCCGTCCACCACCCACGCACCGCGGATCGCCTCGGGAGGTACGTAGCCGTTCGGGTCGTCGATGTACGTCGGGTCGATCTCGGCGACGCTGCCACCGGGATTCTCGGCAGCCGCAGCCAGTAGCGCCGGCTCGTTCGGTATGTCCTTGCGTCGGCTTCGCGAACCGAAAAGTCCCACGTCCCCACCCCCACCGCTGCCCGCCTCGTCGACTCCGATTGTGCCGCAGCGGTCAGGACCGCATGAGGAGGTGTCATCAGCTCAGTCGAGACGGTCCTTTGCGCGCCCGGCCCTCCGCCAGAGCACCGTCATCCCGAGCGCCAGGATGCCCAGGGCCGCGACCACGACGGCGACCTTGATCGCGCGGTCCAGCAGCAGGTGGTGCAGGAGGTCGGGCGACTGTGCCGCGAGGCCGGTCATCGCCGACCACCCTGGCGCCGCGACCGGGACGTACCGCTCTGCCGGTCCTCGAACCGTCGGGCGGCGGCGCGCAGTCCGACCCTCACCACGGGGTCCGCGTAGCGGCGCACTTCGTCGAGCCTGCCCTTGCGCTTGAGGGTCAGGGCGATGGCGAAGACCACTAGTGCCAGCACCACGAGGCCGCCCGCGATCAGGCCGAACCTGATGAGCATGAGATTGAGGTACGTCTCCACGAAGAATCCTCCACCCGTTCTATCACGCCTGTGATAAATCCTTTGTATCACAGGCGTGATAGAACGGGGCCATGCCCAAGTACGTAGACCCGGACGCTCGCCGCCGCCTCGTCGTCGACGCGTTGTTCCGAGTCGTCGTCCGAGACGGCCTGCAGCGCACCTCGCTGCGAGCCGTCGCCGACGAGGCCCAGCTCAACATCGGGTCCCTGCGCCACTACTTCGCCAGTCAGCAGGACCTGATGCGGTTCGCGATGCAGTCGATGCTCGACCGGGTCGGCGGTCGGCTGCTCGAACACGTCGAGCGGATCGGAGACCTGGGCAGCCGCCCCCGCGCCGAACAGATCGAGCTCGCAGCCGGGCTTCTGGCCGAGCTTCTGCCGCTCGACGAACACCGCCGTGCCGAAGTCGCCGTCTTCCTGGACTTCAACGCCGCCGCCCGCACCAACCCGGCCTTCGGCGACCTGTCCCGCCAGGCCGCCGAAGGCACGAGAACGCTGATGCGCCGCGTGCTCGCCCGGCTCGACACGTCAGGAACCCTGCGCCCCGGCCTCGACCTCGACATTGAGACCGAGCAGCTGACGGCGCTCCTGGACGGACTCGGCCTCAACGCCGTCCTGCACCCCGAGATCCTGTCCGCACAGGCCTGTGTCGACGTGCTGCTCACGCATCTGGGCGATCTGGCACTGCCCATGGGGACTCCGGACACGGAGCACTGACCGCAGCGCCCTGGTGAACGAAGGCCTGACGTGCAAAGGCCTGACGTGCACAGGAACCCACAGCCCGCTCCCACGTTCCTGACAGGCGTGGTTCCTAGGGTCCTCGCCCATGAGCGAAAACCAGAAGCACAGGCGGGACATGACCCGGCGGCGGGTACTCGTCGCGGGTGGTGGGGCCGTGGTCGCGGCGGGGATCGGTGCCGGGATCGTCTCCACCGCTTCGGCGGACGGAGCTGCCGGGAAGAAGCCGGCCGCCAAGCCGACGGCCACGAAGCCGACGGCCGGCGAGGCCTGTTACCGGCTGACGTCGGAGACGACCGAAGGGCCGTACTACATCGACGCGGACAAGATCCGGAAGGACATCACGGAGGACCGGGAGGGCATCCCGATGACCGTCCGCCTCAAGGTGATCGACTCCGACACCTGCAAGCCGCTGCGGGGCGCCGCCGTCGACATCTGGCACTGCGACGCGCTCGGCATCTACTCCGGGTACGAGAGCCTGAGCACGGGTGGTGGGGGTGGGGCTCCTGGAGGCGGTACGCCCCCGACGGGTGCTCCTCCCACCGGGACCCCTCCCACCGGGACCCCTCCCACGGACGCTCCCACCGGTACGCCCCCGACCGGTGGCCCGGGCGGTGGCGCTGGCGGCGGCGGACACGAGGAACCGACCGACGACAAGCGGTACCTGCGCGGCACCCAGCTCACCGACAAGCACGGGTACGTGGAGTTCCGGACGGTCTTCCCCGGCTGGTACCGGGGGCGTTGCGTGCACGTCCACACCAAGGTGCACGTCGGCGGGAAGATGACGGCGACCGGGTACGAGGGCGGGCACACCTGCCACACGGGCCAGCTCTTCTTCGCGGAGGCCGCCGTTCTGGACTCCGCCGAGGTCGCCCCGTACTCCACGAGCACCACCGAGCGGACGACCCTCGACTCCGACACCATCTACCCCGGCAACGGCGCCGAGGGAGGCCTGCTCACCCTCAAGTACCCCAAGGGGAAGATCGCGAAGGGCGTCGTCGCCACGCTGACGATGGGCGTCGACCCGGACGAGACCCACACGGGGGCCGATGCGGGGACGGAGGACTAAGAGGCCTTGATCGGTGCGGCGGACCTGGCGGCCTGCTCGATCTTCGCGCAGTGGGCCGCACGGGCTTCCTCGTCGATCTGCTGCTCGTGTTCGGGGCGCAACCCGGTCCGGCCGTCGAGGCCCTCGCGCAGGATGTCGGCGTGCCCTGCATGCCGGACGGACTCGCCGAGGACATGGACCAGGATGGCGAACAGGTTCGTGTCCGCATGAGGCTCCGGCCACCACGGCACGTGGCCGGGGGCGTCGAGGGGAAGCGCGCTGATCGTCGCGTCCGAGTGTTCCCACGTGCGCCGGTAGAACCCGAAGATCTGGTCGCGGGTCTCGTCCTCGGTGGCCCACAGGTCGCTGCCGTCGGAGTCCTGCCACCGGGGCAGCGGTTCCGGGGAGGGGCGGTGGAAGACCTCGCCGAAGTACCTGGCCTCGACGTTGGCCAGGTGCTTGACCAGGCCGAGGAGGTTGGTCCCGGTCGCCGTCAGGGGGCGGCGGGCGTCGTATTCGGACAAGCCGTCGAGTTTCCAGAGCAGCGCCGTGCGGTCGCGCCGCAGTCTCCCGTGCAGGTTGTCCTTCGCGAATTCATCGATCATGCGGCATGAGCCTGCCACGGGCTGCTCGTGACCTCAAGATCGCGTACGTGGTCCACGTTCCACGTGAGACGACCTCTAAGCGCAGATGCGCTTGAACTCACTCGCACCCGGCCGGGCGCGGAACTTCACCTCATGGCCGGAATCGTCGGTGAAGACGGCCTCCGTCTCGGACTTCAAGGTCATGGTGCCGCGCTGGGTGGGGTTGTCCCACCCGTCGGGCGGGTTTCCCGAGCCGTCGGAGAGGGGGGTCTCCGCTTCGAAGTAGGTCGAGTCGATGCGGGCCTCGTCGATTCCGCAATGCGTATAGAGCTCGAAGGGAATCGTCCGGCCGGACGGTGTCGCCCGGACGACCTCTGCGTCCTCGTCGGCCATGGCGCAGCCCGTGAGTACCCCGGCGACAAGCGCGAGGGTGGAGATGGCCCGTCCTGCTCTCTTCGTCATGGCCTTTCGACGTCGAGGCCGATTCGGCGGTTCCGCAGGAACGGCATACTGGGCGCCACTCAGAACGCGGCCGGAAGCAGATAGCGTGAAATCCGACATACTTCGCATCGGTACAAGCCTTGCGGCTGTCACCGTGACGGCGCTCGGCCCGTCCTCGTGCGGGGCGGGCGACCCCGTCGTCACCCCCAAGGCCGTCACTCATTCCCAATTGGTCGGCCGATGGGACGGAGAGCAGCAATGCGGATCGCCGATGCTGCGGCTCCGTGACGATTACACCTTCGTCAGCAAGGACTTTCCCGTCCAATGGGACGGGCCCGTGCCGGACGCGCAGGTGACACGCCGTTCGTCCGACGGGAAATGGCACGGGGTCAACAAAGACCCCGGCCTGTCGCCCTATCTGGTACTGCGGTTCAACCATCACCACGACGTCCAGTTTCTGCACTTCTATCTGGAGCATGGAGAGCTGCGGGTAGACGGAACCGTCTACGCGGACGGCGGAGACCCCTATCCCTACGAGTGTCACTACCGGCGCAGTTCAGCCGACCCTGAGGCCAAGAACGGTTCTTTCGGATCCGACCCGCCGAAGGAAAAGGCCTAGCGGAGCCCGTCCCCACCGCAACGGTCGCACACGAGACCTGAGAGGTCCCCGGGAGACGGCTCCCCCTCGCAGTCTCGGAGGAGAATCAGGCGAGGCAGAACTCGTTGCCCTCGATGTCCTGCATCGTGATGCACGACTCGTTGTCGTCATCGGCGCGCTGCGTCAGCACGTGGTTCGCGCCGAGCGCCATCAGCCGTGCGCATTCGGCCTCAAGTGTGGCCAGGCGCTCGTCACCCACGAGCCCTGTGCCGACCCGCACATCGAGATGCACCCGGTTCTTGACGACCTTGCCTTCGGGAACTCGCTGGAAGAGCACGCGCGGGCCCACACCCGAGGGATCGGCGCACGCGAAGTAGACCTCGTCCTCAGGCGGCAGCGAGTCGTGGTACTCCTCCCACGTGGCAAAGCCCTCCGGGACTGCCGGTACGACGTACCCCAGCACCTCGCACCAGAAGGCGGCGAGGCGCGCAGGTTCCGCGCAGTCGAAGGTCACTTGGAACTGCTTGATCGTTGACATCGGCGCACGATAACAGGGGTCCTGCTCATCTCCCCGGGCGGGTGGATCCACACGTTGCCGGGAGGACGGCCCCTGCCATCCGCCCCGCGAGCCCGGTGATCTCCTCCACGGTCCCACCCGGCGCGAGCGTTTTTCGCGCGGGCCGTCACACTTCCCGGCGCCGCTCCGTCAGTGCAGTGTCCGGCTCGGTCGAGGCGGATACGGGAGAGGCTGAAGGAGCCGTCGCGATGTTCACCGAGATGTCCACCACCGCAGTCGTCGTCACCGCCGTCGCCGCGTTCATGGCCGGGTTCTCCGCCGCGGCGATCTTCTTCAGGGCCGCGTTCGTCGTCGAGCCCCTCGCCCAGTACGGCGTTCCGCGGTCCTGGTGGAACTGGCTGGGGGCCGCCAAGGCCGCCGGGGCCGCCGGGCTCGTCGTCGGGTTCTACGTGCCCGTGATCGGGACCCTCGCCGCGATCGGGCTGATCCTGTACTTCGCCGGCGCCGTCATCACCATCGTCCGGGCCCGCTCGTACGGCCACGTGCCCTTCCCGCTGGTCTACATGGCCCCCGCCGTCGCCGCCCTCGCTCTGACCTGGTGACCCACACGGAAAAGGCCGCCAGCCCTGTGAGACAGGGGTGGCGGCCTTCGCCGTACGACAGGGGACGTCAGTCCTTCTTCGGCTCCTCCAGGCGCGGGAAGAGCACCGCGCCCTTCGTCACCGTCGCGCCCGCCGGGAGCTGCCCCCACGTGGCCGCGTCCTGGACCGGCTGCGCGGCCAGGGCGCCCAGGGACGCCTCGGCGCCCAGCGAGTCCCACAGCGCCTGCGAGGTCTCCGGCATGATCGAGTTGAGCAGGACCGCGACCGCGCGGAGCGACTCGGCGGCCGTGTAGAGGATGGTCGCCAGGCGGGCCTGGCCCTCCTCGGACTCGTCCTTGGCCACCTTCCACGGCTCCTGCTCCGTGATGTAGCCGTTGACCTGCTTCACGAAGTCGAAGATCGCCAGGATGCCGCCCTGGAAGTCCAGCTCCTCGCCGATCTTGGCGTCGGCCGTCGCGACGGCCTTGGCGAGACCCTCGTGGATCGCCTTCTCCGCGTCACCGTCGGCCGTCGAGGCCGGCAGCGCGCCGCCGAAGTACTTGCCGACCATCGCCGCCACGCGCGAGGCGAGGTTGCCGTAGTCGTTCGCCAGCTCGGACGTGTAGCGGGCGGAGAAGTCCTCCCACGAGAACGAACCGTCCTGGCCGAACGCGATCGCCCGCAGGAAGTACCAGCGGTACGCGTCCACGCCGAAGTGCGAGGTCAGGTCCTGCGGCTTGATGCCCGTCAGGTTCGACTTCGACATCTTCTCGCCGCCGACCATCAGCCAGCCGTTGGCCGCGACCCGGCCGGGGACCGGCAGGCCCTGAGCCATCAGCATCGCGGGCCAGATCACCGCGTGGAAGCGCAGGATGTCCTTGCCGATGAGGTGCACGTTCGCCGGGAAGGTCTCGTCGAACTTCGCCGGGTTCTCGTTGTAGCCGACGGCCGTGGCGTAGTTCAGGAGCGCGTCGATCCACACGTAGATGACGTGCTTGTCGTCCCACGGGACCGGCACGCCCCAGTCGAACGTCGAGCGCGAGATGGAGAGGTCCTCCAGGCCCTGCTTGACGAAGTTCACGACCTCGTTGCGGGCCGACTCCGGCTGGATGAAGCCCGGGTTCGCCTCGTAGAACTCCAGCAGCTTCGGGCCGTACTCGCTCAGCTTGAAGAAGTAGTTCTCCTCCTTGAGGATCTCCACCGGCTTCTTGTGGACGGCGCACAGCTTGGTGCCGTCCTCCGCCTCGATGAGGTCGCCGGGGAGCTTGTACTCCTCACACCCCACGCAGTACGGGCCTTCGTACCCGCCCTTGTAGATCTCGTCCTTGTCGTACAGGTCCTGCACGAACTCCTGGACGCGATCGGTGTGACGCTTCTGCGTGGTGCGGATGAAGTCGTCGTTCGCGATGTTCAGGTGCTCCCAGAGGGGCTTCCAGGCCTCCTCGACGAGCTTGTCGCACCAGGCCTGGGGCGTGACGTTGTTCGCCTCGGCCGTGCGCATGATCTTCTGACCGTGCTCGTCCGTGCCGGTGAGGTACCACACCTTCTCGCCGCGCTGACGGTGCCAGCGCGTGAGCACGTCGCCTGCGACGGTCGTATAGGCGTGGCCCAGGTGAGGAGCGTCGTTGACGTAGTAAATGGGGGTCGTGACGTAGAACGCCTTCGCCCCCTGCTTCTCGGATCCAGTGGCCGCCATGGTCGAAATCCTAACGGTCGCACGAAGATCCACTCACATCGATAAGCCCGGGGTGGAGGGACGGGACCAGGGGGAGAGGTCCGCGAAACATTCGGGCGGGGAGGATGGGCCCATGCGTGTACTGGTGGCCGAGGACGAGCGCGTCCTCGCGGAGCTCGTCGCCGTCGGCCTGCGGCGGGCCGGCTTCGCCGTCGACACCGTCCACGGCGGGGACGACGCCCTGGAGCGGCTGGGCCTGGCCGCGTCCGCGTCCGCGCCCGCGCCCGCGCCCGTGTCCGTGTCCGCGTACGAGGCCGTCGGCGGTCGGCTCGCGCCGGGGCCGCTCGCATCCGGCCCGCTCGCGCCGGGCCGGTTCGCGCCGGGCCCGCTCGCGTACGGCCCGTTCGCGCCGAGTCCGTACGACGTCCTCGTCCTCGACCGCGACCTGCCCCGCGTCCACGGCGACGACGTCGCCCGGCGGCTCGTCGCCGCCGGCTCCCCCACCCGGATCCTCATGCTGACCGCCGCCACCGCCGTCGAGGACCGCGTCGAAGGCCTCGACCTCGGAGCCGACGACTACCTCGGCAAGCCCTTCGAGTTCCCCGAGCTCGTCTCCCGCGTCCGCGCCCTGCGCCGCCGCTCCGCCCGCCCCCCGCTCCCGCCCCTCCTGGAACGGGACGGGCTGCGCGTCGACACCGTCCGGCGGACCGCCACCCGCGACGGACGGGACCTCGACCTCTCCCCGAAGGAGTTCTCCGTCCTCCAGGTCCTCCTGGAAGCGGACGGCGCCGCCGTCTCCGCCGAGGAGCTCCTCGAACGCGCCTGGGACGCCCACACCGACCCCTTCACCGGAGCCGTACGCGTCTGCATGAGCAAGCTGCGCGCCAAGCTCGGGGAGCCCGGACTCATCCGGACCGTGCAGGGCGTGGGGTACCTGCTGTGAGCTCTGCGAGCGAGTCCCTGCTGGGGTCCGGCTCCACCATCCGGACCCGGATCGCGCTCGTGTACGGGGGCGTCTTCCTCGTCCTCGGCGCGGTGCTGCTCCTCGTGGTGAACCTGCTGGTCCGGGCCGGGACGGACGGGGAAGCTGACGCGATCGTCGCGCGGGCCGACGACGCCGCCGTCGTGGAGGCGTACCGGCTCGGCGACGACATCAGAGACGCCGCCGGCCAGCAGATGCTCATGTGGTCCTGCATGGCCCTGCTCGTCATGGCCTGCGGCGCCGTCGTCGTCGGCTGGTGGACCGCAGGGCGGGTCCTGCGGCCCGTGCACGAGATGACCGCCCGGGCGCGGCGGCTCTCCGAGCGGAACCTGCACGAGCGGATCGCGGCGAGCGGCCCCGACGACGAGCTGAAGGAGCTCGGCGACACGATCGACGCCCTCCTCGGACGCCTGGAGACCGCCTTCGACAGCCAGCGCCGGTTCATCGCCAACGCCTCCCACGAACTGCGGACCCCGCTCGCCACCCAGCGCGCCGCGATCCAGGTCGGGCTCGACGACGACTGCGAGGTACGGCAGGTCCTGCTCGACACCAACCGCCGCAGCGAACGCCTCATCGACGGGCTGCTCCTCCTCGCGCGGAGCGAGCGGGGGCTCGCGGAACGGGAGGACGTGCCGCTCGGGGAGGTCGTCGCGGAGGAGTACGAGGACGCGTACGTGGCGGGCGGCGGTGGCGTCGTCCGCGGAAGCCGGGTGCTGCTCGGGCAGCTCGTCCGGAACCTCGTCGCGAACGCGGTCGCGTACAACGTGCCGGGGCCGGGGAGGGGTGTGGTCGACGTACGTGTCGAGGGCGGGGTGCTGACCGTGGTCAACACCGGGCCCGTCGTCCCCCCGGACCAGGTCGCCGGGCTCTTCGAACCCTTCCGGCGCGGCGAGGGCCGCGACCGCATGGGGCCCGGCGCCGGGCTCGGCCTCTCCATCGTGCGGTCGATCGCCGCGGCGCACGGCGGCACGGTGACGGCCGTGGCGCGGCGCGCGGAGGACGGCGGCGGTCTTGTGGTGACGGTGACCCTGCCGGTCACCGCCACCCCTGCTTCCTCTTCCTAGAACTCCAGGCCGTCGAGCAGCCCGCGGTAGAACGCCGGGTGCGCCGTCTCGACCGGGGTCGCGCCGGGGAAGTACGCGGCGGTACGAGGCGTGCCGTCGAGCTTCCGGAGGAAGTCGAAGGCCTTGTTGTCCGCCTCGCCCCAGGCCACGAACCGCCAGTGCAGCGGACGGCCCGCCGCCTCGGCCAGCGCCTGCGTGGCGGCCGTCTTCGACTCGGGCGCGCCGTCGGTCTGGAACACGACCAGGGCGGGCCGCGTCGGGTCGGCCTTCTCGTGGTGGGCGAGGACCTCCTCCACCGCGCGGTGGTAGTTGGTGCGGCCCAGGCGGCCGAGCGTGCCGTTGATCTCCTCGACGCGGGTGGGCGTGAGGTCGGCGGGCGTGAGGTCGACGGTGCCGTCGATGTCCGTGGAGAAGAACACGGTCGTGACGGTGGCGTCCTCGTCCAGGTGCGCGGCGAGCGCGACGGTCTGCTCGGCGAGGCGCTGCACGGAGCCGTCCTTGAAGTACCCGCGCATCGAACCGGACCGGTCCACCACGAGGTACACGGCGGCCCGCGCCCCGGTCAGCCCCTGCTTCTTGAGCACGGCACCGGCGGCCTTGTAGGCGTCGGCGAGGTGCGGGGCGGCGGCCTTCACCTTGGCGAGGGGGAAGGCGGACACGGCGGCGGAATCGGTGTCCGAGTCGGTGTCCGGGTCGGTGGCGGACACGGTGTCCGAGTCGTCGTCGGCGTCGATGTCGGCTTCGACGGTGACGACCTCGGCCTCGGCGTCGGCGGTGACGACCTCGGCTTCGGCTTCGACCTCGACCGGGCTCGCGTCGTCGGCGGCGACCGCCTCCGGCTCCGCCGGGGTCTCGGTCGCGGGCTCCGCCGCGCTCTCCTGCTCCTCCGGAGCGTCGGTGGCGACGACCGCCTCGGCTTCGGCTTCGACCTCGACCTCGGCCTCGACCTCGACCGGGCTCGCGTCGTCGGCCGCGACGACCGCCTCCGGCTCGCCCTGGGCCTCCGGCTGCTCCTCCGGAGCGTCGTCGGTGGCGACCGCCTCGGGCTCCACCTCGCGCTCCTGCGGGGCGGTTTCGGACACGGCAGCGTCCTCCGTGACCGGCGCCGCCTCCGCCTCGACCGCTTCCGCCTCGGCGGCGGGCTCCTCGGCGGCGGGCTCTTCGGCGGTCGCCGCCTCCGGCTCCGCCGGGTCGGCCTCGACGTCGGCCGTGACCTCGGCCTCGACGTCGGCCGTGACCTCGGCCTCGACGTCGGCCGTGACCTCTGCCTCGACCGCGACCTCTGCCTCGGCCTCGACGACCTCGGCCTCGACCTCGACGGCCTCGACCTCGACGGCCTCGACCTCAGCGGCGGCCGGTTCGGCAGCCTCGACCGTGGCGGCCGGGGTCTCCGCCTCCGGCGCCTCGACGACCGGCGTCTCCGTCTCCGACGTCTCCGTCGCCTCCGCCGTCTCCCCGCTCCGTGCCTTCGGCACCTGCGGGTTGTCGAACGACGCCGCCACCAGGTCGTCCGCCGCGCGCTGGGCGGCGGCTTCCTTGGTGTCCGTGGACGTGGAAGCGGACGTGTCCGTGGACGAGCCCTCACGCGTCTGGGGCGGGACGGAGGTCGCCGGGGAGTCCTCGCGGTCCCGGCCGAATACCTTGCGCAGCATGCTCCGAATACCCATGGGCGAACCCTTTCGCATGAGTGGGTGCAGTGTGAATGTCCGTACTGGGCGTTTCGGGACGTTCATCCCTGGCCAGGGCGGACACGTAAGGTTAGCGGCCACCCCCTCCCTCCTTCGTGACCCGGTCGCCCCCGGTTGCCGTGCATTCATTCGGCGTTCATTCCGGCGCCGCCCCTGTGCAGATGTGCGCACATAGCGTCGCGGCCGAAGGATGACCCGACACCATGTCGGCGCAGTGTGCGCCGGAGGAGGACGAAGTGCGCAAACTGCTGCCGCTCCTGAGCACGAACCCCCACGGAGGCGGCCGTTCCGCTCTCACCTGCCGCTTCCGGTGTGGTGATGCCTGCTTCCACGAGGTGCCCAACACCAGCGACAACGCGTACGTCGGCGACGTCATAGCCGGTGTGCTGTCCCGCCGTTCGGCCCTCCGCGCCGCGGCCGTCGTGACCGTCGCCTCCGCCGTCGGCGGCGCCGTCGTCCTCGGCGGTGCGCCCGAGGCCGCCGCCCACTCGCAGAAGCCGGGCCACGGCGACGGCAAGGCCGACGGGGCCCGCGGCCTCCGGTTCACCGCCGTCGCGCCGAACACCGCCGACCAGGTCACCGTCCCCGCCGGCTACGCACAGAACGTGGTCATCCGCTGGGGCGAGCCGATCCTCCGCGGCACGCCCGCCTTCGACTCCGAGAAGCAGACCGCGAAGGCCCAGGCCGGCCAGTTCGGCTACAACAACGACTTCCTCTCCCTGCTGCCGCTGCGCGGGGAGCACCACCGTCAGGTCCTCGTCGCCAACCACGAGTACACCGACGAAGTCCTCATGTTCCGTGGGTACGACGCCGAGAACCCGACCCGCGAGCAGGTCGAGATCGCCTGGGCCGCGCACGGCCTGTCGGTCGTCGTCGTCCAGGAGGAGCACCGCTCCGGCAAGCTGACGCCCGTGACCCGCCACCACCTCAACCGGCGGCTGCACACCACGAGCGAGTTCGAGCTGACCGGCCCCGCCGCCGGCAGCGCCTTCGTGAGGACGAGCGCCGACCCCGAGGGCCGTACCGTCCTCGGCACGCTCAACAACTGCGCCGGCGGCACCACCCCGTGGGGCACCACCCTCCACGGCGAGGAGAACTTCAACCAGTACTTCGCGTACGGATCGACGCCGACCGACAAGCGGTACGGGGTCGGGACCGGCGCCTCCGAGCGCAAGTGGGAGCGGTTCGACAAGCGCTTCGACCTCCGCCAGGAGCCCAACGAGGTGCACCG
Organism: Streptomyces sp. NPDC056169; assembly: GCF_042268445.1. Taxonomy (NCBI): domain Bacteria; kingdom Bacillati; phylum Actinomycetota; class Actinomycetes; order Kitasatosporales; family Streptomycetaceae; genus Streptomyces; species Streptomyces sp. NPDC056169. Next base: position 75,755 of record NZ_JBHJUO010000003.1, on the reverse strand, counting down.
CCAGGGCTGGGTCGTCGAGCTCGACCCGTACGACCCGGACTCCACGCCCCGCAAGCGCACCGCGCTCGGCCGCTTCAAGCACGAGGCCGCGCAGCCCCGTCTCACCGAGGACGGCCGCCCGGTCGTCTACATGGGCGACGACGAGCGCTTCGACTACTTCTACAAGTTCGTGTCGAGCAAGCGGATGAAGAAGGGGAACTCGCGCAGCGCCCGCGAGCACAACCTCACGCTCCTCGACGAGGGCACGCTGTACGTCGCCAAGCTGACCGGCGACTCCCCGGCCGCCGAGATCGACGGCACGGGCAAGCTGCCCAACGACGGCGAGTTCGACGGCTCCGGCCAGTGGATCCCGCTCGCCACCGGCGACGTCTCGCACGTCCCCGGCATGACCGCCGAAGAGGTGTACGTCTTCACCCGTCTCGCCGGTGACAAGGTCGGGGCGACGAAGATGGACCGCCCCGAGGACGTCGAGCCGTCCCCGCGCAGCGGCCGCGTCTACATCGCGCTCACCAACAACTCCAACCGCGGCAAGACGGGTTACGCCCCCGCCGACGAGGCCAACCCGCGCAACCTCAACAAGCACGGGCAGATCCTGGAGCTCGCCGAGCACTGGGACGACCCGGCCGCCGACGGCTTCGCCTGGCGTCTCTTCCTCGTCGCCGGCGACCCGAACGACCCGGCCACCTACTTCGCCGGCTTCCCCAAGGAGAAGGTCTCCCCGATCTCCTGCCCGGACAACGTCGCCTTCGACCCGCACGGCAACCTGTGGATCTCCACCGACGGCAACCAGCTCGGCTCGCACGACGGCCTGTTCGGCGTCGCCACGCAGGGCGAGCGGCGCGGTGAGCTGAAGCAGTTCCTGACCGTCCCGAAGGGCGCCGAGACCTGCGGCCCGCTCATCCAGGACCGCCGCGTCCTGGTCTCGGTGCAGCACCCGGGCGAGATCGACGGCGCCTCCGTCGAGAACCCGAAGTCGGAGTGGCCCGACGGACCCGGCAAGATCGTCCGCCCGTCGGTCGTCTCCGTCTGGCGCACGGACGGCCGCGACATCGGCGTCTGATCCGCGGTGAGCCGGGGGTGGAGCGGGCGTCTCACTCCACCCCCAGGCCCTCCCTGAACCGTACGAACTGCTCCTCCGGGTCCCCCGTGTACGCCCACGGCACCCACGCCGCCCGCGCGCCGAGCATCCCGAGCAGCTCCCGGGCGATCTCCACCTGGCCCGCGTAACAGGCCGCGTGCGCCAGGAAGTTGAGGTCGCCGACCTCCTCCGGCGCCACCGGGCGCTCCGGGTCCCTGCCCCCGATCCAGCGCGCGTGCGTGCGGCGCAGCTCCGTCACCGCCAGCTCGTGCTTCCAGTGCTGGTCGAAGCCCCGCACCGGACCCCGGCCGAGCGCCCCGTCCGCGATGTACCGGTACTCCTCGACCCGGGCGACCTGCACCAGGACCGGCAGCGGGGAGCCGGGCGGCGCCACGCCCGCCGCGTCGCGCGCGAAGTCGTACATGCTGCCGTGCGTGCCGTGCCACCGCGCCGACCAGTAGCGCAGCACCTGGATGTGCCCCTCGGTGTTGTACGGGTCGCGGCGCCGCAACTCGTCGAACCAGTGACGCAGCTCGCGGCGGGCCACCCCGCCCTCGTACAGCCTGGCCACCGACAGCAGGGACACCCACGGCATGGGGTCGGCGGGGGCCGCCTCGGCCGCGCCCCGGCAGGCGTCGACGGCGGCGTCGATCCGGCCCCGTTCGACGGTGGCGCCCCGGCCGGCCGCGATGGCCGCGTCGAAGACCCGGACGACCTCGGTCGCGGCCCGCAGCACGGCGGCGTCGGGGTTGCCGGGCTCGGCCGCCCGCCAGGTCTCGACGGTGGAGCTGCCGGCGGCGGCGTGCGAGAGGAGCCGCAGCCGGTGGGTGCGGCGCGCCCAGTCGTCGCCGGTGGCGGCGAGCAGGTCGCGGACCCCCTGCCAGCGGCCGATGACGATGTCGTGGCGTGCCTCGGTGAGCGCGCGGTCGCCGAAGTCCGGGTCGAAGTCGGGCGCGAAGCGCTCCGCTCGCGCCGTGCGCGCGGAGCGGCGGCGTACGGCCATGGGGCCTCCTTCGGTTCGGCTGCCGGCGGGTCGTGGCGACAACTCGTACGGGCTCAGAAGTCGGTGGCGTAGCTCTTGTCGTGGGCGCCGGTGCGGGCGTGCGGTGTGGCCGGGCCGGAGTCCTCGGTGGCGGCGAGCGCGCGGACGGCGTCCAGGCGGGCCGGACGGTAGTAGTCGCTGCCCTTGCGCCAGTACACGAGCAGCGGGACGACGCCGAGGAGGAGTCCGCCGAGGCCGATGGTGAGGGCGGTCGTGGAGAGTTCGCCGAGGGACTCGACGAAGCACCAGAGCATGAAGCCGGAGCCGAGCAGCGGCCACAGGCCGCCGAGGACGAAGTTCCGTACGGAGCGCAGCAGGAGCGACTTGTACGCGACGACGGCGGCGATGCCCGCGAGGCCGTAGTAGAACGCGATCTGGAGTCCGATCGCGGCGACGGCGTCGCTGAGGATCCGCTGGACGGAGTCGGCGGTCGCGGCGGCGACGAACATGAGGAGCGCGGCGCCGCCGACGGTGGCGATCGCGACCCACGGGGTGTTCCAGCGGCGGTGCACGCTGCCGAGCGCGGCGGGCAGGGTCCGGTCGCGGCCCATCGCGAAGAGCGAGCGGGTGACCTGGAGGAGGGTGGTCTCCAGGGTGGCGACGGTGGACAGGACGACGGCCACGACGAGGAGTTTCCCGCCGACGCCGGGCCAGATCTCCTGCCCGAGGACGGCGAGGACGTTGGGTCCCGCGGTGCGGATCTCGTCGGCGGTCAGCAGGACGTTCACGGCGACGGTGAACGCCTCGAAGAGGACGAAGACGAAGCCGACGCCGACGAGCGCGGCCAGTCCCGCCGTACGGCGGCTGTTCCGGGTCTCCTCGCTGAGGTTGCTGGTGACGTCCCAGCCCCAGTAGTAGAACGCGGCGATGAGGGCGCCGGCGGCGAAGCCCTGGGTGCCGTGGAACTGGTCGAGGCCGAACCAGGACCAGTCGAAGGCGGTGGCCCGTCCCCGGTGCAGGACGGCGGCGAGGACGAAGCCGATGAGGATGATCATTTCGACGCCGGACATCACGAGTTGGGCCCGCACGGTGAGGCGGGCGCCGCCGAGGACGACGAGCAGCATCATCAGGAACCAGCCGGCGCCGACGGCCGCCGCGAGCGGGGTGTCGTCCGCGAGGTCCGGGTCGATCAGGGAGAGCGTGAGGGAGCCGGCGGGGAGCGAGCCCGCCACCATGAAGACGGTGGCGGCGAAGACGAGCGCCCAGCCGGAGAGGAAGCCGAGGAAGGGGTGGAGGGTGCGGCCCACCCAGGAGTAGCCGGCGCCGGCGTTGACGTCGATCCGGCCGAGGCGGGCGTAGGCGAGGACGATGCCGAGCATCGGTATCGCGCAGTAGAGCAGGGCGGCGGGTCCGGCGTAGCCGACCGCGCCGAAGAGGACGGCGGTGGTCGCGGCCAGCGAGTAGGCGGGCGCGCTGCCGGCCACGGCCATCACGATCGTGTCGAACGTGCCGAGGACATTGGGCTGGAGCCCTCTGCTGTGGGTGGTGCGCATGGCGGAGTCCTCGGGGCGCGGGGGGTGAGGTGGTGCGGTGGTGGAGCGGGTGGTGCGGGGGTGGTGCGGGGGTCGTGCGGTGGCAGGTCGAAGTGGCCCGTCCGCCGGGTCGGTTGTGCGACGGCGGCGGGCGCGGAACACGGTGGATCGCTGTGATTCCCGGCGAAAATCGGCGAGATCGAGCGCATCGTAGTCGCCCGGATGGCGTTCGGTAACGGCGGTGGGGAGGGTTCCGTTCCGTGACCGCCGGTAAGTCCTCCCGTACGCCCCTCGGGAGAGGTTTACCGCAGGTCGGGACCGGCGATGGCGCGGGCCGCGCGGACCTCCTGGCGGAGGGGTGCGAGGACTCCGTTCTCGTCGCCGGGGAGCTCCGCGCGGACCTCCACGAGCGTGTCGGTGGAGCGCAGTCCTTCGGAGAGCTCGCGCAACTCCCGCTCGACTTCGGCGACCTCGGCCGCGTCGGGGGCCGGGGCGCCGTGGGCGACGCGGATCCGGGCCGCGGTCGTCGCGTCGACGATCCGCTCGACGGCGACGACGAGCGGCCACCAGGCGGCGGCGCGCGGGCCGGTGGGCGGCGGTTCGGTCAGGGCGCGCTGGAACTCGGAGCGGACGGTCGACAGGTCCCGGTAGAGCTTCCGCCGGGCCCGGTGCCGGGCCGTCCGGTCGTCCGCCGAGAAGGCGCCGTTCACGTACGCGGCGGTGTCGGCGACGGCGTCCGCGAGGCGGTCCCCGATGCGGGTGTGCCAGGACTCGGGCCAGAGGAGGTAGCCGGCGACCAGGGTGATCGCGCAGCCGATGAGCGAGTCGTAGAGGCGGGGCAGGACGAGGTCGAAGCCCTGCTGGTTGAGCATGTCGGAGAGCAGCAGGATGACGGGGGTGATGGCCGCGGTCTGGAAGGCGTACCCCTTCGCCGAGAACGCCGGGATCAGGGCCGCGAGCACCATCATCACCGGCACGTCCCACCAGCCGCGCGGGACTTCGGCGAGGACGAGCGCGGCGAGGACGAGGCCGGCGGCGGTGCCGAGGGCGCGGAGCACGGCCCGGGAGAAGACCGAGCCGAAGTCGGGCTTCATGACGAAGGTGACGGTGAGCGCGACCCAGTACGAGCGGGGGACGGCGATCAGCGAGACGAGGGCCTGGGCGAGGCCGATGCAGAGCGCGAGCCGCAGCCCGTACCGCCAGGACGCCTCGGAGAACAGGACGGCGCGGGCGGCCCGGCGGGCCCGGACGCGGAGGGCGGCGGGGCGGCCGAGCCGGTCGTCGACGTTGTACGGGTCGGGTTCCGCCTGGTGGACGACGGTCGCCGCGTAGCGCAGGGCGTGGTCGACGGCCTTCTCCGCGGGCCGTTCGGGCTCCGGCAGGTCGAGGACGGGGGTGCCGGTGCGGCCCTCCTCGACGGCGTCGGCGAGCTCCCGTACGGCCGCGGGGATCGCGGCGGGCAGCGGGCCGAGGAGCCGGACGCGGAGGTGGGCGGCGGGGGCGGCTTCGAGGAGCGGCACGAGGGCGTTGAGCTGGGAGAGGAGCCGGACCAGGTGGGGCGCGCGGCCGTGCTGGCGGGCGCGGCGGGCGAGGACCAGGTCGTAGGACTGGTTCAGGGAGGCGGTGACGGCGTGCCGCTGTTCGTCGTACGCGGCGGTGGTGGCTCCGGTGGCCTCGTACAGCTCGGCGACGGCCCGGTAGGTGGCGGCGACGGCGGCGCGTTCGGGGGCGGTGCGGCGCAGGGGCCAGCCGAGGAGGGCGAGGAAGAGGACGAAGAGCCCGCCGAGGGAGAGGAGCAGGGGCGCCGTCCACCACGGTTCCGGCATGGGGAGGCCCGCGCCGACCACGCAGTTGAGGAGGAGGAGCAGTCCCGACACGGAGGCGACCGCGCCGATCGACGAGATCATCCCGGAGACGAGCGCGACGAGGGTGACGGCGCCGACGGCGAGCCAGCCCTGGCCGTAGACGAGGGTGCCGAGGGTGACGCCGAGGGCGCCGAAGAGCTGCGGCACGGCGATGTTGAAGATCCGCATCCGGTACGCGTCGGCGGTGTCGCCGATGACGCCGGAGAGGGCGCCCATGGAGACGAGGGCGCCGTAGACGGGTTGTCCGACGGCGAGTCCGACGGCGATCGGCGCGGAGAGCGCGACGGACGCGCGGAGGACGGCGGCCCAGGGGATGGGGGTGGGGGCGGGCTTGAGCCCGGACGTGAGCCAGGTGGGCGGGGAGAGCCGTACGGGCCGAGCGGGGCGTGCCATGCCTCTTAACCTACGTCTCTGGCGCGTGGTCAGGAGGCGAGCCCGGGCGGTGAGCTCGGGCGATGCGGTCGGGCGGAGAGGTCGGGCGCGGCGAGGTCGGGCGGTGCGGTCGGGCGGAGAGGTCGGGCGGCGCGGTCAGGCGCGGCGAGGTCGGGCGGTGAGCTCAGGCGGCGCGGCAGAGCTCCGTGCGGTCGGCCGGTGCCGAGGGGCGGGGCACGCTCGTGTGCACGGGGCGGGTGCCGGCCGTGGTGCGCGAGCGGTTCCGGGCGAAGACGACGAGGCGCAGCACCGCGAACCGCGCGACACCGGCGAGCGCGGAGGCCGACAGGTAGACGACCTGTTCGAGCATCGCGCCGGGCGCCGCCACCAGCTGCTGGAGCAGGAACATCGCCGCGCAGGTCACCGCGTACGCGGCCCCGGCCGACCCGGCCGACTGCGTGTGCTGGCGCCAGGTGGCGCGGCCGCCCTTGCCGAAGGTGAAGCGGGCGTGCAGTTCGGTGGAGAGGAGCGTGGACGCCACGGCGATCAGGGCGTTGGCGAGGAACCAGGGGAGCCAGGAGGCGAGGCCGGTCACGGCGAAGCTGGAGGCGATTCCGACCCCGCCGCCGCAGAGCACGAAGCGGGCGAAGGCGGTGAAGGCGCCGGGTGCCGTCTGTTGTCGGCTCTGCCCTGCTGTCTCCATGGTCCGACCCCTCCGCTGGCTCACTCCCCGAAACGCGGGCTCCTCGGCCTTCGGGGCCGTGGGGGCGCGTCACTCATGGCGCCATCATGGCACATGGATGGCGCCATGGCGAGCCACGTGTGGCGCCGATGGTGCCATCGGTGGCGCCACGGTGTGGCGGGAGTTCCTCATCGTGGGGTCAGTGACTGGAGCGGCGCACGGGGCGTACTCGACGCACGGGATGTACGCGATGCCGCGCGGGGGCGTGCTCGACGTGCGGGCGTACCCGACGCGCGGGACGTACGCGATGCCGCGCGGGACGTACGCGATGCCGCGCGGGACGTACGCGATGCCGCGCGGGGGACGGCGAGCGGCGGGCGCGGGGGTCGGGGAGGCTCAGGCGTAGGTCAGTTGCGGTAGGACTCGACCTCCGCGGCCGGGCGGAGGGCAGCCGTGTCCGGGTCCTCGCCGAATTCGCTCTTCGCACGGCGCTGGCGCAGCAGGTCCCAGCACTGGTCGAGCCTGACCTCAAGGTCGGCGAGGCGGGCGCGTTCCTCCGGGGGGAGGCCGCCCGTGCCCGCGCGCTGCCGCAGGGCGCGTTCCTCCTCGACGAGGGCGCCGATGTCGCCCAGGATCTCCTCGTTGTCCATGCTTTCCAGCGTGGCCGATCAGCGCTCTCCGCGCAGGTCGAGATCGGCGAGGACGGCCCGGTGGTCGGAGCCCGAGAGGTCGAGGAAGCGGATGTCGCGGACGGTGAAGTCCCGGCTGACCAGGACGTGGTCGATCTGGGTGAACGGCGGCAGGGGGCCTTCCATGGGCCAGGTCGGCGTGCGGCTCGCGTCCGCGAGGCGGGCGGAGTCCTGGAGGTGGCCGGCGTCCAGGATCGCGCGGAAGGCGGCGTGGTCCTGGGAGGCGTTGAAGTCCCCGGCGACCAGGAGGGGCCCGGTGTGGTGCCCGGCGGCGGCGTCCCTGATCCGGCCGAGCTCCCGCTTCCACGCGTCCACCTGGCGCGGCAGCGGCGGCAGCGGGTGGGCGAGTTGGAGGCGTACGGGAACGCCGGCGATCTCGGCGGTGGCGCCCGGCATGCCCATCACCGCCGGGACGACCCGCTCGTCGGTGAGCGGATAGGCGCTCAGCAGGACGGAGCCGACGGAGCCGTCGGCGTCGACCGAGGTGTGGTGGGGGAGTTCGGCGGCGAACGTCGTGGTCAGGGCGCGGCCGCAGGCGCGGTCGCACTCCGAGACGAAGACCAGCCGGGGGCGTTCGCGGCGGATCGTGGCGATCAGCGCCTCGGTGCCCTCGCTGAACTCGACGTTGGCGGCGAGGACGGTGACCCGGGTGATCGGCAGCCCGTACGACGTGACGAGCTGCGGCATGTACGGCAGGGAGCTCCAGCCGACCGCGCCGAGGACGACGACGGCGAGCAGGGTGAGCGCGCGGCGGCGGGCGACGGCGGCGAGGACCGCCCCGAGCCCGGCGGGCACGGCGAGCCACGGCAGGAGGGAGAGCAGCTGCGGTACGGGGGTGATCCCGTCCGTGTCGAGGAAGCGGCAGGCGCTGATCAGTGCGGGGACGACCAGGAGCAGCCCTGCGGCCCAGGCGGTGAGGCGGTGCCTGGGCCGGAGGGGCGGCTCGGAGTGCGTCGCGGAGTGCGGCGCGGAGGCGTCGTTCACGGGCTCGGCGGTCAGGGCTCGGTCCACGCCCCTCAGTGTCGCAGGGCCTGTGCGATCTCCGCCGTCGTGGTGCCCGAGAGCGTCCGATTGCTGCGGGCCGTACCGGACTTGGCGGTGCCGGGCTCGACGCCGTCGATGTTCAGGACGACCGAGTCGAGGAGATTCCCGCCGTCGTCACGGAAGTTGACCATGATCGTGTAGTCGGCGTTCTTGTCCTTCGGGTTGGTCGCCGTGATCTGGGCGACCGTGCGGTCCCCGTCGGTGCTCGTCTCCCCGGCCTTCACGTCGGCGGTGGCGTTCACCCCGTCCTTGACCTCGTCCATCTTCTCCTGGGCCGCCGAGGCGACGGCGGCCGTCGCGGAGGAGACGACGTCGCCCGCCTTCTCCGAGACGGCGTCGCAGCCGGTGAGGGCGAGGACGGCCGTGGCGGCGAGGGAGAGCACGACTCCGGTGGTGCGTCTCATGCGCGGCCGCCTCAGAACTTCTCTTCGCGGCCGTACGCCTCGTCCGTGGCCAGCGCCCAGATCACGAAGATCGAGATGGCCATGGAGAAGAGCGCCCACCACGGCTGGTACGGCAGGAAGAGGAACTGGAAGAGGACGTTGAGGGAGGCCAGCGCGATGCCGGCGACCCGGCCCCACTCGGCGCCCTTGAGGATGCCGTAGCCGGCGATGGCGAGGATGACGCCGAGGATCAGGTGGATCCAGCCCCAGGTGGTCAGGTTGAACTTGAAGACGTAGTCGCCGACCCGGGTGTAGACGTCGTCCTCGGCGATCCCGGCGATGCCCTGGAAGACGTCCATGAATCCGGTGACCAGCATGAGGACACCGGCGAAGAGGGTGCCGCCGGTGGCCCAGGCGCCGGAGGTGCTCGGCTTGCGGGGTGCGGTGTTCTGGCTCATGACCCCATCGTCGGAGCGTTTGTACGATTCCGAACTTTCAGCTGGGCCGAACGAGTGAGCGGAGGTAGGAATCGAGTACGGAGTCGAACTCCTCGGGCCGTTCCAGGTTGGGCAGGTGCGCGGCCCGCTCGATCACGGCGAGCGTGGAGTCGGGCAGCAGCGCGTGCATCTCCTCCGCGTCCGCGACCGGGGTGTACGTGTCGTCCCGGCCGACCACGACGAGTGCGGGCACGGCGACGGTGGTCAGCGACTCGCGGTAGTCGGGCCGTTCGGCCCGGCCGCGCAGGGCCGCGGCGGCGCCGACCGGGTCGGTCGCGCACATCATGCGGTGGACGTGCGGCGCGGCATGGGTGTTGTACGGGGCGACCATCCGGTCCAGGACCTCGTCGGCGTACTCCCGCATGGCGCCCGCCCCGCCGGCGAGCAGCCGGTCGGCCATGGCGTTCCGCGCGGCCTTGCCGTCCTCGGTCTCGGCGGCGGGGAAGGTGTCGGCGAGGACGAGGCCCCGGACGCGCTCCGGGTGGCGGCGGTGCAGCTCCATGGCGATCTGGCCGCCCATGGAGAGACCGGCGACGACGCACTCCTGGATCTTCAGGTGGCCGAGGAGGTCGACGAGGTCCTCGGCGAAGTCCCCGAGGTCGGTGAAGTCGGGGCGCGCGCCGAGCGGCGTGATGCCGTAGCCGCGGAGGTCGGGGGCGAGGACCCGGTGCGTGCGCGAGAAGCGGTCGATCTGCGGCTGCCACATCGTGTGGTCGAAGGGGTGGCCGTGGACGAGGAGGAGCGCGGGGCCGCTGCCCCGGTCCTCGTAGGCGAGCGGGATGCCGTCGGTCATCTCTGCGAAGTCCATGGTCAGAGGCTAGGCAGGGGCAATTGCTCGGTGCAATAAGATCTTTGCTCTCGGTGCAATGGGAGGGGCGGGCGGCCATGGAGGAGTACCGGAGGATCGCGGACCGGGTCGAGGCGGCCGTACGGGACGGACGGCTGCGGCCCGGTGACCGGCTGCCGCCGCAGCGGGTCTTCGCCCGCCGCCACCGGATCGCGAACTCGACGGCCATCCGCGTCTACGGCGAGCTCGCCCGCCGCGGCCTGGTCGTCGGGGAGGTCGGCCGCGGCACCTTCGTCCGCGCCGCGCCCCCGCTGCCCGGGCCCGCGCTGGCCGAGGCCACCGGGGCCGCGCCCGTCGACCTCCAGCTCAACTACCCCTTCGTGGAAGGGCAGTCGGAACTGATGGCCCGCGCGCTCGCGTCGCTCGCCCGGCCCGACGTGCTGGCCGATTCCGTCGCGCGGCCGGCCGCCGCCACCGGCACCCCGGAGGCCCGGGAGGCGGCGGTGTCCGTCCTCGCCCGGTCCGGCTGGGCGCCGGACCCCGAGAACGTCCTCTTCGCGGGAAACGGCCGCCAGGCCATCGCCGCCGCGCTCTCCGCACTCGTCCCGCCCGGCGGCCGACTGGGCGTCGAGGAGCTCACGTATCCGCTGGTCAAGGCGGTGGCCGACCGGCTCGGCATCCGACTCGTACCGCTCGCCCTCGACGACGAGGGGGTACGGCCCGAGGCGCTCGCGGCGATGCACCGGGCGACGCCGCTGGCCGCCGTCTACCTCCAGCCGACCCTGCACAACCCGCTCTCCACGACCATGGGCCGGACGCGACGGGCCGAACTGGCCGAGCTGCTGCGCCGCTTGGACCTGACGGCGGTCGAGGACACGACGTGGGCCTTTCTCGTGCCGGATGAGGGCGCGGATGTGGGTGTGGGCGGTGCTGCGGGTGCGGGTGTGGGCGGGGGCGCGGGTGTGGGCGGGGGCGCGGGCGCGGGCGCGGGCGCGGGTCCGTCCGGGCCGCCCCCACCGCTCGCCGCCTTCGCGCCCGAGCGGGTCCTGCTCGTGGACAGCCTCTCCAAGCGGCTCGCGCCCGGTCTGACCGTCGGCTACCTCGTCGTGCCCGGGCGGCTGCGGGCGGCGGCGGCCGAGGCGCTGCGCTCCGGCGCATGGACGGCGGGCGGGCTCGCGCTCGCGGCGGCGACCCGCTGGGCCGGGGACGGCACCGTCGCCGAGGTCGTCGCCGCCAAGCGCGCGGACACGGAGGCCCGGCACGCCCTGATCCGGCGGCACCTCGGGGAGTACGGGATCCGGACCTCCCCGCACGCCTACTACTGCTGGTGGGAGCTGCCCGTGCCCTGGCGGGCGGAGACCTTCGCGGCGGCGGCGGCCGGGCGCGCGGGCGTGGCGGTCACCCCCGGGAGCGCCTTCGCGGTCGGCCCGGGCACGGCCCCGGACGCGATCCGGGTGGGCCTCGCGTCACCGCCCCGCGCGGTGCTGGACGGGGCGCTCGCCCGCCTCGCGGCACTGGCGGCGGAAGGGGTCTGAGGCCGGGCGGGGTTCGGGGCCGTCCTTGCCTCCCCTATTCGAGACATGTAGAGTCCTGAATCATGAGGATGAGCGAAGGCGTGGAGTGGGCGCTGCACAGCTGCCTGAACCTGGCCTGGATCGGGCCGGAGCGGGCGGTCACCTCCGCGCGGCTCGCGGCCTATCACGAGCTGCCCGCCGCGTACCTCACCAAGCAGCTCCAGGCGCTCGCCCGGGCCGGGATCGTCACCTCGGTCTCCGGACCGAAGGGCGGCTTCCGGCTCGCCCGCGCCCTGGACCGGATCACGCTCATGGACGTCGTCGCCGCCGTCGAAGGCCCCGACGAGGCCTTCCGCTGCACCGAGATCCGGCAGCAGGGGCCGGGGGCGGGGCCCGCGGGGTCGTACGCCGCCGAGTGCGCCATCGCCGGCGCCATGGGACGGGCCGAACTGGCCTGGCGGCGCGAGCTCATGGCCCAGACCCTGGACGACGTCCGGGAGCGGGCGGAGCTCCAGGCGCCGGCCGCGCCCGACCGGATCCGCCACTGGTTCGCCAACGTCTGACACGACCGCCCTCCTGCCTTGGAGGGCTTCTCAAGGGGGTGATTCTGGATGTTAGATATCCAGGTTGAAGAACGCGGTGCCGGCGTCACGCGCCACCGGTCCGGACGGCCCGCCGTCGCCGCCGTCACGCTCGGCATCTTCACCGTCATGACCGCCGAACTCCTGCCGGTCGGACTGCTCACCCCGGCCGCCGCCGACCTGTCCGTCACCGAGGGCACAGCGGCCCTCATGGTGACCGTGCCCGGCCTCGTCGCCGCCGTCGCCGCGCCCCTCGTCACGGCCCGCGCGGCCGGCGCCGACCGCCGGACGCTCCTCGTCGCGCTCATGGTCCTCGCCGCCGTCGCCAACCTCGTCTCGGCGGCCGCCGGCCACCTCGCGGTCGTCCTCGCCGCCCGGACGCTCCTCGGCCTCGCGATCGGCGGGTTCTGGGCCCTCGCCGGCGGCCTCGCGCCCCGGCTCGTCCCGCCCGCCGCCGTCGGCCGGGCCACCGCCGTGGTCTTCGGCGGGGTCTCGGCCGCCTCGGTCCTCGGCGTCCCCGCCGCCACCGTGCTCGCCGAACGGGCGGGCTGGCGCTGGGCGTTCGCCGCCACCGGCCTCCTCTCCCTGCTCGCCGCGGCAGCCCTCCTGGCCCTGCTGCCCCGCCTCCCCGGACGGGCCCCGGGAACGGAAGGCCGCACCGGGCTCCGCGCACTCGCCGCGCTGCCCCGCCGCAACCGACGCGTGCGGGCCGGGCTGCTGCTCACCCTCGCGCTCGTGACCGGCCACTTCCTCGCGTACTCCTTCGTCCGCCCGCTGCTCACCGAGCACGCCCGCGTCCCCGAGACGCTCCTCGGCGTCCTGCTCCTCGGCTACGGCCTCGCGGGCGTCGCCGGGAACTTCCTCGCCGGCTCCCGGGCGGCCCGCTCCCCCCGCCGTACGCTCGCGGTCATCGCCGCCGCGCTCGGCGCCGTCCTCCTCGCGGCCTTCGCGGTCCCCGCCGCGGCCGCCGGACTGCTGATCCTCTGGGGGCTCGCCTACGGCGGGGTCTCGGTCGCCCTCCAGTCCTGGTTCATGGCCGCGGCCCCCGACGACGTCGAGTCCGCCACCGGCCTCAACGTCAGCGCCTTCTGCCTCGCGATCGCCCTCGGCGCCCTCCTCGGCGGGCTCCTGACCGACGCGTACGACCTCACCGCGGTCCTCCTGGCGGGCGCCGCGCTCACCCTGGCCGCCGTCCCGGTGGCCGCCCTCTCCGGAAGGAACACCCACTCATGAACGACTACACCCCCGCCGACGACCAGCGCGTCATCACCAACCCCGCCACGCTCCACGACCCCACCCCCTTCGGCTACAGCCACGCCGTGTCCGCGCCCGGAGAGCTCGTCTTCATCGGCGGCCAGTACGCCTCCGACGCCACCGGAGCCCCCGTCCCCGGGGACTTCGCCGCCCAGGTCGAGCTGTCCCTCACCAACCTGCGGCTCGCCCTGGAGGGCGTCGGCCTCGGCCTCGCCCACGTCGTCCGCCTCGGCTCGTACATCGTCGAGCACGACCTCGCCAAGCTGGAGGTCCTCGGCAAGGCCCTGCACGCGCACTTCGGCGAGCGGCTGCCCGCGCAGACCCTCAGCGGGGTCGCGGCGCTCGCCCTGCCGGGCATGCTCTTCGAGATCGACGCCGTCGCCGTACGGCCCGCGGGTCCCCACGGGGCCTGATCCACTTGCGGGGCGCCGGGCGCGGGTGTGCCCTGGAGGGTGCGGGAACCAAGGGGGTCGGACCCCGGGGGCGAGACGAAGGAGCTCCAGCCATGGCCGCACACGCAGCGGTACCGGCCCGAGGCCGGGCGACCAGCACCCGAGCGAGTAGCACCTGGGCCTGGGTACTCCCGGCCACGCTCGGCGTGATCTACGGCTGGTACGCGGCCTTCATCCAGAAGTCCGGCGCCCCGGTCACCTGGGGACTGTTCTGGCTCGGACTGATCTCGGCGGTCGTGCTCGGCGGGGCCGTGTACGGGCTCCACCGCGTCGGCCGCAGGCTGCCGCGCGAGGTCCACGCGGCCGCCTGGGGCAGCCTCGCGGGCATCGCGGTCGGCTTCCTCTACAGCCTGTCCGACGTGAGCATCCTGTCGGCGCTCGTCCTCGGCCTGATCGTCGGGGGAGTCGTCACCGTCGGCGCCTTCTACCTGTACTACACCCACGAGGACGCCGCGGGCCGCCCGGCGCCGTACTGACCCCCCGAGGTCCGGTTCCGGGTCCTGCGCCGGTAGTACGAGGCCGCCACGGCGGCGACGAGCACCGGCCAGGCCAGCAGGGGCGTGTAGCAGGCGGTCAGCAGGGCCTCCTGGGCCGCGGAGGCGGGAATGCCGGGGCCCAGGTCCGCGACCGAGGCGTACACGAACCACCCGGTGAGCGCGCACAGCCCCGCCACCCCGGCGAAGGCCGCGCCGGTCGCGGCGGCCGGATTCACCCGGCGCCCGCCCAGGAAGGGCATCCACCGGGGGAAGACCTCGCCCCAGGAGCGGACGAGCCCCAGGGTGAGGAAGGCCAGCAGCTCGGAGACGACGCTGAGGCAGACGACGTACACGGACTCGCCGACGCCCATCGTGCCGAACTCGGCGTCCTGCGTGACCGGGAGCCCGGCGACGAGAGCGAGGCGCCACAGCCCGGAGGGGAGCGTGACGAGCGGCACGGCGTGGGCGGCGAGGACGGCCCAACGAGGCACGCCGGGCAGGGCCTTGATCTTCATCATGCGACCAGCGTCCCGCCGGGCCCGGGGGCGGGGCGTCGCCCCGGGGACGGGTCCGTCTCCGCCGCGCGGGGGAGACGGCGCTCGTCCGCGCGGACCCGTCCGCCGTGGCGAGAAGCGGTGGTCCGACGGAGACTGGGAGAAGCGCTCTCTTTCCGACAGCCGCGGAGGAACGGCATGACCACCGACCTCGCCATCGAGACCGAGGGCCTGGTCAAGGTCTTCGGTACGAACCGCGCCGTCGACGGCATCGACCTGCGCGTCCCCGCCGGCACCGTCTACGGCGTCCTCGGCCCCAACGGCGCCGGCAAGACCACCGCCGTCAAGATGCTCGCGACCCTCCTCCGCCCCGACGGCGGCCGGGCCAGCGTCTTCGGCAAGGACGTCGTCAAGGACGCCGACACCGTGCGCGGCCGGGTCAGCCTCACCGGCCAGTACGCCTCCGTCGACGAGGACCTCACCGGCACCGAGAACCTGGTCCTGCTCGGCAGGCTGCTCGGCCACACCCGCCCCGACGCCCGCGAACGCTCCGGGCAGCTGCTCGCCGCGTTCGGGCTCGCGGACGCGGCGGACAAGCAGATCAAGAACTACTCGGGCGGCATGCGGCGCCGCATCGACATCGCCGCGTCCATCCTCAACACCCCCGACCTGCTCTTCCTCGACGAACCGACGACCGGCCTCGACCCGCGCAGCCGCAACCAGGTCTGGGACATCGTCCGCGCGGTCGTCGCCCAGGGCACCACGGTCCTCCTCACCACCCAGTACCTGGACGAGGCGGACCAGCTGGCGTCCCGCATCGCCGTCATCGACCACGGCAAGGTCATCGCGGAGGGCACCAAGGGCGAGCTGAAGGCCTCCGTCGGCTCGGGTTCGGTGCACGTACGCCTCCGGGACCCCGAGCAGCGCCCGGAGGCCGAGCGGGTCCTGCGGGACGCCCTGAACGCCACCGTCACGATCGACCCCGACCCCGTCGCGCTCACCGCCACCGTCAACGGCCACGGCACGGACCTGGGCGCCGCCGAGCAGGCCGCCCGCGCCCTGGCGGAGCTGTCACGGGCCGGGATCACGGTCGACAACTTCGCGCTCGGGCAGCCCAGCCTCGACGAGGTCTTCCTCGCCCTCACCGACCGGAAGGGAACGACGGCATGACCACCGGCACGACCGTCACCACCGGCAAGGACACGCAGACGACCGACGCCCTCGACTTCGTCGCCCCGAAGGCGGACGAACTCGCGGCGCTGTTCACGGGCCGGTCCCGTCCGCCGCGCCCCGGTGCGCTCGCCGCGTCGCTGACCTTCGGCTGGCGGGCCATGCTGAAGATCAAGCACGTGCCGGAGCAGCTGTTCGACGTGACGGCGTTCCCGATCATGATGGTGCTGATGTACACGTACCTCTTCGGGGGCGCGCTGGCCGGCTCGGTCGACGCGTACATCCAGTTCCTGCTGCCGGGCATCCTCGTGATGAGCGTCGTGATGATCACGATGTACACGGGCGTCTCGGTCAACACCGACATCGAGAAAGGCGTCTTCGACCGCTTCCGCACCCTGCCGATCTGGCGGCCGGCGCCGATGGTCGGCTACCTCCTCGGCGACGTCGTCCGCTATCTGATCGCCTCGGCGGTCATGCTCACGGTCGGCGTGATCATCGGCTACCGCCCGGACGGCGGGGTGGCGGGCATCCTGCTCGGGGTCGCGCTGCTGCTGGTCTTCTCGTTCGCGTTCTCGTGGATCTGGACGATGTTCGGCCTGCTGCTGCGCAGCGAGAAGTCCGTCATGGGCGTCTCGATGATGGTGATCTTCCCGCTCACCTTCCTCTCCAACGTCTTCGTCGACCCGAAGACGATGCCCGGCTGGCTCCAGGCCTTCGTCAACAACAACCCGGTCACCCATCTCGCCACGGCGGTCCGCGACCTGATGGCGGGCCGCTGGCCGGGCGCGGACATCGCCTGGACGCTGGGCTGGTCGGCGCTGTTCGTCCTGGTCTTCGGCTGGGTCACGATGAGGCTGTACAACCGGAAGTAGGGGCGTAGGCCGCGAGGTGCCGGCCGCGAATCAGGGCCTGTCCGGCGCTGGTTCGCCGGACAGGCCCTGATCCGCCGGACAGGCCCTAGGCTCCGCGCGGGGTCGTCTGCTGGACCGACCAGCGGTTGCCGTCGGGGTCGGCGAAGTAGACGAAGGAGCCCCAGGGCTGGTCGTCGATGCCGCTGACCTCGATTCCGCGGGCGGTGAGGTCGGCGTGGGCCTCCTCGATGTCGGTGACGACGACCTGCATGTTGTCGAGGGAGCCCGGGGGCATCTCCGTGATGCCCTTGCCGAAGGCGATCGAGCAGGCCGAGCCGGGCGGGGTCATCTGGACGAAGCGGATGTCCTCGCTGACCGGGATGTCGTGGTCGGCGTGGAATCCCACCCGCTCGTAGAAGGCCTTCGCCCGGTCGATGTCGGTGACGGGCACGCCGATCAGTTCCAGCTTGATGTCCATGGCGGTCACTCTCCGCGGACGACGACGACGGGGCAGGGGGAGTGCTGGGTGACGTGGGACGAGACCGAGCCCAGGACCGCCGCCTTGAAGCCGCTGTAGCCGCGGTCGCCGACGACGAGGAGCGTCGCGTCCTTCGCCGCGTCGAGCAGGGCCTGCGGGGCGTTGCCGCCGACCACCGTGCGGGTGGTCGCGGCGGCGACCTGCGGGTCGAGGGCCTTGTCCAGGGACTCGTCCAGGATCTGCTTGGCGAGCCGCTCGGGGTCGAACTCCGGCGGCACGCCCGGCATCAGCGTCGCCCACGAGGCCGGGTACTCCCAGCTGATCACCGCCTGGAGGGAGTCCCCGGTGAGGGCGGCCTGCGCGGCCGCCCACTTCAGCGCCCTCAGGGAAGGCGCCGATCCGTCCACACCCACCACGATCCTGCCGCCGGCCATCGCCGACCTCCGTTCGTTGTCGGGAACCCCAGGGAACTCAGGGAGGCTCCCCCACAACGTAACAAAGAGGTCAATCCAGCCGCAGGTCGGCCAACTGCTTCTCGAAGGGGACGATCCCGTCCTCCTCGGCCGACCGGGACGGCCGCGCCGCGACCGCGTCCGCCAGCTCGTGGCCCGCCCGGGTGATCCGGGACGGCAGCCCGTCCGTGTATTCGTCGCCGCCGGAGCCCCAGTCCTCCGAGGCCGCGTAGACGGCGGTCGGGATCGTGTGGGCCCGCAGGTAGGAGAAGAGCGGCCGCAGGGCGTGGTCCAGGACGAGCGAGTGGCGGGCCGTGCCGCCGGTCGCCCCGATCAGGACCGGGGTGCCGGCCAGCGCGGTCGGGTCGATCAGGTCGAAGAACGACTTGAACAGACCGCTGTACGAGGCCGTGAAGACCGGGGTCACCGCGACGACCCCGTCCGCGCCGGTCACCGTGTCGATCGCCTCCTGGAGCTTCTCCGAGGGGAAGCCGCTCACGAAGTTCTTCGCGATGTCGAGGGCCAGGTCGCGCAGTTCGACGACCTGGACGTCGACGGCGTACTCCTGCTCGGCCAGCCGGTAACGGGCCGCCTGGAGCAGCCGGTCGGCGAGCAGCCGGGTGGACGAGGGCGCGCTGAGTCCGGCGGAGACGGCGACCAGCTTCAGGGTCTGCATGACGTCAGGCCTCCTTGGCGGCGGTGCGGGTGACGGCGGGGTGGAGCGGGGCGGTGTCGGGGACGCCGGCCGGGCGCAGGTTCGCGAACTCCTTGCGCAGGACCGGGACGACCTCCTCGCCGAGGATGTCGAGCTGCTCCAGGACGGTCTTGAGGGGCAGTCCGGCGTGGTCGACGAGGAACAGCTGGCGCTGGTAGTCGCCCACGTAGTCGCGGAAGGACAGGGTGCGCTCGATGACCTCCTGCGGGGAGCCGACGGTCAGCGGGGTCTCCCGGGAGAACTCCTCCAGGGACGGGCCGTGGCCGTAGACGGGCGCGTTGTCGAAGTAGGGGCGGAACTCCCGTACCGCGTCCTGGGAGTTCTTGCGCATGAAGATCTGGCCGCCGAGGCCGACGATCGCCTGCTCGGGGGTGCCGTGGCCGTAGTGCGCGTACCGCTGCCGGTAGAGCCGGACCATCTTCTCGGTGTGCTGCTTGGGCCAGAAGATGTGGTTCGCGAAGAAGCCGTCGCCGTAGTAGGCGGCCTGCTCGGCGATCTCGGCGGAGCGGATGGAGCCGTGCCAGACGAACGGCGGGACGCCGTCGAGCGGGCGCGGGGTGGAGGTGAAGCCCTGGAGGGCCGTGCGGAACTTGCCCTCCCAGTCGACGACGTCCTCCCTCCACAGCTTGTGGAGGAGCGCGTAGTTCTCGATGGCGAGCGGGATGCCCTGGCGGATGTCCTGCCCGAACCACGGGTAGACCGGCCCGGTGTTGCCGCGGCCCATCATCAGGTCCACCCGGCCCTCGGCGAGGTGCTGGAGGGTCGCGTAGTCCTCGGCGATCTTCACCGGGTCGTTGGTGGTGATGAGGGTCGTGGAGGTGGAGAGGATCAGGTTCTCGGTGCGGGCGGCTATGTGCCCGAGGAGGGTCGTGGGGGAGGAGGGCACGAACGGCGGGTTGTGGTGCTCCCCGGTGGCGAAGACGTCGAGCCCGACCTCCTCGGCCTTGAGCGCGATGGCGACGGTGTCCTTGATCCGCTCGTGCTCGGTGGGGGTGCGGCCGGTGGTGGGGTCGGCCGTCACGTCGCCGACGGTGAAGATCCCGAACTGCATCGTGCTCACCTCTCGCGTTCCTGGAGTAGTTGTTGAAGCTTAAACTAACACGTCCAACGGCGCGACCCCCCGACGTATTCCGGCCCTGTACGCCGACCGCATTCCGGCCTGTACGCCGGACCGCATTCCGGCCCGCCCGTACCCCCGACCGCCCGTACCCTGGAGCGCATGACCGAGAAGACGTACGACAACGAGCGCTGGAAGGAGCGGGGCGTCATGCTCCGCGTCTTCGTGTACGTCTTCGCGACCCACGCCTTCGCCGGCTTCGTCTGGATCCTCTTCTACGTGGGGCAGAACGCCCAGAAGTAGGGACCCACGAGGCGCCGCCGAGGGCTCACGTAGAGTCCCCGACGTGAACGCTGCGATATCGGTCGTCGGAATCGGCGCGGACGGCTGGGACGGACTTCCCGAGCGCTCCCGCCGCGTTCTGCGCGCCGCCGAGGTCCTCATCGGCGCCCCCCGCCAGCTCGACCTCCTCCCCGCCGGAGAGTGCCCCGGCGAGCGGATCGCCTGGCCGTCACCCCTCCGGCCGGCCGTCCCCGGACTGCTCGCCGCCCACGAGGGCCGCGCGATCGCCGTCCTCGCCAGCGGGGACCCGTCGTACTACGGCATCGCCCGCACCCTGGCCGAGACGCTCGACGCCGACGGCTCCAGCGCCCTCCGGGTCTACCCGCACCCCTCCTCCGTCTCGTACGCCTGCGCCCGCCTCGGCTGGCCCCTGGAGGCCGTCGAGACCGTCTCCCTCGTCGCCAGGCCGCTCGCCGCGCTCTCCGCCGCCCTCCACCCCGGCCGCCGGCTCCTCGTCCTCGGCGAAGGCCCCGGCACCCCCGCGGAGGTCGCCGCGCTGCTGCGCCGCACCGGCTGGGGCGGCACCCGCATCCGCGTCCTCGAACAGCTCGGCGGGCCCGCCGAGCGGCTCCTCGACGCGACCGCGGCCGACTGGCCGCACGAGCGGACCGACGCCCTCCACGTCCTCGCCCTCGACTGCGTACGCGACCCGGACACCCTCCGGCTCGGCGCCGCGCCCGGCCTGCCCGACGAGGCGTACGAGCACGACGGACAGCTCACCAAGCGGTACGTCCGCGCCGCCACGCTCGCCGCACTCGCCCCCGCCCCCGGCGAACTCCTCTGGGACATCGGCGGCGGCTCCGGCTCCATCGGCATCGAATGGATGCGGACCCACCGCTCCTGCCGGGCGGTCGCGGTGGAGAAGTCCCCGGAGCGCGCCGCGCGCATCACCCGCAACGCCGACACCCTCGGCGTCCCCGCCCTCCGCGTCGTCACCGGACCGGCCCCGTCGGCGCTCACCGGCCTCCCCACCCCCGACGCCGTCTTCATCGGCGGCGGCCTCACCGTCCCCGGCCTGCTCGACGCCTGCTGGGACGCGCTCCCGGCCGGCGGCCGGCTCGTCGCCAACACCGTGACCCTCGAATCCGAGGCACTGCTCGCCGACCGCTACCGCCGCCACGGCGGCGAACTGGTCCGGCTCGCCGTCGCGGCGGCCGTGCCGGTGGGCGGGTTCACGGGCTGGCGCCAGGCGATGCCCGTCACGCAGTGGTCCGTCACCAAGTCAGGAGAACGAGCATGACCGTCTACTTCATCGGCGCGGGCCCCGGCGCGGCCGACCTGATCACCGTGCGCGGCGCGCGGACCCTCGCGCGGTGCGGGGTCTGTCTCTACGCCGGCTCCCTCGTCCCCACCGAGCTGCTCGCCGAGTGCCCGCCGGACGCCAGGCTCGTCGACACCGCCCAGCTCGACCTGGACCGGATCGTCGCGGAGATCGCCGCCGCCCACGAGGCCGGCCAGGACGTCGCCCGCCTGCACTCCGGCGACCCGTCCGTCTTCAGCGCGGTGGCGGAGCAGATGCGCCGACTCGACGCGCTGGAGATCCCGTACGAGGTCGTGCCGGGCGTCCCGGCGTTCGCGGCGGCGGCCGCGGCGCTGAAGCGGGAGCTGACCGTCCCCACCGTCGGCCAGACGGTGATCCTCACCCGGATCGCCCAGCAGGCCACCCCGATGCCCGAGGGCGAGGACCTGGCGACGCTCGGCCGCAGCGGCGCCCTGCTCGTCCTCCACCTCGGCGCCCGCTACGTCGACCGGATCGTCTCCGAGCTCGTCCCCCACTACGGCGCGGACTGCCCGGCGGCCGTCGTGGCGATGGCCAGCCGCCCCGACGAGCTCGTCCTGCGGGGCACCCTGGAGGACATCGCGGGCCAGGTGAAGGACGCCGGCATCACGAAGACGGCGGTGATCCTGGTCGGTCGCACGCTCGCGGCGAAGGAGTTCCGCGACAGCCACCTGTACGACCCGGCGCGCGACCGTCACGTCTGCTGACCGTCGTATCCGGCCGACGGCCCCGTCTGCTGACCGCGCGCGGCGGGGCCCCGAAGAGTCCGATCCCCGGGGCCCCGCCGCGTCTGCTGCCCTACGCGTTCGGCCGCTTGCCGTGATTCGCGTTCTTCTTCTTGCGGGCGCGCCGCTTGTTGCCTCGCTTCGCCATGGGACTCCCTCTCGCTCGTGGGGGGTATGTCCCGGTAAGCCTAGATTCGGGCCGAGGGGGCCGCACGTCGGCCGTCGGAGCCGTGTTGTCTCATGGACCGGTGACTGTCTACGACGTGGCCCGGGCGATGCCGGGCATCGAGGAACTGCGCGACCACTCCCGGGGGCTCGCGATGCTGGACGCCGTCCTCTGCCCGGAGTGGGAGGGCCGGTACTACTCCTTCGACGCGCACTGGTCGGAGAGCGAGCAGCTGGCGTCGATGAAGAACGGTTCGGGCGACGAGTACACGATCGTCCTCTCGCCGGCGGGGGCGTACGCGAGGGTCTTCGACCACGAGTCGCCGCTGAGCCCGTTCGGGCCGCTCGCGGACGGGCAGACCTGGCCCGGGGTGCTCGACGGGGTCCCGGAGGCCTTCCGTGAGTACCTGACGGAGCCCGCGTTCACGGACGAGGACGGGGTGCACGTGACCACCGCCTGCCTGTGGCGCGAGCCCGCGGACACGGCCTGGCGCACGGGATCGGTCGCCTTCCCGTACCTGGACGGCCACGAGGACCCGGACGGCTCCGGCCGCCTCCTCCGCCTCCTCACGGACCGCTCGGCGGAGGCGTACGCGGAGTGGGCCGCGGACCACTACGAACGCCCCGTCGACCTCGAAGCCGTACGCCACGTCCTCGCCCTCCGGCCGCTGACCCCGGAGCTCGTGGCGACCCTCAACCCGGAGACGGACCTCGCCGCCCTCGCGGAGGACGTGCGGGAGATCGGCTACCCGGGCTGAGAGGTCCGGCTCAGACCGCCGCCCCCTCAGCCGCTCCCTGTGACGCCCATTCCGGTGCCAGGATCGACATCACCGTCGCGTCGACCCGCTCGCCCTGCCACAGCAGGGCCCCGCGCAGGACGCCCTCGGCGGTGAAGCCGGCCTTCTCGTAGGCGCGGCGGGCGCGGGGGTTGAAGGCGTAGACCTCCAGATGGACGCGGTAGAGGCCGAGGGCATCGAAGCCGTGGCCGACGATCAGGCGCGTCGCCTCCGTGCCGAGGCCGCGGCCGACCGCGTCCGGGACGAAGACGATGCGGAACGAGCAGCTCTCGTTCTCCTCGTCCCATTCGTTGAGCACGGCCTCGCCGACGACCCGGCCCGTCGCCCGCTCCACCACCGCGAGGTCGAGGCGGTCGTCCTGGGCGCCCCGGGAGGCGTACCACTTCCGCAGCGCCGGCTCCTCGAAGTGCGTGTGGCAGCCGGTCAGCCGCATGACCTCCGCGTCCTCGTAGAGCGGCAGCAGCGCCGGTACGTCGTCCTCCGTGACGGGACGGAGGGTCACGAGGTCGCCGGTGAGCGTGGGCTTGTGCGAGAAGTCGGTCATCCCGGGATTCTCGGCGGCGGGGCCGGGCGCTGTCGCGGCGTTTTACGCGTCGCCCGGGCCGAGCTGTACGTCCCCGGGGCCGAGCCGCGCGTCGCTCGGGCCGAGTGCCGCGTCGCCCGGGCCCCGTACCGACGAGCGGCCCACGACCGTGCCCGCGCGGTCGATGCAGATCACGTCCACCGCGACGGGCGCGCCGCGCAGGACCGCGAGGGACTCGTCGCGGGCGCGGGCGGCGACCAGGTCGCCGAGGGGGACGCCGGCGGCCTCGCAGAGGCGGAGGGCGGCGAGGCCCGTGTTCGCCCCGGCGATCTCCGCGGCCAGGGACTCCGAGGCGCCGCCGGTGCGGGCCAGGTCGGCGAGGAAGCCCTTGTCGACCTGGGAGCGGGCCGAGTGGAGGTCCAGATGGCCCGCGGCCAGCTTGGACAGCTTGGCGAAGCCGCCGCAGACCGTGAGCCGGTCCACGGGGTGGCGCCGGATGTACTTGAGGACCGCGCCCGCGAAGTCGCCCATGTCGAGGAGGGCGATCTCCGGCAGCTCGTACATCCCCGCGACCGTCTTCTCGGAGGTCGAGCCGGTGCAGCCGGCGACGTGCGTGAGGCCGCCCGCGCGGGCCACGTCCACGCCCCGCCGGATGGAGTCGATCCAGGCCGAGCAGGAGTACGGGACGACGACGCCGGTCGTGCCGAGGATCGACAGGCCGCCGAGGATGCCGATCCGTGGGTTCCAGGTGGAGCGGGCGATCTCGGCGCCGTTGTCGACGGAGACGGTGATCTCGACGTCCCCGGGCGCCCCGTGCCGGGCGGCGACCGCGGCGACGTGCTCGCGCATCAGCTGCCGGGGCACGGGGTTGATCGCGGGTTCGCCGACCTCCAGGGGAAGGCCGGGGAGCGTGACCGTGCCGACGCCCTCGCCCGCCCGGAAGACGACGCCGGAACCGGGCGGCAGGAGCCGTACCGTCGAGCGGATCACGGCGCCGTGGGTGACGTCGGGGTCGTCGCCGGCGTCCTTCACGACGGCCGCCATGGCCGAACCGGCCGCCAGGGACTCGCCCGTCAGCGCGAAGGCCGGCGTCTGTCCCTTCGGGAGCGTGATCGTCACCGGGTCCGGGAACTCGCCGGTGAGGAGCGCCGTGTACGCGGCGGTCGTCGCCGCCGTCGCACAGGCACCGGTCGTCCACCCCGGGCGCAGACCGGTGTGCTTGAGTTGGGCCTCGCGCCCGCCGCCCGGCATCCCGCCGCCCGCTGTCCCGCTGCCCGACTTCACGAAGAGGCTCCTGTGCTGCACATACTCATTCTCGGGGGGACGACCGAGGCCCGCGCGCTCGCCGGACTGCTGCACGGCGAGCACGGCGAGGTCCGGGTCACCAGTTCCCTCGCGGGGCGGGTGGCGAACCCCCGGCTGCCGGCCGGCGAGGTCCGGATCGGCGGGTTCGGCGGTGCGGACGGTCTCGCGGCCTGGCTGCGCGAGCACGCCGTGGACGCGGTCATCGACGCCACCCATCCCTTCGCCGAGCGGATCAGCTTCAACGCGGCCCGGGCGGCCGCCACCGCCCATGTTCCCCTGCTGGCGCTGCGCCGTCCCGGCTGGGTCCCGGTGGCGGGCGACGACTGGCACTCCGCGGCCTCCCTGGAGGAGGCGGCCGGGGCGCTGGACGGCCTCGGCGACCGGGTCTTCCTGACCACGGGCCGCCTGGGCCTCGCGTCCTTCGCGGACCGCCCCGAGTGGTTCCTGGTCCGCTCGGTCGACGCCCCGGACGCCCCGATGCCGGCCCGCACCGAGATCCTCCTCGACCGGGGTCCCTTCACCCTGGACGGCGAGCGGGAGCTCCTGGCCCGCCACCGGATCGACGTCCTGGTGACGAAGGACAGCGGCGGCGCGGCGACCGCCCCGAAACTGACCGCGGCCCGCGAGGCGGGCATCCCGGTCGTGGTGGTCCGCCGCCCCCCGGTCCCGGAGGGCGTCCCCACGGCGGCGACCCCCGAGGAGGCCGCCGCCTGGGCGCAGGCGCTGCCCGCCTAGGGCTACGGGGCCTCGGGCGTGCCGAGTTCGGTGACCTCGACCCAGTTCATGGCCGGGTCCGTCGCGTCGAGCGCGTTGCCCCAGGCGTCGATGGCGACGACGCCGTAGAGCACGTTCTCGCCGTCCGCCGCGCTCTCGTGGAGGTACGAGTCCGCGTCCTTCGTGAGGAGCTCGACATCGTGCGCGAGCCAGCCCGTGGTGCCCTCGCCGTCGTCGTACCACTCGGCCTTGTAGATCTTGTAGAGCTTGACGTCCGGCTCCGGGTTGGGCGTCCACTCCAGGAACACACCGTCTTCGCGCGGGGTCGCCTTCAGGCCGGTGACCGGCGCCGGGGCGACGCGGTCGCCGGAGGTCGTGAACGAGGTCGCCGCGGCGGCGGAGGCGTTGCCCGCGCGGTCCACGGCCTTGACCGTGAACTGGTACGTCGTGCCGTAGTCGCCCCAGGGGTGGACGTACCGGGTGTCGGTGACCGTCTCGGTGAGGACACCGTCGACGTAGACGCGGTACGCGGCCACGTCCGTCGCGGAGGGCGCGGTCCAGGTGAGGACGGCGTCCCCGGTCGACGCCCGCACGGCCTTCAGGCCCGTCGGCGCGCCCGGAGCCGTACGGTCCACGGAGGTGACGGGGAGGTCGACGGTGCCGAGGGACTCGTTGCCCGCCTTGTCCACGGCACGGATCTCGTACGCGTACGCCTGCCCCGTGGGCGGAGGGCTGTTGGTGAACGTGGTGGTGGTGAGCGGTGAGGTGGTGCCGCCGACGCGGGACCAGGCGGTGGTGCCGGTGAGGCGCCGGTAGACGCGGTAACCGGCGAGGTCCATCTCCTTGTTCGCCGTCCAGCGCGTGGTGACCTTGTTGAGGGTCTTGTCGTAGGCGGTCGTGAAGCCGGCCGGCGCGAGGGGCCGGACCTTGTCGACGGTCGCCGAAGTGCGGGGCGCGTAGCCGACCTTGACGTTCGCGGCGCCCGTCCAGGTCACGTAGTGGACCGTGAGGGTGTGGCGGCCCGCCGGGATCGTGAGGTCGACCGTCTTCTTCTGGGTGGTGGAGTTGTTCTTCCAGAGGTCGATCTTGCGGACGCCGTCGAGGCTGACGCGGATGCCGTCCTGGGCCTCGGCGGTGAAGGTGAAGGGGCCGCCGGAGCCGAAGTCGCGGCTGAGGGTCCAGCGGACGCCGAAGTTGTCCTTCGGCAGCGTGGTGACGGCCGGGTCGCCGAGGCCGTAGTTCTCGGCGATGACGCTGTCGCAGGTGGTCAGCTTGGGCGTGCCCGTGAGGGTGGTGTTGGCGTAGTACTCCGCCTTCCACAGCGGGGACGCGCAGGTGACGGCCGCGGCGGCCGGGGTGGCGGTCAGCAGGCCGCCGGATGCGACGAGGGCGGCCGTGGTGGCCAGCGCGCTCAGCCGGGTACGAGTGATCACGAAGAGTGGGGCCCTTTCCGGACCTGCGGGAACAGATGGCGCGTGGGGGAAGGGGCGGTGCGGGTGGGGCCGGTGTTCCGCCGGTGGGGGACTCTACCGGCGGGTTCCTTCCGCGCGACAGGGGATTCGGTCCGGCGTTCAAGGGATACGGCGTCCGCGAGGTCGGCAAGGCGGCCCGGGGCGCCGCCGACACCGTCTTCCCACCGGCCTCCGCGTCGAAGCCGGGGCCCCCGTCGTACCGCCTCACGCACTACGACGGGAGCCCCCGTCGTACCGCCTCACGCACT
Organism: Streptomyces sp. NPDC056169; assembly: GCF_042268445.1. Taxonomy (NCBI): domain Bacteria; kingdom Bacillati; phylum Actinomycetota; class Actinomycetes; order Kitasatosporales; family Streptomycetaceae; genus Streptomyces; species Streptomyces sp. NPDC056169. Next base: position 48,780 of record NZ_JBHJUO010000003.1, on the reverse strand, counting down.
ACGACGGGAACACGAGCGGCCAGGGCGTCAGCCGTAGCGGCGCGGGGTCCAGGCGATCGTTCGGCCGTCCGCCCGCTCCACCGCCCGCGTCTGCGACGAGCCGACGAGCAGCAGGGTGCGCATGTCGACCTCGGACGGGTCCAGGGTCTTCAGCGTCAGGACGCGCACCGACTGCTCCGGGCCGCCCACGTCACGGGCGACGACCACCGGGGTCTCCGGGGCGCGCAGCTCCAGGAGGAGGTCGCGGGCCGCGGCCACCTGGTGCGTACGGGACTTGGAGCCCGGGTTGTAGAGGGCGATGACCAGGTCGGCGCCGGCGGCGGCCCGCAGCCGGGCCTCGATGACGTCCCACGGCTTGAGCCGGTCGGAGAGCGAGATGGTGGCGTAGTCGTGGCCGAGCGGGGCGCCCGCGGCGGCGGCGGCCGCGTTGGCCGCGGTCACGCCGGGCAGGACCCGCACGGGCACGTCCGCGTACTCCGGTTCGCAGGCGACCTCCAGGACCGCGGTGGCCATGGCGAAGACGCCCGGGTCGCCGCCGGAGACGACCGCGACCTTGCGCCCGCGCCGGGCCAGGTCGAGCGCGAACTCGGCGCGCTCCGACTCGACCTTGTTGTCGGAGCCGTGCCGGATCTGCCCGGGGCGCAGCTCGGGCACCCGGTCCAGGTAGGTGGTGTAGCCGACGAGGACGTCGGCGTTGACGAGCGCGCCGCGCGACTCGGGCGTCAGCCAGGGCGCGCCGGCGGGGCCGGTGCCGACGACGACGACCTCGCCCCGTTCCCGTACCGGGGGTTCCTGGTCGACGCGGGAGGGGAGGACCGCGACCGAGAAGTACGGGACGGACTCGGGGTCGATGCCGGCGAGGTCGCCGGTCCGCTCGCCCGCCATGAACGCTCGCTCCACGTACCGCGCGTCGTCCAGCCGGCCCGCCCGCTCCAGGGCGCGCTTCACGGTGGGGAAGGTGCGGCCGAGCTTCATCACGACCGCCGAGTCGGTGCCCGCGAGACGGGCCGTCAGCTCGTCCTCCGGCAGCGTGCCGGGGATGATCGTGAGGACCTCCTCCGCCTCGCACAGCGGCTCGCCGAGCCGGGCGGCGGCGGCGCTCACCGAGGTGACGCCGGGGATGACGGTCGTGTCGTAGCGGTCCGCGAGCCGCTTGTGCATGTGCTGGTACGAGCCGTAGAAGAGCGGGTCGCCCTCGGCGAGGACGGCGACCGTGCGGCCGGCGTCGAGGTGGGCGGCGAGCCGGGCCGCGGCCTCCTCGTAGAAGTCGTTCAGGGCGCCCCGGTAGCCGCCGGGGTGGTCCGTGGTCTCCACCGTGAGCGGGTACATCAGCCGCTCCTCGACGTGGTCCTCGCGGATGTGCTCGGCGGCGATGGAGCGCGCGATGGAGCGGCCGTGGCGGGCCGAGTGGTACGCGATGACGTCGGCGGCGGCGATGGCCTTCACGGCGGCGACCGTCATCAGGTTCGGGTCGCCGGGGCCGAGCCCGACCCCGTACAGCTTGCCGGTCACGGCGTCCGTCCCGCTCATGCCTGGATCTCCGCTTCGTGGGCGAGGGCGTTGATCGCGGCGGCGGTCATCGCGCTGCCGCCGCGCCGGCCCCGTACGACGAGGTAGTCGAGGTCCAGGACGTTGGCGGCGAGCGCGTCCTTGGACTCGGCGGCGCCGATGAAGCCGACCGGTATGCCGAGGACGGCGGCGGGCTTCCCGGCGCCCTTCGCGATCATCTCCAGGAGGTGGAAGAGCGCGGTGGGGGCGTTGCCGATGGCGACGACGGAGCCTTCGAGGCGGTCCCGCCAGAGTTCGAGCGCGGCGGCGGAGCGGGTGGTGCCGAGCTCGGCGGCGAGGCCCGGTACGGCCGGGTCGGAGAGCGCGCAGATCACCTCGTTGTCGGCGGGCAGCCGCTTGCGGGTGACGCCGCTGGCGACCATCTGCGCGTCGCAGAGGATCGGCGCTCCGGCGCGCAGGGCCTCGCGGGCGTTCGCCACGACCTGGGGGGAGTACGCGATGTCCTGGACGAGATCGGTCATGCCGCAGGCGTGGATCATCCGGACCGCCACCTGGGCGACGTCGGCGGGCAGGCCCGCGAGCTCCGCCTCGGCGCGGATCGTGGCAAAGGACCGACGGTAGATCTCCGCCCCGTCCTTCTCGTAGTCGAACATCCTGGTGCTCTCGCTCATCTCGTCGTCGTGGTGGCGGGGTTCGTGCGGGCGTGGGTCACCGCTTCGGGCAGGGCGGTACGGGGGGTGGGGACGCCGTCCACCAGATAGGCGCCGTCGGCGGTGGCGACGACGTCGACCCAGGCGCCGTGCGGGTGCCCGCAGCGGCGCTCGCACCCGGAGTAGTGGACGGGGAGGAGCCCGGCGGAACCCGGGTGGGGCCCGGCGGACGGGAGCGGCCCGGCGGAACCCGGGTGGGGCCCGGTGGACGGGAGCGGCCTTGCGGACCCCGGGTGCGCGTCGGCGCGGACGTCCGCGAGGGACTTGGCGCAGCCGGGGCGCCCGGTGCAGGCGCCGACGCCCGCCCAGGGGGAGTCGGGGCGGGTGATCAGCCCGTACGAGGCGAGGTCCGTGAGCCGGTCCGGGAGCTGGTCCCCGAGCCGGTCCGGGAGCCGCTCCCCGAGCCGGTCCGCGTCCGTCGCCCGCGCCCGCGCCCCGACGACGACGGCACCGCGCCACGGCGTCAGCCGTACCTCGTCGGCGGGCAGCAGCGCGCGCAGCTGGGCGGCGGTGAGGCGGCCGAGGGGCACGAGGACGTACAGGGCGGTGGCGCCGAGGGGCCCGGGGGCGAGGGGCGCGCGCTCACGTAGGTGTGGCGCGGGTACGGGCTCCGCCGCGATCCCCGCGCGGGCGAGCGCGCCCGCGACGTCCGGGGCGTGGTCCTCCGGCAGCTCCCGCACCCGCCAGGCGCCGTTTCCGGCCGTGCGGGCGGCGTCCAGGAAGGCCCCGGCGGCGGCGAGCGCGGCCCGGGGCGCGTCGGCTCCGCCGACCCGGAAGGCCCGCCCGCCGACGTACAGGACCGCCGTCCCCGGCTCCACTGCGACCAAGGTCACATCGCCGCCGAGCCCCGCCACGTCACCGCGCCCGTCGTCGAGCACGAACAGGAAACGGCCGGAAAGCGCCGCGGCCCACGGCTCGCCGCACAGCAGCCCGTCGAGCTCGCGGGCCCACAACTGGACCTCGGGGCCGCCGAGTCCGTCGAGACCGGCGGCGGGCGAGGCGACGATGTTGCGGACGCGTTCGTGGGTGGGGGAGGGCAGCAGGCCCGCCTCCGCGAGCAGTGCGGCGAGCTCCGCCCCGCACTCCTCCGTGAGGCCGCGCAGCTCCGCGTTCCCCCGGGAGGTGAGGCTGATCCGCCCGTCGCCCAGGGACTCCGCGGCCGTCGCCAGAGCCTCGACCTGACGAGACGTCAGACGTCCTGCGGGCAGCCGCAGTCGGGCCAGCCGGCCGTCGTCGGCGGCGTGCAGGCGCAGCGCCCCGGGGCAGGCGTCGCCACGGTCCCGTATGCGAGCTTCGTCCCGTTCGGGCGTCGGGGGAGGGGTGGGCGGCATGGCGGCGAGCATACCCACGGGGCACCGGGCCGCCACCGAGTGTGATCCGGCCGACTCCACGGCCCGCCCCGCCCCGACGACGCCACGATCTAGGATGCAGATCGGCATGGGGTCCCAGGGCCCCGGGGAGGAAGCCCGGTGAGAATCCGGCGCGGTCCCGCCACTGTGAGCCCGTACCAGCGATGGCACGGGTGAGCCAGGAACTCCCGCCGTCCACACGACCACCCGGGGCGCGGACAACCCCGAGGAAGGGCCTGCGCACGCCATGCTTCTGCTGCTGTCGCACTCCGACACCGACCTGCTCAGTGCCCGCGCGGCGAACGCCGCCTCGGCCGAGGGCCCGGTGGAGTACCGCTTCGCCAACCCCTCCCGGCTGCCCCTCGCCGAACTGCCCGCCCTCCTCGACGGCGTCGAGCTCGTCGTCGTCCGCCTCCTCGGCGGCCTCCGTTCCTGGGAGGAGGGGATCGACGCGATCCGCGCCACCGGGAAGCCGGTCGTCGTGCTCAGCGGCGAACAGGCCCCCGACGCGCAGCTGATGGAGACCTCGACGGTCCCCGTCGGCGTCGCCACCGAGGCGCACGCCTACCTCGCGCACGGCGGCCCCTCGAACCTGGAGCAGCTCGCCCGCTTCCTCTCCGACACCGTCCTCCTCACCGGCCACGGCTTCGAGGCCCCGGCCGCCGCCCCCACCTGGGGCCCCCTGGAGCGCACGGCCCGTACCGAGAGCGGCCCGACGATCGCGGTGCTCTACTACCGCGCCCACCACATGAGCGGGAACACCGCCTTCGTGGACACCCTGTGCGAGGCGATCGAGGACACGGGCGCCCAGGCGCTCCCGCTGTACGTGGCGTCCCTGCGCGCCCCCGAGGCGGAGCTGCTCGACCGGCTCCGTACCGCCGACGCGATCGTCACCACCGTCCTCGCCGCGGGCGGCACCAAGCCCGCCGAGGCGCAGGCCGGCGGCGACGAGGAGGCCTGGGACGCGGGCGCGCTCGCCGCGCTCGACGTGCCGATCCTCCAGGCGCTGTGCCTGACCGGTTCGCGCGAGAACTGGGAGGAGAACGACGAGGGCCTGTCGCCGCTGGACGCGGCCAGCCAGGTCGCCGTCCCCGAGTTCGACGGCCGGCTCATCACCGTCCCGTTCTCCTTCAAGGAGATCGACGCGGACGGCCTGCCCGCATACGTCGCGGACGCCGAGCGCGCCGCCCGGGTCGCCGGAATCGCGGTCCGCCACGCGCGGCTCCGCCACATCCCGAACGCCGAGAAGAAGCTGGCGCTCGTCCTCTCCGCGTACCCGACGAAGCACTCCCGCATCGGCAACGCGGTCGGCCTGGACACCCCGGCCTCCGCCGTCTCCCTCCTCCGCCGCCTGATCGCGGAGGGATACGACTTCGGCCCGACCGAGGAGCTCCCCGGTCTCGTCTCCGGCGACGGCGACGAGCTGATCTACGCCCTCATCGAGGCCGGCGGCCACGACCAGGACTGGCTCACCGAGGAGCAGCTCGCCCGCAACCCGGTCCGGATCCCGGCCGCCGACTACAAGCGCTGGTACGCCGAACTCCCCGCCGAGCTCCGCGCGTCCGTCGAGGAGCACTGGGGCCCGGCGCCCGGCGAGATGTTCCTCGACCGCTCCCGCAACCCGGAGGGCGACATCGTGCTCGCCGCCCTGCGCCGCGGGAACCTGCTGGTCCTCATCCAGCCGCCGCGCGGCTTCGGCGAGAACCCGATCGCGATCTACCACGACCCCGATCTGCCGCCGTCCCACCACTACCTGGCGGCCTACCGCTGGATCGCCGCCCGCGCCGAGGACGGCGGCTTCGGCGCCGACGCCATGGTCCACCTGGGCAAGCACGGCAACCTGGAGTGGCTGCCCGGGAAGAACGCCGGCCTGTCCGCCGCCTGCGGCCCCGACGCGGCCCTCGGCGACATCCCCCTGATCTACCCCTTCCTCGTCAACGACCCGGGCGAGGGCACGCAGGCCAAGCGGCGCGTGCACGCGACGCTCGTCGACCACCTGGTGCCGCCGATGGCGCGCGCCGAGTCGTACGGCGACATCGCGCGCCTGGAGCAGCTGCTCGACGAGTACGCGCAGATCTCTTCCATGGACCCGTCGAAGCTGCCGGCGATCCGCGCCCAGATCTGGACGCTGATCCAGGCGGCGAAGCTGGACCACGACCTGGGGCTCCAGGACCGCCCGGAGGACGACGGCTTCGACGACTTCCTGCTGCACGTCGACGGCTGGCTGTGCGAGGTCAAGGACGCCCAGATCCGCGACGGCCTGCACGTCCTGGGCGGCGCCCCGGAAGGCGAGGCCCGCGTCAACCTGGTCCTCTCCATCCTCAGGGCCCGCCAGATCTGGGGCGGTACGCAGGCGCTGCCGGGCCTGCGCGAGGCACTGGGCCTGGACGAGTCGGCCATGGACCGGGCCCGGACCGACGACATCGAGGAGCGCGCCCGCCGGGTGGTCGAGGCGATGGAGGCCGCCGGCTGGTCCGTGGACGCGATCACGGACGCCGCCGTCCTGGGCCTGGGCGCCCCGCCGATGGGCGGCACCGCGTACGGCATGCAGCTGGAGTCCGTGAAGACGGTCCTCCGCTTCGCCTGCGAGCAGGTGGTTCCCCGCCTGGCCGGCACCACGAACGAACTGACCCACGCGGTCCACGCCCTGAACGGCGGCTTCGTCCCGGCCGGACCGTCGGGCTCGCCGCTCCGCGGCCTGGTCAACGTCCTGCCGACGGGCCGCAACTTCTACTCGGTCGACCCGAAGGCCGTCCCCTCCCGCCTGGCGTGGGAAACGGGCCAGGCCCTCGCCGACTCGCTCCTGGAGCGCTACCGCACGGACAACGGCGAGTGGCCCACCTCCGTCGGACTCTCCCTCTGGGGTACGAGCGCGATGCGCACCGCGGGCGACGACGTGGCAGAGGCGCTCGCCCTGCTCGGCGTCCGCCCGCTCTGGGACGACGCCTCGCGCCGGGTGAACGGCCTGGAGGCCATCCCCCTCGCCGAACTGAACCGCCCCCGAGTGGACGTCACCCTCCGCATCAGCGGCTTCTTCCGGGACGCGTTCCCGCACGTCATCGGCCTCCTGGACGACGCGGTACGCCTGGTGGCGTCGCTCGACGAGCCGGCCGCCGACAACTACGTCCGGGCACACGCGCAGGCCGACCTGGCCGAGCACGGCGACGAGCGGCGCGCCACGACCCGCATCTTCGGCTCCCGTCCCGGGACGTACGGCGCGGGCATCCTCCAGCTGATCGACAGCCGCGACTGGCGCACGGACGCCGACCTCGCGGAGGTCTACACGGTCTGGGGCGGCTACGCCTACGGCCGCGGCCTCGAAGGCCGCCCGGCGCGCGCCGAGATGGAGACGGCGTACAAGCGCATCGCGGTCGCCGCGAAGAACACGGACACCCGCGAGCACGACATCGCCGACTCGGACGACTACTTCCAGTACCACGGCGGCATGGTGGCGACCGTCCGCGCGCTGAAGGGCACGGCCCCCGAGGCGTACATCGGCGACTCCACCCGCCCGGAGACGGTCCGCACCCGCACGCTGGTCGAGGAGACCTCCCGGGTCTTCCGCGCCCGCGTGGTCAACCCGCGCTGGATCGAGGCGATGCGCCGCCACGGCTACAAGGGCGCGTTCGAGCTGGCGGCGACGGTCGACTACCTCTTCGGCTACGACGCCACGACGGGCGTGGTCGCCGACTGGATGTACGACAAGCTCACCCAGGAGTACGTCCTCGACGCCGACAACCAGGCCTTCCTCAAGGAGGCCAACCCCTGGGCCCTGCACGGCATCGCGGAGCGCCTCCTCGAAGCCGAGTCCCGCGGCATGTGGGAGAAGCCGGACCCGGAGACCCTGGCCGCCCTGCGCCAGGTCTTCCTGGAGACGGAAGGCGACCTCGAAGGCGCCGCAGGGTCCGACGGCGAGGAGTAACCCTCCTCCACGTCCGCGCGGTCTCCGAAGGCCCCGCTCACCGCACGGGGGTCGGTGGACGGGGCCTTCGGCATGCCCGCGCACGCCCTGCCCGCTCAGGCGGAGGCTATGCGCAGGATCAGGGCGGCCGTCGCGACGAGGGTGAGGACCGCCGGCGGGGCCAGTTCGTAGTCCTTCGCGCGGAGGTGGGTGATCACGGCGCCCGCGAAGTAGAGCGTCACGCCGATGGCCGCCGCCACGCCGAGCGCGGGGACGGCGAGGCCTGCGAGGAGGCCGAGTGCGCCGGCCGACTTCGCCGTCGCGAGCCAGGGGAGCCAGGACTCGGGCACTCCCAGCTTGGTCATGTTGCCGGCGATCTGCGGGTTGCGCGTGAAGGTCAGGAAGGCCGAGGCGGAGAGGGCGAAGGCGAGCAGCGCGGCGACGACGGCGTAGCCGATGAACATGGACGGGCTCCTATGGTGGCGGCAGGACAATCGTTGAACGGTATCAACGATTGTCCTGGCTCCACAATGGGGCCGCTGTTACCGTGGACGGCATGGCAGCACATCCCACCGATCGCCTCGGCTTCCTCCTCTCCTTCCGGGGGGAGCTCACCGGTGCGCGCATTCGCGCGGCCCTGGGTGTCGTGGGCCTGCACCCGCGGAACGCGATGACGTTGATGCAGCTCGCCCCGGGGGCCATGAGCCAGCGCGAGCTGGCCTCCGTGATGGAGATCGACCCCAGTCAACTCGTCGCGATTCTCAATGAGTTGGAGATTGACGGCCTGGCCGAGCGGCGGCGCGATCCCGCCGACCGGCGGCGGCACATCGTCGAGATCACCCCGGCGGGCACCGAGGCCCTCGAACGGGTCGACGCGGCGGTGGGCGCCGCGGAGCGCGAGCTGTTCGGGGATCTGACCGAGGCCGAACAGGTCCTGCTGCGCGGTCTGTTGGACCGCGTCGTCGTCGATCCCGCCGATCACGAGTGCGGGTAGGCGGGTAGGCGGGACGGACCGATGGACGTCGGAGGGTAGATGTCTTGTGGTGGGTGCCTTGTAGTGGGTGCCTTCTAGGGGGTGCCTTCTAGGGGGTGCCCAGGACCCTTACCGCTTCCACGATCAGGTCCCAGAAGCCCGCCGCGTCGACCTCCATCCCCACCTCCGCGTTCGGAGGCAGGCCCGTCACGCCGTTCAGGTCGACGACCGTCGCGCCCCGCGTCCACGTCCCCGTCAGTTCCACCCGCACCGCCGCCCGGACCAGGCTGACCAGTGACGGGTCGATGAGGTGGGCCACCGTCAGCGGGTCGTGCAGCGGGGGTGCGTCGAAGCCGTACACCTCGCGGTAGGTCGACGCGAAGTAGGTGAGCAGCTCCACGCACAGCCGGCTCAGCGGGGTGCCGAGAGCCGCGATCCGGGCGATGACCTCGGGGGTGGCCCGCACCTGGTGGGTGGCGTTGAGGCCGAACATCGTCACCGGCACTCCGCAGGCGAAGACGATGTCCGCCGCCTCCGGGTCGCAGAGGATGTTGAACTCGGCGGCGGGCGTGGTGTTTCCGCGCTCCACCGACCCGCCCATCAGGACGATCCGCTCGATGCGGTCCGTCAGCCGCGGGTGCGCGAGGAGCAGCGTCGCGATGTTCGTCAGGGGGCCCGTCGGGACGAGGGTGACGGGGGCCGGGTGGCGCATCAGGGTGTCCCGGAGGAGCGTGAGCGCGTCGCGCGGGTCCTGCGGCACGGTCGGCTCGCCCGTGCCGAAGCCCGCGCCCGGGCCGGACTCCCAGTTCGGGCCGTCGAGCCCCGAGCCGCCGTGGATGTTCTCGGCGATGAGCGGCGCGCCCCGCTGCCGGGCGTGCAGGGGGCCCGCCGCGCCCGCCGCGATCGGCACGCCCCTGATTCCGGCGGCCTCGCACATCCGGCGCGCGTTGAGCGTGGTCTTGTCGACCGACTGGTTGCCCGCGACGGTGGTGATCGCGAGGAGGTCCACGCCGGGGTGGGCGGCGGCCAGCAGGATGTTGAAGGCGTCGTCGTGGCCGGGATCGCAGTCGAGGATCACGGGTACGGGCATGTCTCCACCGTCCCACAGGGAGCGGGCGCCGTCACGGACCCTTCCGGGTCATCCCTTGTTCTTGGCGGCCTGCGCCGTCTGCGCCGACTTCACCGCCGCCGCCGCGTCGACGTTCCCGAGGCCCAGTTTGGCGAGCTTCTGCGGGTTGGCCGCCGTGTCGCGGATGGTCTGCATGATCGCGGCGGGGTCCAGGCCCTGGTGGTGCAGGAGCGCGGCCACGGCGGAGACGTACGGCGTGGCCATCGACGTACCGGAGAGCTTTCCGTACCCGGAGAGGTTCTTCAGGGTCTCCTTCGACGTGTAGGTGGGGAGCGTGGAGAGGATGTCGACGCCGGGGGCCGTCACGGCGTTCTGCGCGCCGAAGTTGGTGAAGGACGCGGGGGAGCCGGTCTGGTCGGCGGCGTTGACGACGAGGACCGGGGTGTCGATCTTGTACGGCTGGAGCGCGGTGGAGTCGTTGCCCGCTGCGGCGACCACGACCGCGCCCTTGTTGTTGGCGTGGGTGATGGCCTGGTTGAGGACGCCGCCCTTGAGGAGGCGGGCCATCAGGCCGGACTCGCCCAGGGAGAGGTTGATGACGTGGGCGCCGTGGTCGGCGGCCCACACGATGCCCTTGGTGATGTTGGCATCGGTCCCGCTGCCGTCGGCGCCGAGCACCCGCACCGGCATGATCTTGGGGCCGGGCGCGCCGCCCGCGACCCCGATGCCGTTCTCGGTGTGGGCGGCGGCGATGCCGGAGACATGGGTGCCGTGGCCGTTGAGGTCCTTCGGCTCCGTGTCGTCGTCGACGAAGTCGTAGCCGTCGACGAGGCGCCCCTTGAGGTCCGGGTGGTCGAGGTCGACACCGGTGTCGACGACGGCGATGACCGTGTCCTCGCCCTTCGACACGGACCACGCGTCCGGCATGTTGAGCGCGTCGAGCCCCCATTGCTGGCCCCGCAGCGGGTCGGGCTTGTCGTCGTCGCTGCCGCAGCCGGTGGCGAACGCGGCGGTGAGCGCGGCGAGGGCGGTGAGGGCGGCAAAGGTGGCGGTGGCGGGCCGGCGGCGGCGCATGAAGTCTCCCCATTTGTCGGCGTTTGGGACAGTCAACAACCCGTTCGGAGTGCTCGCATCTCGAAGATCCTTCGACAGAAACCCGCATTGTTCTAGTAGAGTGCGAACAAGGGAGGTTTTCATGCACCGTGCCACACCTCGTCTCCGCGCGCTCGCCGCGCTCCCCTTCGTCCTCGCCCTCGCCGTCCACCTGCTGCTCCTCGCCCGCCGGCGCGACGAGTTGCCCGCCGAGCTCGCCACCCACTTCTCCTTCAGGGGAGAGGCCGACGGCTGGACCGGCACGACCGCCTACGTCCTCATCACCACGGCCCTGTTCCTCGGCCTCGCCACCGGCGCGGCCCTGATCGTCCGGCGCCGGTTCCTGTGGACGGCCTGGGCCACCGCGGGCTTCGCCGGCGGACTCTTCGTCCAAGTCCTCCGCGCCAACCTCGTCGACGACGCGGATGCCGTGGTCTTTGCCGCCGGTACCGGCCTCGGGCTGGCACTGGTCGTGGCGGTCGTGACCGGTGTCGCGGGGTGGGCGCTGACCGCACTCGTCCCCGACGAGCCCGAGAAGGGCGTGGAGTCCGGGGAGGCTGCGGAGGGGGCGGCCGGTGGTCCCCGGCTTCCGCTCGCCGCCGGCGAGGCCGCCGGGTGGTCCAAGGACACCGGCTCGCGGGCGCTCACCGTCCTCGCCGTCCTCGTCCTCGCCTCCGCCCCGGCCGTCCTGCTCGTCGCCACCTGGCCCGGCGCCCTGATCGGCCTGCTCGGTCTCGTCATCGGCGTGCCGGGGCTCGCCCTCGCCCGGGTCCGGGTCGTCGTCGACCGGCACGGCCTCACCGTCCGCTCCGCCCTCGTCCCCCGCCCCCGGGTCCGCGTCCCGCTCGACGCGGTGGAGGGCGCGAGCGTCCGCGAGATCGACGCCGTCGCCGATTTCGGCGGCTGGGGCTACCGCGTCCGGGCCCACCGGACGGGCGTCGTGCTGCGCTCCGGCGAGGCCCTCGTCGTCCGCAGGGGGAGCGGCCGCGAGTTCGCGGTGACCGTGCCCGACGCCCGGACCGCCGCCGCCCTCCTGAACACGCTGGTCGAGCGGCATGGGAGGGTCTGACCGTGCTCTTCCGCGTCGACCCCGCCTCCTCCGTCCCCCTCGGCGACCAGATCGCCGCGTGCGTCCGCGGGGCGCTCGCCGACGGTTCCGCCGAGCCCGGTGAACGCCTCCCGGCCGCCCGGGAGCTCGCGGACTCCCTCGGGGTCAACGTCCACACCGTCCTCCGCGGCTACCAGCGGCTCCGCGAGGAGGGCCTCATCGAACTCCGCCGGGGCCGCGGCGCCGTCATCGTCCCCGGCGTCGCCGCGCCCGACCGCGCCCGTCTGGTCTCCCGGCTGCGCGAGGCGGCGGCGGAGGCCCGCGAACTGGGCCTGACGGAGGCGGAGTTCCTGGAGCTGGCGCGTACGAGCCTCGGCTGAGGCGCGTACCGGCGTCAGCTGAGGCCGCGTACCGGTCTCGGCTGAGGCGCGTACCGGCGTCAGCTGAGGCCGCGTACCAGCCTCGACTGAGACGCGTACAACCTCAGCCGAGTACGGAGCCGATCCCGACGTTCCAGCGGCCCGAGCGGCCGGTGAGCTCGACGGACGACCGGGGGCGCACGTCCAGACGCCAGAAGGCCGCCCCGGGCGCGCCGAGGGCGTGCGCGGCGGCCGCCCGGATCACGTCCGGCTCGGCGACGGCCCAGACGGTGCCCGGCTCCAGGGCGTCCATCCAGGCGGCGACCCGGTCCCACAGGGAGCGCAGGGACTCGCCGCCGTGCGGGACGGCGTCGGGGTCGGCGAGCCAGGCCGCCACCGACTCCGGCTCCTCGGCGGCGAGTTCGTCCAGGCGGCGGCCCCGCCACCGGCCCATCGCGCAGCCCGCGAGCGCCGGTTCGGCGACGGCTCCCGTGAGGCCGAGGAGTTCGGCCGTGCCCCGGCAGCGCGGGGACGGCGAGGTGAACAGCCGGACCCCCCGTCCGAGGCACACCCGGTCGGCGCTCGCCGGCTCCACCGGGGAGCCGTCGTCGAAGCGGGCCTCGCGCAGGGCCGCGTTCATCGCGGGGGCGACGAGAACGAGCCGTACGGTCCGCTCGGGCGGAGGCGGGCCGGCGGGTGACGCATCACCGGCGGAGGCGTCCGCGGGTGATGCGTCCACTGGTGGCGCGCCCGCGGGTGGCGCGTCCGCGGGTGGCGCGTCCGCTGGTGGTGCGTTCACGGAGGAAGCGTTCACGGGTGGTGCGTTCACGGGTGATTCATCCCTCAGTGGTCGATCGGGCGCCCATGCGCCCTTCCCGCGCTGCGGCCCGCGCGGTACGGTCACGGCGACAATTCCACAACCGACGACGGCGAGACGGAAGTCCGGTGAGAAACCGGCACGGTCGCGCCACTGTGAGCCGACCCGGCATGCCCGGGACCCGGCGAGTCAGACCCGACGACCGTCGTCGCGCACCACCGTTATGGGACGCGAGTTCCCGAGGAGGTTCCGCCATGGCCGAGGCCGTCGCCCCGTCCGTCATCCCCACCACCCCCGTCGCGCTGCCGGTTTCCCTGCCGGTCCGCACCGTGCTGCCCTGGGCCCTGTTCGCCGGGCTCCTGGCACTGGTCGCGCTCTACTTCGTCGGCGCCGAGCAGGGCGCCCTCTCCGTCTTCGCGGGCAGCGATGTCCACGAGTGGGTCCACGACGGTCGTCATCTGCTCGGCTTCCCCTGCCACTGATCGCGGTAGAGGAGCTCACGCACATGTCTGACACCTCGTCCTCCACCGTGAGGAGACTCCTGGTCCGCGGCATGCTCGCGGGCCTGATCGCCGGATTGTTCGCCTTCGTCGTCGCGTACGCCGTCGGCGAGCCGTCCGTCGACGCCTCGATCGCCGTCGAGGAGGCCGCCGCCCAGGCCGCGCACGCGGGCCACGGGGCGGCGGCCGCCGCCGGGGAGGCGGAGGAGGAGCTCGTCAGCCGGGACGTCCAGTCCACGGCCGGGCTCGCCACCGGCGTCCTCGTCTACGGTGTCGCGCTCGGCGGCATCGCCTCCCTCGCGTTCTCCTTCGTCCTGGGACGCGTCGGCCGGTTCACGCCGAAGGCGACCGCCGCGCTCGTCGCGGCCGCCGCCTTCACGACCGTGTACCTCGTGCCGTTCCTGAAGTACCCGGCGACCCCGCCGGCCGTCGGCAACCCGGACACCATCGGGAAGCGCACCACGCTCTTCTTCCTGATGATCCTGCTGAGCGTGCTGCTCGGCGTCGCCGCCGTCATCGCCGGCCGCCGCCTCGCCCCGCGCCTCGGCAACTGGAACGCGACCCTCGTCGCCGGCGCCGGTTTCGTCGCCGCCGTCGCCCTCGCCTGCGCGGTCCTGCCGGGCAACGACGACGCGGTGCAGGCCGGCTTCCCGGCAGTCGTGCTGTGGGAGTTCCGGCTCGCCACCCTCGGGATCCAGGCGGTCCTGTGGGCGGTCTTCGCCGTCGCCTTCGGCACCCTGGCGGAGCGGCTGCTCGCCCCGGCCGCGCCCCGCGCCGCGACCGCGGAGACGGTCCCGGCCTGAGACACGGCATGGTGCCCTGTCCCGCACGTGTACGGGGCAGGGCACCCGTGCGTTCAGCCCAGTTCGCGCACCGGAGCGCCCGCCAGGTACGCCTCGATGTCCTCGACCGCCTGCCCGAAGTAGCGGGCGTAGTTGCCCTCCGTCACGTACCCGAGGTGGGGCAGCGCCAGGACGTTCGGCAGCGACCGCAGCGGGTCGTCGGCCGGCAGTGGCTCCGTCGCGAAGACGTCGAGCCCGGCCCCCGCGATCCACCCCTCGCGCAGCGCCCGCAGCAGCGCCCCGCCGTCGACGAGCCCCGCCCGTGAGGTGTTGACGAGGTACGCGGACGGGCGCATCGCCCGCAGCTCCGGCTCCCCGATCAGGCCCCGCGTGCGGTCGGACAGCACCAGGTGCAGGGAGACGAAGTCGCTGCTCCCGAGCAGCTCCCGCCGGTCCTTCGCGAGCCGTACGCCGTGCTCCGCGGCCCGCTCCTCCGTCAGGTTCGGGCTCCAGGCGAGGACGTCCATGCCGAAGGCGAGACCGATCCGGGCGACCCGGCCGCCGATCTTGCCGAGTCCGACGAGGCCGAGGGTCCGGCCGGCCAGGTCGGCGCCGACGGTGGACTGCCAGGGCCCGCCCTCGCGCAGCGCCTGCGCCTCGGTCCGTACGTGCCGGGCGAGGCCCAGGAGCAGGGCCCAGGTGAGCTCGGTGGGCGGCTCGGGACTGCTGGCCGTCCCGCAGACGGTGATGCCCCGGGCGCGGGCGGCGGCGACGTCGATCGAGGCGTTGCGCAGCCCGGAGGTGACGAGCAGCCGGAGCCGGGGGAGCCGGTCGAGGAGGGCGGCGTCGACGGGGGTCCGCTCCCGCATGACGACGAGGATCTCGCAGTCCTCGACGGCGGCGACGAGCGCGTCCCGGTCGGCGAGGTGCTCGCGCAGCGCGCGGACCTCGACCCGGCCGGCGAGCGGGCTCCAGTCGGCGGAGGAGAGGGCGACACCCTGGTAGTCGTCGAGTACGGCGCAGCGCGGCAGGTTCATGACCGCATGATCGCCCTCCGCGCGACAAAGCCGCTCACCCCACGGAGAATTGCTCTGATTTGTCTCTCTGTGGGATGTCGCTGCGAGGAGTGGGTGCCGTGGATGCCAAGGACAGGGGTGCCGACGGTGCTGACGGTGACGGCGGTGACGGCGGTGCCGACCGTGCCGGCGGTGACGATCTGGCGGCGCTCCGGGCCCGGATCGCGGCCCTTGAGGCGAGTGCGGCGAGTGCGGCGAGTGCGCAGACGCCCCGGCCGCCCCATCACCGCCTCCGCTCGTTCTGCGCCGCCCTGCTCGTCGTCATCGGCTGCGTCCTGACGCCGCTGGGCATCGTCGCCGCCTGGACGTCGGACATCGTCGGCGACACCGACCGGTACGTGCAGACGGTCACCCCGCTCGCCTCCGACCCGGCCGTCCAGGAGGCCGTCGCGAACCGGGTGACGACCGCCGTCATGGAGCACATCGACCTGAACTCGCTCCTGGAGGGCGTGGCCCCGGAGCAGCGGCCGCTCCTGGAGAAGGCCCTGGGCAAACTGGGGGACTCCCTGGAGAGCGCGGTCGGCAGCTTCGTCCACGACCGGGCGCAGGACGTGGTGGCCTCCCCGGCCTTCGAGACGATCTGGATCGATGCCAACCGGGCGATCCACACCTCCCTCGACCGGGCCCTGACCGGCAGTGACGACGGCGCCGTGAAGATCGAGACGGACAAGGTCACGATCGACCTGGCGCCCGTGATCGACCGGGTGAAGGAGCGGCTCGTCGACTCGGGTCTGACGGTCGCGGGGAAGATCCCCGAGGTCCACACCGACTTCACCGTGCTCCAGGCCGACGACATCGGCAAGGTGAAGACGGGCTTCTCCCTGCTCCAGGTGATGGGCGTGTGGCTGCCGGTGATCTCGGTGCTGCTGGTCGCCGGCGGTGTCCTGCTGGCCGTGCGCCGGCGCCGCGCCCTGGTCGCCGGGGCGCTGGGGATCGCGGTGGCGGCCCTGGTCCTCGGCATCGCCCTCACCGTCTTCCGTACGGTCTATCTCAACGCCCTGCCGTCCGGGGTCTCCCCGGCCGCCGCCGGTGCCGTCTACGACACCCTGGTCCGGTATCTCCGCACCTCGGTGCGGGTGTTCGTGACGCTGGGCGTGCTGATCGCGCTCGCCGCCTGGATCTCCGGGCCCAGCCGCCCGGCGACCCTCGCCCGCGGCCTCTGGGACTCGGGCATCTCCGCGACCCGCGGCACCGCGGACCGCGCGGGCCTGCGGACGGGCCCGGTGGGGCCGTTCGTCCGCCGGTACCGCACCTGGATCACCTGGATCCTCGTCGCGGCGGCGGCCCTGTCCTGCGTCTTCTGGCCGCACCCCACGGGCTGGGTCGTGCTGGGCCTCGCCCTCGGTCTGCTCTTCGCGCTGGCGGTGGTGGCCTTCCTGGCGGAGGAGTCGCACGACGGGGACGCGCATGAGAAGGAGCCTCAGCCGGTGGCGTGAGGCTCCTTCTTCGGGGGGTGTCCGGGATCAGCGCCGTACGGCGGTGTCAGCGCCGTACGGTGTCGTCCGTCTTCAGGTCCTCCACGGCGTCGTCGAAGTCGTCGAGCTGGTCGGGGCAGTAAACCTGGAGCACGATCCGCTCGGCCTCGATGGCCTTCGTGTCGGAGATGACGGGCCGCTGGCCGGGGCCGGTGGTGCCGTTCGACTGGCCGATCTTCCAGAGCGCGGTCTGCAGGGCGTTGCCCGGCGCCTCGCAGACCGGACCGCCGTTCGTGCCGAGCAGCGCCTCGATGGTGTCGGTGTCGGGCGGCGCGGAGTAGCCGGCCTCAAGGAGTTCGTTCTGGAGCTGGTTGGCCTTGGCGAGGGACTCGTTGCTCGTCGTGACAGCCGTGTACTTGATCACCCCGGTGACGGCGAGGCCGACGAGGATCACGATCGCGCCCCAGTAGATCCACTTGTGCTCGGAGGCGTATCGGGTGGGGCTCATGACCGGTCTCCCTCGGTCGACGCGCCCGCGCCCGACGGGCCGGCCGCGGCTTCGACGGTGCGCCAGCTCGGCTTGCGGAACTTCAGGAAGGCCCAGGGGATGAGGAACCCGAGGACGAGCAGGCCGCTGGCGATGAAGAGGGCGTACGCCCAGACGCTGCCGCCGCCGAACTGGGACGGCGGTACGAAGCCGATGGCGAGGGCCGCGAGCGAGGAGAGCAGGCCGACCGTGCAGATCAGTCCGAGGGCGGGTGCCCGGTAGCCGCGCGGATGGTCGGGATGGGTCTTCCGCAGCCGCATCGCGGCGGCGAACATCAGCAGGTAGACGATGAGATAGACCTGCGTGGTGATGGTGGAGAAGATCCAGTAGACGCTCGACACGTTGGGGATGAGCGCGTACATCAGGGCGATGATCGAGGTCACGACGCCCTGGGTGACCAGGATGTTCTGCTGGACGCCGAACTTGTTGAGCTGCTGTAGGAACGGCGGCAGGTAGCCCTCGTGGCGGGAGATCTCCAGGAGGCCCTTCGACGGCCCGGCGAGCCAGGTGAGCATGCCGGCCAGGGACGCGGAGATCAGCATGACGGCGGCGATCGGCGTCATCCAGCCGATGTCGAAGTACGAGAAGAACGCGTCGAAGGCCTGCATGACGCCCGCGGTGAGGCTGAGCTGGTCCGCGGGGACGACCCAGCTGATCGCGAGCGCGGGCAGGATGAAGATCAGCAGCACCAGGCACACGGCCAGGAACATCGACTTCGGGTACTCCTTGCCGGGGTTCTTCAGCGAGGAGACGTGGACGGCGTTCATCTCCATGCCGGAGTACGACAGGAAGTTGTTGACGATCAGGACGAGGCTGGCGAGGCCCGTCCACTGCGGCAGCAGGTGGTCGGCGTTCATGGGGGCGGCCGACGGGTTGCCCTGGCCCAGGAAGACCATGCCGAGGACGACGAGGATCGTGCCGGGTACGAGCGTCCCGATGATCAGGCCCCAACTGGACAGTCCCGCGAGGGCCTTCGTCCCGCGTGAGGAGACCCAGACGCCGGTCCAGTACAGGACCATGATGACGATCGCGGTGTAGACGCCGTTGGAGGCCAGGGACGGGTCGATGACGTACGCGATCGTGGAGGCCACGAAGGCCAGCAGGCTCGGGTAATAGAAGATCGTCATCGCGAACTGGCACCAGACCGCGAGGAATCCGAGCGGCTTGGACAGCCCCTCGGAGACCCAGCGGTAGACGCCGCCGTTCCAGCCGGAGGCGAGCTCGGCGGAGACCAGCGCCGTCGGCAGCAGGAAGACCACGGCCGGGACGAGGTAGAGGAAGACGCACGCCAGGCCGTAGATGGCCATGGTGGGCGCGGCCCGCAGGCTCGCCACCGAGGCGGTCGTCATCAGGGCGAGTGTCACCCAGGTCATGGTGGTGGGCGCGGCGGGCGTCGCCGCCGCCGCACGCGGTCTGGGCACTTCGGCCGGGGTGTCGAGACTGCTCATGGGCCCTCCCATCGGTCACACGATCCCCCCAGGCTCGATCGGCGGGTGGGGTGCGGCAACCGGTGGCACCCGTCCGGGCTAGCCCTTCGGCGTGTTGCCCCTCGGGCGGCCCTTCGGGCGGGTCTTGGGCGGCCTTCGGGCGGGTCTTGGGCGGCCTTCGGGCGGGTCTTGGGCGGCCTTCGGGCGGGTCTCGGGCGGCCCCCAGGCGACCCCTCGGCCGGGCCTCAGCACCGGCCTCAGCAAGGGCCTCGGCCGGGCCTCAGCCGGCGGGCGTGCGGGTGAAGGACCGGCGGTACGAGCGGGGCGGGACGCCCCGGCGGCGGACGAACTGGGCGCGCAGCACGGCCGCGCTGCCGAAGCCGACCGCGCGGGCGATCTCCTCGACCGGCAGGTCCGTCGTCTCCAGGAGCTCCTCGGCGCGGCTGAGGCGCAGCCCGAGCAGCCAGGCGTGCGGGGTGGTCCCCGTGGAGGCGGCGAACCGGCGGGCGAAGGAACGCCGGCTCATCAGGGCCCGGCGGGCCAACTCGGCGACGGGGAGCGGCTCGTGGAGATGCTCCCGGGCCCAGGCGAGGACCTCGGAGAGCCGCTCGTCCTGACTGTCCTCGGGTACGGGGGTGGCCAGGTACTGGGCCTGGCCGCCGTCCCGGTGGGAGGGAAGCACCAGGTCCCGGGCGATGGCGTTGGCCGTCGTGGCGCCGTACTCGCGGCGCAGGAGGTGCAGGCACAGGTCGAAGCCGGCGGCGGCGCCCGCGCCCGTGGCGACGCTGCCCTCGTCCACGTACAGGGCGTCGGGGTCGACGGTGACGTCCGGGTGGCGCTCGGCGAGGAGGCCGGCGAACCGCCAGTGGGTGGTCGCCCGCCGGCCGTCGAGGAGCCCGGCCGCGGCGAGCGCGAAGGCGCCGACGCAGTGGGCCGCGACCAGCGCGCCGCGCCCGTGGGCGGTGGTCAGCGCGTCGAGCACGGCGGGTGCCGGGGGCGTACGGAAGTCGGCCCAGGGCAGGGCGATGACGAGGTCGGCCGAGGCGAGCCGGTCCAGGCCGTCCTCGACGACGAGCGGCAGTCCGACATCGGTGCGGACCCGGCCGGGCCGGTCGGTGCAGAGGGCGAAGTCGAAGCGCGGCAGGCCCTGTCCGCGGAAGTCGAACACCTCGGAGACGATGCCGGCGCCGAGCATGCCGACGCCGGGCGGGGCGTAGGCGGCGACGGTCACGAAGGGCGGCACTCCAGGAGTGTGGCACGGCCCCGGGCCGGACCGGCCGGCCCGGCTGGCACGATTCACGCGATCGGTGGCAGCACGGCCACTCGTGAAGGGGCCGCCGGAAGCGAAGACTTGGGTCCATGAACACCAACGACGACGCACTGCGCGGCCGCACCGCCCGCTACACGGTCCTGACCACCGGCTACACCCTCTCCACCGGCCCGGGGGTCGCCGCCACCGTCTCCTACGTGCACGACGGCGACCGGCACGTGATCGTCGACCCCGGCATGGTCGCCGGCCGCGACCGGATCCTCGGCCCGCTCGCCGAACTGGGCCTCGGCCCCGACGACATCACCGACGTCGTGCTCAGCCACCACCACCCGGACAACACCATGAACGTCGGCCTCTTCGGCCGGGCGCGCGTCCACGACCACCACGCGATCTACGAGAACGACCAGTGGACCGACCGGGACGCCGAGGGCTACGAACTCACCCCGTCGCTCCGCCTGATCCGGACGCCCGGCCACAGCCGCGAGGACATCACGCTCCTCGCGGGCACCGACACGGACGTCGTCGCCTTCGTGGGCGACCTGTGGTGGCGGCCGAACGGCCCCGTGGACGACCCGGTCGCCCCGGACCACACGGTCCTGCGCGACTCCCGACTCCGGGTGCTCGCCGCCGCGGACGTCATCGTCCCCGGCCACGGCCCGGCCTTCCCGGCGGACGACACGGCGCCGCGCTGACACAGCGGACAGAAACGACCGAGGCCCCGGGGGACTGCCCCGGGGCCTCGTCGGTCGTTCGGGCGGAGGGCCGCTCCTGGCCGGGCTACTCCCCGGCCGGGCTGCTCCTTGGCCGGGCCAGTCCTGGCCGGGCCAGTCCCCGGCCGGGCTACTCCTTGGCCGGGCCAGTCCTGGCCGGGCCAGTCCCCGGCCGGGCTACTCCTTGGCCGGTGGCTGCTCCTGCGTGCCCAGCTGCTCGTTGATCTTCTGCTGGGCCGTATCGACCTGGCCCGCGTACTTGTTGCCCGTCTTGGCGTCGATGGCGTCGCCCGCCTTCTCGACACCCTGACGTGCGGTGTCCTCATGGCCCTTGAGCATGCCCTTGAGCTTGTCGAGCATGGACATTGCGTGTCCTCCTCATGAAAAGCCGACGCCCCCAGCATCGCGGCCATGCGGAACTTCCGCATCTGGAGACGTGATGTCGCCGAGCTTCCAGGACCGCTCGAAGTACGGCTCCAGGGGCCCGTAGAAGCGGGTGTAGGCGAACCAGTGGCGGCCGGGGACGGTCTGCACCCAGTTCGTCTCGCCGGACGCGGGCGGCTCGGGCCCGAAGTGGAGGAGGACGGAGCCGTCGTCCTCGTACACCAGCTCGTCGTCGCGCGAACCGCGGTCACCCCGCTGGTCGGAGCGGTCCATCATCTGGACGAGGTCCCATTGCCGGTCGGGCCAGTAGCGGGCACCGGGGAAGCGCTTGGCGAAGGAGTTCGTCTTCGCCATGAGCTCGCCGACCGCGCTCGCCCGGGTCAGGATGCGGACCAGCCGCTCGTCGGGCGCGAACGGCTTCCCCTTCTCGATGCCGAGCTGCTTCAGCATGGCGAGGAAGAACCGGTCGCGTTCGTCGACGGTCTCGCGCTGGTAGATGTCGTGCAGCCGCTCCCAGTACTCCAGACCGCCCGGCTGGTCCCCGGACCAGGGACGGCCCTCCGGGGAGACCAGCCGGGTCGTGGCGCTCTCGTCGCCGTACGGGTGGATGCGGACGGCGTCGACGAGGGCCTTGGCCCGTATGGGGTCGGGGTCGAGGGTGCGGAAGCCGACCACGCTAGACGCGACTCCGCCGCCCCGCCTGACGAGGCATCCACGTGTCCAGCCACCAGGGCCCGGCGGCCTCCTCAGACGTCCGAAAGGCCGCCGTCGCCGAGGATCTCGCGGGCCCGCAGACCGGCCTGGAAGCGGGAGCGGGCGTCGAGGGCGGTCATCAGGGACGCGACCCGGCGCCGATAGGTCCGCAAGGACACCCCGAGGAGACGGGAGGCCGTCTCGTCCGTGTGGCCGGTGGCCAGGGAGCGCAGCACGGCCCGATCGTCGCCGCCGAGCGGAGGAAACGGGCGACGGCGGTACGCGGCGAGGTCCGTCGCGGTCTCCCAGGCCGTCTCGAACAGGGCCCGGACCCCGGCCACGGCGCCCGGCTCCTGGACGACGCTGTACGTACGGACTCCGCCCGCGGCGGACCGCGGGGCCGCGAGAACCGCCAGGCGCCCGTCGACGACGATCGCCTCGTGGGCCGGCGGCGCGGGCGAGATCCGGACCTCCGCGCCGGCCGCCGCGAGCCGGTCGAGCAGCTCCGGGCCGCCGGGGGCCACGAAGACACCGGGCCCGTACAGCTTGCGCACCACGAGCCCCGGCGCGGGGGAGCGCCGCACGCCCGAGGCCGCGGCCGCCGACCACGTACCGAGGTCTCCGGCGACGCACAGGAACTCCCGCCGCACCCCGTCGAAGAGGGCGCCCGCGCGCCGTACCAGCTCGGCCTCGCCCCGCAGGGTCACGATCCCGGTCGTCGTCATGGCACCAAGCTGCCAGGAGTTCGCCCGAGGCGGGAGCGCCCCGGAGGATCGGGCCTCATGACCACCCACAGCGCGCCCCGACCACCCCTCACCTCTCCCTACCTCCTGGGCGGCGACCTCCCGGTCGCCCGCATGGGCTTCGGCACCATGAGGCTGCCGGCGAGCAGTTTGGGCGGCCCGGCGAACGACCCGGAGACGTCGGCCGCCGTCCTGAGGCGAGCCGTCGACCTCGGGGTGAACCACCTGGACACCGCCTGGTTCTACTTCCACGGCGACCTCTCGGCGAACGGCCTGATCCGCAGCGTCCTGCACCCGTACCCCGACGACCTGGTCCTCGCGGCGAAGGTCGGCCCGGTCCGGCACCCCGACGGCAGCTGGGGCGCCCAGGCCACCCCCGGCGAGCTGGCGGCGCACGTCCACCGCACGCTGCGGGAACTGGGCCGGGACCGCCTGGACCTCGTCTACCTCCGCCTGCAGGACAGCGAGGCGGACAAGGCGGACGACTCACTGGCCGACCGCTTCGGCGCACTGGCCGCCCTGCGGGAGGAGGGCCTGATCCGCCACCTCGGCCTGAGCAACACGACCACCGACGAGCTCGCCAGGGCCCAGCGCATCGCCCCGGTGGCGGCCGTACAGAACATGTACGGCCTCTTCCACCGCCAGGACCAGACGGTCCTCGACGCCTGCACCCGGCAGGGCATCGCCTTCGTCCCGTTCTTCTCTCTGGAGACCCTGGGCCGCCCCGAACCGACCGAGCCGCTCGCCCGCGTGGCGGCCCGGCACGGCGCCTCCCCCCAACAGGTCAAGCTGGCCTGGACGATGGCCCGGTCGCCGGTGGTCCTCCCGATCCCCGGCACCTCTTCGCCGGCACACGTCGAGGACAACATCGCGGCGGCGTCCCTCCACCTCACCGAGGAGGACCTGACCGAACTGACCGCCGCGACGGCGTGAACGGCACCCGGCAGCCGGTTCGGGCGCGGGGCTGGGGCCCTCGCGCCGTGTGACACCCGGGCGTCCGGACGTCCGGGTGCGTCCACGGGGGCCGACGCGCATCGGCGTCGGCCCACGGACAGGGCCGCCGCCAAGGCCGCCGCCAGGGCCGCCGCTAGGGTCGGCGGCATGACCGTCGCTCGTTCCCTCGCCCTCTTCGCCGTCGCCGCACTCTTCGAGATCGGCGGCGCCTGGCTGGTCTGGCAGGGCATCCGCGAGCACAAGGGCTGGATCTGGATCGGCGCCGGCGTCATCGCGCTCGGTCTGTACGGGGTGGTGGCCACGCTCCAGTCCGACGACAACTTCGGCCGCGTCCTCGCCGCCTACGGCGGCATCTTCGTCGCCGGATCCATCGCCTGGGGCGTGGTCGCCGACGGCTACCGCCCCGACCGCTACGACGTCATCGGCGCCCTGATCTGCCTCGCCGGCATGGCCGTGATCATGTACGCACCCCGCAGCCACTGACGCGTCAGGAGTACCGGCTCAGGCCCCCTGCGGGCGCCCCTTCCCGGTCGGGGGCACGCGGGCAGGGGTGAAGGTGCGGGTCACCAAGAGCGGCCCTTCCGTCGTCCCCTCCGCTGCCGTCGCTGCCCTGACTGCCCTGCTGACGAAGGCCAACTCGGCACCGTCGTAGGGCGCGCCGAGCATGACGGCCTCATGCAAATCGGCCCCCACCCGCTCCTCCACGTCCCGGGACACCGGCACGCAGGCGCAGACGAGCAGCGGTGTGCTCCCGGCGGGGTCGTCGGCCGCGTAGACCCAGGTCCGGCCCTCCTCGTCCAGCCGCTCCAGCACCCGCAGGGCGGGCACCGGTCCGCGGCGCAGCGCGGTGCCACGCCGACGTGCCAGAAGTCCCGTCGTCAGCAACGAGAGCCCGGGCAGTCCGCCGGCCAGGCCCAGCAGCTGCCAGCCGAGCGCGTCGTACGGCTCGGCGACCAGCCGCCGCCACTTCTCGTCCTCCAGCACCACCACCCGGGTGCCGAGGCGATAGTCCTCGGGGAAGAGGGCGTCGACGGAGATGCGCCGTCCGTCATCGGTACGGACCCGCAGAGACAAGTCCGTACGGCCGGTGACCTCGGCCTCGGTACGCGTCGCCCGGGCGGCCTGCTGCTCGTCCCCGTGGACGGCGCGCAAGCCCGTGACGATCGCGCCGACGGCCACGGCGCACAGCAGCAGCCCGGCGACGACGGGGATCGTGCCCCGTCCGACAGGACCGGCGAACTCCAGCCGCCGGCCCTGTGCGGCGTCCACCCGGTCGACGAGCCGCCGCTGCTTCCGCCGCGCGGCCAGCCTCGCCCACGACGCTGCCGAGCCGAGGCCGAGGGCCGCGATGACCGCCAGATTCGCCGCCCGGGACACCCATCCGTCGGAGGAGAGCTCCTCCCACGCCACGATGACCGCGAGCACCGGTGCGGCGGCGAGGGCGAGCTCGGGCAGCCGCGCGAACCAGTACAACAAGCCGACGGCCAGGCCGACTTGCGCCATGCCGACCCAGTCCGTTCCGCACGGCGCCACGTCGCTGCACACCGGCGCGGGCTCGGTGACGATCGCGGCGACGACCGTCACCAGCAGCGCGAGGACGGACCAGAACGGCCTCGCCCACGAGCCGGGGCGTGCGCCGGTCCAGGCCGCCGCATCATCGGACAACCAGGCGCGAACGTCTCCGGAGTCGGAGTCGGAGTCGGGGCCGGTGTCGGGGCCGGAGTCGGAAACAGAGACGGAGTCGGAGACGGAGCCGGAAACGGAGACGGAGCCGGAGCCGGAACGGGGCGGTATCGGTACCGAGTTCGTGGACACCCGAGGATTATGCGCCGACCCTCCCCGGTGCCGGGGCTTTCCACGACTAGCCTCCGGAGCATGCTGCGCATCGTCGACGCCCGTACCGGCCACCTGGTGGAGATTCCCTCCGTACGACGCCATCTCCTGAGCATCTGCGTCCACCTGCCGGCCGGCGACGCCCGGATCGGCATGACGGACCTGCGGCTGCTCCTGGTCGGTGACGTACTGGCGCGGACGGCGGAGCTGCACGGCCTGCAGTCCCGCATGTTCCTCACCACGCCGGACCTGCCGCAGGAGCAGTCCGAGGCGCTGGGCCGCGCCATGTCCGCCCTTGGCGTCCACCCGCCCGCCGACGCCGGTGTCCACCCTCCGAACGGAACGCTCTGCGCCGCTGCCGACGTGCACGTCCGCGCGTACGACCCCGCCGCACCGAACGAGGTCGGCGGGGTCCGCATCGACGTGGGCCGGGTCGGCCTGACATCCCGGGAGAGGGACGTCCCGGACCGTGCCCGACCCCACGTCCTGGCATCAGGGCTCCTGGACGCCGTCGCCCCGGAGGGGACCGATCCGCTGGCGGTGAGGCTGCTGATGCTCGGCCACGCTCACCGCACGCCGGTCACGTTCACCGGTACGGCGCTCGACGAGGCCCGGCGGACGCTGGGCGACTGGCGGGAGCTGGTGGCGGACTGGGCGCAGGAGCCGTCCAGGCCGGTCCCTGCCGATGTGCTGCGCCACGCCCATGACGTGCTGGCCGAGGATCTCGGCGTACCCGCCGTCCTGGACGGGCTGGTCACCGTGGCGACGCGCCCCGACGTACCGGCCGGTGCCAAGTTCGAGACGTTCGCCTTCCTCGACCGCGTCCTCGGGCTGGACCTCGCGCGCGAAGTGGGACACCAGCACCGGCCGGCGACCTGACGTCGGGTGCGGGGGCCGTCCGGCTCAGCCGCGTTCTTCCTCTTCGGCCTCCATGCGGCGGATTCCCTGGTGCGTGAGGGAGACCATCGCGGGTGTGTTGCCCGGCTCCCAGTCGACGGTGATCAGCTCCTCGCCGGCCAGGTAGGTGCAGGCGGCGGCCAGGTCCTCCTCCGGGATGCGAAGGTCGTTTCGCAGCTTCCGCCCCGGGACTCCGAGGAGGCGGTTGCCTTCGGTGGCTTCGTAGAGGGCGTTCAGGACCCGTTCGCGGTAGACCTGTCGCTCGCGGAGAGTCGCCATGATCAAGTCCCTTGGTTCGTCGAGGTCACGCGAGCACGGCCACCAGGCGCCGTCCAACAGGCCGGCGAGGGTGGTCTTCGGTGTCAGCGACAGGCGCACCGAAAGCGGGGGGTGCGAGGGGGACGGTCATGATCGCGGACCCGTCTCCGGGCCGCTCTGCAGGGCGGCCCAGTGTCTTGATCGCCGGGAACGACGTCCGCGTGGGAGCGGGTGCTCGGGTTACTCCCGGTATCTTCAGCCTACTCCGCTCCGTGGTCGGACGAGCCGGTCCGACCAGGCGATTTCCCACCGGGAACACCGCGCGATCGGGCCGGCGCAGCCTCTTTCGCCCGGCGAACCGCCCTGCCTGTGCCGCCCTGCCCGTGCCGCTCTGCCCGTGCCGCCCTGTCTGTGCCGCTCTGCCCGTGCCGCTCTGCCCGTGCCGCCCTGTCCGTACTACCCTGCCCGTACCGCCCTGTCCGTGCCGCACCTCACGGCACGTCCCCGCGTCATCCGCGCCACTCGACCAGGACGAGGGTGGCGTCGTCCGAAGTGGCTTCGCCACGTGCCCGCTTGAGCGTGTGGGACAGGTCCCGTGCCACCGCGCGGACCCCTCGGTCCGCCTTCTCCAGCTGATTCACCCAGTCGATCAGCTGGTCCTCGCCGAACTGTTCCTGCCCGCTCTCGTGTTCCTCGACCAGCCCGTCGGTGAACCAGAGGACGCGATCCCCCCGTTCGAGCGTCACGCCGCTGACCTGAGGCTGTGCTCCTCCGAAGCCGACGGGAAGCGTCGTGGGGCTGTCCAGGCGGCGTACGACGCGGTGTTCGCGGATCAGCATGGGGGCCGGATGCCCCGCGTTGACCCACTGGAGGCGGCCGGTGACGGTGTCCAGCCGCATCATCTGCGCGGTCACGAAGTGGTCGGGTTCGAACTGCTCGGCCACGGCCCGGTCCATGAAGAGGTAGATCTCGGACAGTTCGATGCTGATCCGGCGGGCGTGCCGGTACGCGCCGATGGCCACGGTGGCCATCGTGGCCGCGTCCAGTCCGTGGCCCATGGCATCGACCATCGCGAGGTGGAAGGTGTCCTCGTTCAGGGCGTAGTCGAAGCTGTCGCCCGCCACGTCGTACGCGGGCTCCAGCACGCCGGCGACGGCGACGCGCGGCGTCACCATCGACAGGGGTGGCAGCAGCGACCACTGGATCTCGGCGGCGACGCTCATCGGCTCGCTGCGGCGGGTGCGGAAGAAGAGGTCGGTGTGGCTGTGCTTGGTCTGCATCATGCCGGCGATCAGACCCGCGATCCTTCGCAGCAGGCGGCGGTCGTCGTCGTCGACGGTGTCCAGGGTGACGGCCAGGATGCCCGCCTGGTCGCCCCCGTCCAGCAAGGGCAGCAGAACCCGTACGCCGTCGGGCAGGACGAGTTCGACCGGGCGCGAGGCGAGGAAGCACCGGCCGGCGTCGGAGTGGTCGATGGACTGCGGTTCGCCGCCCGCCAGCCCTTCGCCCGGGAGGGGGACCAGCTTCCGTTGCCCGTAGTCCTGGAGCAGGATCTGCGGATCCCGTCCCCCCAGCCGGGCCACCGTGTCGGCGAGGACGGGCCCGACCAGATGGGGCGCCAGCTCGTGGACACGGTCCACGAGCCCGCCCAGCAGCCCCTCTCCGAAGCTCTCCGAGCGATCCGGAGGCCCGGGCTGTCCGGCTGCCATCCAGTTGCCTCCCACCGGGCAGGCTGCGGAACCCTCGTCGGGCGCTGCCGTACGAGCGCAGGCGCCGAGGGTCTCGTCATCAAGAATGCGCCTCGGCGGCCGGGCGGGCCACATGTGACGACCGCCCCTCCACCGGACTGCGTGACGAGCGCCGTCGGTCTGGACGACGAAGAAGGCCCAGGTCGCCGACGGCACACGCGGTGCCCGGCCTGGAGCCGTCCCCCATATGGCCCAGCACAGCAGGGCGGCAGCGGGGTGGCGTCCGTAGGTTCGGGCCATGTCGCCCTTCGGACCCACCTCCGCCGCCGCCCCCTCCGACTCCTCCGCCGCGCTCGCGCCCCCGGTTCCCGGGTCGCGGATGACCGACGCGTACCTGCGGGCGATGGGCCGGGTGGCCTATCTGTGGGGCTGGCCGCTGGTGAACATGCACAACCGGCTCTCGATCATGGAGCAGGTGCCCGCGCCCGGGCTGCTGGGCGGGGTGGTCCCGGTCGGACCGCCGGGGACGCTGGGCATGCTGCACGACTACATCACCCCGGACGAGCGGCTCGTGGCCTGCCCCAATCAGGACGTCGTCTACGGCTTCGGGATCCTCGACGCGCGGCGCGGCCCTTCGGTGATCCAGGTCCCCGACTTCGGCGGCCGGTTCTGGGTGTACCAGGTCGTCGACCAGCGGACGGAGTCGGTCGCGCGGCTCGGCGCGATGTACGACACCAAGCCGGGCCACTACCTGCTCGCGCCGACCGGATGGGACGGCGAGGTCCCCGCGGGCATCGAGGGCGTGTTCCGCTTCGACACCCGGATCGCCGTCTGCATCCCCCGCGTCTTCATGAACGACACCGACGAGGACCGGGCCGCCGTCCAGCCGCTGATCGACCAGATCGTCGCCTACCCGCTCGCCGAGTACACCGGAGAGCCGCACACCACCGACTGGTCGCAGGCGCCGTCCTACCCGGCGGGGGACTCGACCAGCGGCGAGCAGGAGACCCAGTGGGTCGACCCGAGGACGTTCTTCGACATCCTCCCCGCCGTCCTGGACGAAGTGCCCCCGCGCCCGGGCGAGGAGGCACTGTACGGACTCTTCCGCTCCCTCGTGGAGGAGGCCGCCGCCGACCCGCAGTCGGCCGAGGTGCTCCGGGCGGAGGCGGTCGACGCGAACGCCACCCTGGTGCAGGAGCTCTTCCAGTTCCGCAACATCGGCGTCCCCCTCGACCACCACTGGAGCACCCAGCGCAACGGCGCGGCGTTCGGCGGCGACTACCTCAGTCGCACCGCCATGGGCAAGGCCAACATCTTCGTGAACGCCCCCACCGAGACGACGTACTTCTACCAGGACCAGGACGCGACCGGGGAACCGCTCACCGGCGAACACGGCTACACGCTCACCTTCCCCGCCGGCGCCCTGCCCCCGGTGAAGGGCTTCTGGTCGGTGACGCTCTACAACGAGCACCACTTCTTCCACCGCAACGACCTGCACCGCTACTCGCTCGGCACCAAGAACACCGGCCTGCGCCTCGGCGCCGACGGCTCCCTGACCCTGTACGCCGGAGCCCGCCCGCCCGCGGCCCCGGAGGACCTGCCCAACTGGCTCCCCGCCCCCGCCGGCCACTTCGCGCTCTACCTCCGCGCCTACTGGCCCGACCCCGCCGCCCTCGACGGCACCTGGCGCCCCCCGGCCGTCACCAGGACCACGGACTGACGTTCCCGGCCGGGCGCGGCCTGGCGCGCCCGGGGTGCGCGGGCCTCATGGCGGCGGTCGTCACAACGGCCCCAGCGCATGTACTCCGCCGAGGCCGCCCTTCCGGATCGTCACACGTGAGAGTGCTCGATCCATGTTCAATTGTACGGCTGTGGGCCGGGCGCGCCAGGAGTGCAGCGGGCCGTCGGGCAGTCCGGCTCAGTCGCGTTCCGCGTGTCCGGCCGAGGGCACGATCGCGGTGTCGGTGGGGTAGATCGCGGGGGTACAGGGTGCGAGGTTCCTCCACGGCGAGCGAGAGGCCGGGCGGGTGGGTTGTCCCGGGTGTCGGGTGCCCCACCCGCGGCCTTCGGTCGGAGGAGTGGTCCGAGGTGGTCAGGGCCAGGTGCCCGTGACCCGGCGGGGGGCGGCTTGCCCTGTCGAGGTGTCCTGCCCCGTCGAGGTGTCTCGTTCTGTCGGCGGGTGGGGGCTGTGACCGGGCGGCCGGAAGACGGCCGGGAACGGTTCACTGAAGTGGTGGGCCGCGATGCGTGCGTCGTGCTGGGCGTTGAGCCGGTGGATCAGGCGCATGCCGAGCACGATCAGCAGGGCGACTGCCGCGAGCGTGATCAGGGTTCCCATGACGTCACCTCCGCATGTCCCTCGGCAGCGGGATCATCCGCGCGCCGACGACCGGGTGCCGGAGCGGCGCCAGGGCGGTCCCTCCGTCCGTCTCCCAGGAGTCCTCGCTGCTTCGGGCGTCCCGCATACGGCGGCCGGTGGCGGCTTCGTCGGACATCAGGACACCGGCGGTGAGGATGCTGCCGGGGAGGGCGGCGGCGGTCATGAGCCGGGCGGCTGCGGCGGGTTCGGTCTCGGGCGGGATCACCAGCAGGTCGCAGCGGCCGACGGCGTAGGAGAGCAGGATCATCTTGTCGGCGTCCTGTTCGGTGAACCAGCCCACGTGCACGGTGTGCCCGGTGGCGGGAATCTTGTGCGGGACGACGGGCCAGCGGCCGGGGTTCACCGCGACGCGCGTGATGCGCCCGTAGTGCTCCTCCAGCGCGTCGACCAAGGGCGGAAGCTCAGCGGTGAGGTCACGCGAGCGAGGCCACCAGGCGCCGTCCAACAGGCCGGCGAGGGTGGTCTTCGGCGTCAGCGAAAGGCGCGCCGAAAGCAGGGGTGCGATGGTGGTCATGATCGCGGACCCGTCCCCGGGCCGCCCTGCAGGGCGGCCCAGTGTCTTGATCGCCGGAAACGACGTCCGCGTGGGAGCGGGTGCTCGGGTTACTCCCGGTATCTTCAGCGTACTCCGCCGCGTGGCCGAACGGGCCGGTCCGACCAGGCGATTTCCCACCGGGAACACCGCCCGGCGGCCGATGCTCGCGGGCGCGAGTCTCCGGGCGCCCGGAGTCGACGGGTGCTCGGATTCGAGGGGCCCGGAGTCGCGGGGCCCGGAGTCGCGGGCGCCCGGAGTACCGTGAGACCACGGCGGTTTCTCGTCGGCTTTGAGGTGTCGGCGGCCCCGCGCAGGCAGGCGGACCACCATGGCCGAATCTGACACACCCACCCCTCGGGGGCTTCTTCCGGACGAGATCCACCGAGCGGCGAGGCCCGGAACGGCCCTGCTGAGGCTGGAGACGACGCACTCCCGCGAAGGCGTCCTCGACGGCGCCTGGTGGCCCCGCTCCCGGGACGTCGCGACCGAGCTGCCCGCCCTGATCCAGGCGCTCACCACCCACCTCGGCCCCATCGCGAGGGTCGGCCTGGACACCGACGCCTGGGGTGAGGTCCCGACGCGTCTGGTCGTCGACGACCAGGTCGTCCGTCTGGACTCGTATCCCGTCGGTGACGACACCGTCCTCATCACCCGTGGCGACAACGACCACTTCGCCCTGCTGGTGATCCCGCCGCACACCACGGCGGACGCGGCCCGCGCGGCGATGGCCCGTGCGGTCGACGCCGGCAACGTCACCCAGGCGGCCGAGATCCTCGTCGCCACGCTGCCCGAACCGGTGACCGACCGCGAGGAGTCGGAATGATGCAGATGGCGGACATCCGTGAGTGGCGAACCCGCGACGTCGTGGA
Source organism: Streptomyces sp. NPDC056169 (assembly GCF_042268445.1). Taxonomy (NCBI): domain Bacteria; kingdom Bacillati; phylum Actinomycetota; class Actinomycetes; order Kitasatosporales; family Streptomycetaceae; genus Streptomyces; species Streptomyces sp. NPDC056169. Next base: position 16,992 of record NZ_JBHJUO010000003.1, on the reverse strand, counting down.
CACGCGGGGCCACAGGATCGGAGAGCTGGAGGCGATCTACGTCGACACCAGCACCGACGAGCCGTTCATGGCCACGGTCCGGGTCGGCCTGCCCACCCGTCACCGTCTGGTGTTCGTCCCCCTGGACGGTGCGACGGTGGGGCCGGGCTATGTGAAGGTCGCCCACGACAAGGCTCTGGTGAAGCAGTGCCCTTCGATCGGCACCGACGACGTACTTCCCGCCGAGGACGAGGAAGCGGTCTTCCGGCACTACGAACTCCCCTACGAGCCCGGGGCGAACGGCGAACGGCAACTGGCACGGCGCTGAGCTCCCCAACCGACCGAGGAGGCAGCCCTCATGACGCTCTTCCTGGCCCTGATCATCATCGCGATCGTGCTGGGCATCATCGGTGCCACCGCCGACGGACTGCTCTTCCTGCTGGTCGTCGGCATCGTGCTGCTCGTGGCGGACCTCGTCTACATCGCCGTGCGCATGCGCCGCTCCGCCCACCGCCGCCCAGTCCGATGACCCGCCCCGCCCCGCCCCGCCGTTGCCGACGGGCGCACTCGACTCAGTCCGAGGCCGGCGGAGGGGATGATTCGGCGGCGCGGCGGTACTCGGCGTTGATGCGTTGGGCTTCCTCGAGCTGGTCTTCGAGGATGATGATGCGGCAGGCGGCCTCGATGGGGGTGCCCTGGTCGACGAGTTCCCGGGCGCGGGCGGCGATGCGCAGCTGGTAGCGGGAGTAGCGGCGGTGGCCGCCGCCGGAGCGGAGCGGCGTGATGAGGCGCGCTTCGCCCAGGGCGCGCAGGAAGCCCTGGGTGGTGCCGATCATCTCGGCGGCCCGGCCCATCGTGTAGGCGGGGTAGTCGTCGTCATCGAGACGGTCGAAGGAGTCGTCTGCTGTCACTTGCACCTCTCTGGTGAACGCGTTGAGGGGCCCTGGTGCCGTACTGGCACCAGGGCCCCGAAGGAACTACTACACCATCCGCCGGTCCTGATACTGCACCGGCCTTCTGTTTCCGCCGACCCGACCGAGATGCTGTCGGGCACGCGGGGATCGCGGTTGCTTGACCGGAGACCACCTCACTATCGATGTCCTGCGGTACCCGGGCTCGAGATTTCCGCCCGGGCGATCCTGATGGCGCTCGGCTCCTCCGTTCTTCCCTCGGTGATCAACTGCTACCCAACGGGGGACTGTGTACTGCTGGTGCCGCTGGTACAGCTCTCCTGCGTACTGCACTCACGGGTACCGCCACTGTCATGACAGCGGTCCCGCTCACGGCGGCCCCTGATCACTGCGGGCCACCCGGTCCGGTCGTCAGCCCCGTCGCCGTCCTGCGACAACCCTGGCTTCGGAACTCCACCACCGCACCGTCCTGCCGACTGCACCTGCGGGTACTCCTGCCCGGCAGTTCGTCTCTGCCAGGCCCTCTTGTCTCGCTGGGCTACGAGAGAAACCATAATCACGCCACCACCCAATGTCTACTCCGGCCGCTATAGATTTTCGCGTGTCGGGAGGAGAGCTAGTGCTTTGCGGCCGGTCCAGGACGTGCAGAGCCGCCTGCACGGCAGGAGGGCCCGACCAGCGTGCGCTGGTCGGGCCCTCCTGGCTGTTCCGGTGGCGGCTCGCGCCCGTCCCGTCGGTCAGACGGTGACCGGGGTGCCGAGCATCGCGGACGCCCGCTGGACCGGGGTGAGGCCGTGTGCGGGGGCGTCGGCGTGGGGAAGCCCGCGGCAGGTGAAGCCGAGCGAGGTCATGGCCCGCACGACCTCGCCGGCGCTGAAGTCGCGGCGGTCCTGGCGGGTGACGACCTGGCCGACCTGCTTGACGGGGTAGGTGCGGCGGCCGATGATCACGGACTCGCCGGTGACGGGCTCGGGCTTGACGCCCTTCATGGATTCCAGGACGCCGCTCTTGGTCAGATCGAACGGGAACCGGGCGATGACGCAGCGCATGATGCCTCACAGGGAGAAGGGTGGAAGGGGCCGGCCGCGGTGAGTCGGTTCAGGCGGGGGTGAGGACGTCCCGAGTGCTGCCGTGTCCGGCCGCGACGGGCGGGGCGTCGAGCCGGCTGTGGCTCATCGGGTGTTCCTGTTCACGTGGCGTGCGGACCGCCGGGCCGACGGCGGCCGCGGGCTCACGCGCCGGACCGCCGTGGGCTCACTCGCCGGACTGTCGTGCGGCGCGCCGGGCCGCGGAGGCGGCACTGCGGCGACCGCGGGACACCGGGCCGCGCTTGCGCTGCTCGGCCGCCGGCGCGGTGATGGTGACCGGGATGCCGGAGGGGGTCCGGGCGCCGGTGATCCGGTGGAGGGCTTCCTCGCCGGAGCGGACCTGGGTGGTCTGGGGCACGATGCCGGCGTCGGCCATGAGGCGGGTCAGGCCGCGGCGCTGCTGGGAGGTGACCAGGGTGACGACGCTGCCGGACTCACCCGCGCGGGCGGTGCGGCCGCCGCGGTGGAGGTAGTCCTTGTGGTCGGTCGGCGGGTCCACGTTGACGACGAGGTCGAGGTTGTCGACGTGGATGCCGCGGGCGGCGACGTTCGTGGCGACCAGGACGGTGACGTGTCCGGTCTTGAACCGGGCGAGGGTGCGGGTGCGCTGGGGCTGGGACTTGCCGCCGTGGAGTGCCGCGGCGCGGACGCCGCTGTCGAGGAGGTCCTGGGTGAGCCGGTCCACGGCGTGCTTGGTGTCCAGGAACATGATCACCCGGCCCTCGCGCGCCGCGATCTCCGTCGTCACCCGGTGCTTGTCGGTGCCGTGCACGTGCAGGAGGTGGTGCTCCATCGTGGTGACCGCGCCCTGGGAGGGGTCGACGGAGTGGACGACGGGGTCGCTGAGGTAGCGGCGGACCAGGAGGTCGACGTTGCGGTCGAGGGTGGCGGAGAACAGCATCCGCTGGCCTTCGGGGCGGACCTGGTCCAGGAGGGCGGTCACCTGGGGCATGAAGCCCATGTCGGCCATCTGGTCGGCCTCGTCCAGGACGGAGATCGCGACCTGGCTCAGCCCGCAGTCACCTCGGTCGATGAGGTCCTTGAGACGGCCGGGGGTGGCGACGACGACTTCGGCGCCGGCGCGCAGGGCGCCGGCCTGGCGTCCGATGGGCATGCCGCCGACCACGGTCGCCAGACGCAGCTTGACGGCGCGGGCGTACGGCGTGAGGGCGTCGGTCACCTGCTGGGCCAGCTCGCGGGTGGGGACGAGGACGAGGGCGAGCGGTCGGCGTGGTTCGGCGCGCTGCCCGGCGGTGCGGGCCAGGAGGGCCAGGCCGAAGGCGAGGGTCTTGCCGGAGCCGGTCCGGCCGCGGCCCAGCACGTCACGGCCCACGAGGGAGTTCGGCAGGGTCGCGCCCTGGATCGGGAACGGCACGGACACGCCCTGCGCGGTGAGGGCAGCCAGGAGCTCCCTGGGCATGTCGAGTTCGTCGAACGTCTCGACGCCGGGCAGTGAGGGGGTGATCGTCTTCGGGAGGGCGAACTCTCCCTGTACCGCGGCGGGCCTGCGGCCGTGGCCGCCCGAGCGGCTCGGGCCGCCTCCCGTACGGCTGGGGGCGGAGGAGCCGAAGCGACCGGTCCGAGCCGGGGCGGCGGTGGAGCCGAAACCGGAGCCGCCGGTGCTGCGGCGGTCGCGGGAGGAGCGGCGGTTCGTACGTGTGGGGTTCATTCAGAACCTTCCTTGATGCGGCACGTCATCAAGGAATTCCCGCAGCGTTGGATCGCGGGTAACCAAAAGAACGGGCCGAGGGAATGCGATGGCGAATCTCGCCCGCATGGAATCCGTATCGGCGCAGTCGCTGAAATCTCAGATGAAACCGCTGCCGGAAAATGCGTATAGCTGGGGCCCGCACCCCGAGGGATGCGGGCCCCAGCTACGAACTGCGCGTCAGCTTCAGGCGGGAACGATGTTCTCGGCCGTCGGGCCCTTCTGGCCCTGCGCGATGTCGAAGGTGACCTTCTGGCCTTCCTGCAGCTCGCGGAAGCCCTGGGCGGCGATGTTCGAGTAGTGGGCGAACACGTCGGGGCCGCCACCGTCCTGCTCGATGAAGCCGAAGCCCTTTTCCGCGTTGAACCACTTCACGGTGCCAGCAGCCATGTCATATCTCCTTTGGGCAGTACACCGGAATCCGCACTTTACGGACGCCGTGTCGCCGCGATGATGCCCTGCCCGGAAAATGACCGGAAATAAAAAGCGCTCCTGTGTGGCGGAAGGCCACCTGGAGACGCTTGAAGTCTTTGGGTACCAAAACTGCAACTGATATCGACAGTAGCACGCCACAGCGGCTTTTGCGCGTGGATCAATCCCTCTCTGCGCGTTGCGGTAAAAACTCTCCCGGCGGGGCCCGGTAAAGTCTGAGCCCGCGGTCACAGATATTGATTCACCCCGAGTGCAGCATTTCGGAATCCGGCGCGCGAGTCCCGAGAGCTCCGGACAACGACGAAGCCCCAGGTCGCCGAGCCTGACCTGGGGCTTCGCGGAAGAGCGGTCGGATGACGGGAATCGAACCCGCGCCACAAGTGGGGGAATCACTCGGAGCTTGGGCAAGCGGATGGCCGCTGATCTGCAGAAATGGATGCCACTTCGACCGCGACCGCGCGGCTGGCGCCGCCCGCGCGCGCCGAGGTGTCCGCGGTTCGCCTCCGAGCCTTCACGGAGGCATGGGCCGTCGAGGTGGCCATCGCCGGCACCCGGAGACCGTCGCCCGGCTCCGTGCGCTTGAAGCTCGCGCCGGAGGGATCACCGACGGCCGATTTCTCTGGCGCCGATGATGCCCGCCAGGCGGCGGGCCCGCTGTCGCAGGGCGCCAGCGGCGATCGCATGGGGCACAGACCGCGGTCGAGGACCGCAATCCGCAATGGAGTGCGGTCCTCGAGGGATGCGGTTACGAGGTCCAGCCGCCGTACGGCACGGTGATGAGTTCCATGGCGTGACCCGCCGGATCCATGAAGTACACGCCGTGGCCACCGTCGTTGTGATTGACCGTGCCGGGCTGCTTCCGGTGGGGGTCGGCGTAGTGCTCGATGCCGCGCTGTCTGATCTGCGCGTACGCCGCTTCGAACTCCTCCTCGGAGATCAAGAAGGCGTAGTGCTGGGGGGTGATGCTGTCCGGGGGGACGGTGGCGAAGTCCAGCGTGACGCCGTTACCCAGGCCGACCGCGATGAACGGACCCCACTCGGCGGTGATCTCAAGATTGAGAAGGTCCGCGAAGAACTCAGCGGACTCCCGGTTGTCCCGGGCATGGACGATCGTGTGATTCAACTCGACTGACAAGGAATGCCTCCGAAGGCATGTCCCGACACCTCCATGTCTCACCCAGCCGGTGACCGACACGCGATGTTGCCGTAGATCGTATCTTCATCTATCCGGCGAATCAAGGGCATTTGAGGTGGGCTGCGGCTGTACTGCTGCGCACCAGTATCACCGCGCCCACGACGATCAGGACGGCCCCGAACACGCCGACGATCACCCGGCCGCCCGGCCAGTCCAGCAGCCTGGCGGTGTACTCCTTCGACGTCTCGTCACCGGGGCGGCCCCCGGCGGATCCGCAGACCAGCGCCGTCTGCATCACGCCGACACAGATCGCGGCGTAGAACACCGCCATCCCCAGAGAACCCAGACGACGAGACCACTTCTCACCGCCCTCCACTGTCTGCCCGAACGCCGCCTCGCACAGCCGCCAGAGCGTCATCGCCGCCAGCCCCAGCAGAGCCTGGCCGAACAGCTGCTCGCCGAGGGTCTCCACCCCCCCCGGACCGGTCGGCCTCCTGGCCGCTGTCGCTGCCGAGGCCGATCCGCACAGCCAGAATCCCCACCAGTACGTAGATCACTCCCCGGGCACAGAGCCCAACCCTGGACGCGACCTCCACCACACGACTGTCGGCCAGACGCCGCCCCCGCGAGCTGAGCCGCACTGTCCTGACTGCGCTCCATGTCTGGCACCTCCATGGGCCGGACCCCACTGCACAGCGAACCGTCGGCCGGGGCGGGCGTCGCGGGTCGGAGCCGGTGTCCGGCGGCGTCCCTGGTGCGCCCGCTGTTTGCGGACCGCGGTGCCACGCCGGCCGATGCGGCGGCAGCGATGAGGTGGGCCTCTGGGAATTCGGTGCGGGCAGGTTCCTAGCATGGAGGCATGGTTGCCCGTGATACCCAGCAGTCCGGTGCGGGAGGGGAAGCAGTGTCCCGAGACGACGCCGAAGCCTGCAGTGTTTCTTCCCCACCGACGATCAAGGGACGCGACTCGACCGGCCTGTCTTCGGGATCGCAACGCGACGGGGCCGCCGAGAACTCCCGCCCGGTGGCCGACCTGGTCGAGCGGGCGGCCGATCTGGTGGAACCCGTCAAGCCGAGGCTACGCGGCTGGCTTCACGCCGGCATGGTCCCCGCGTCGCTGGCCGCGGGCATCGTCCTCATCTGCCTGGCAGGGACGCCTCAGGCCGTGCTGGCCTGCACCGTGTACTCCGTCACGGCCTGGCTGCTGTTCGGGACCAGCGCCGTCTACCACCTCGGCTCCTGGGGACCACTCGGCGAGGCCGTTCTGCGCCGCCTCGACCACGCCAACATCTTCCTGATCATCGCCGGCACGTGCACCCCACTCGCCGTGCTCCTGCTCTCCCGCGACCAGTGGACCTTCCTGCTGTGGATCGTGTGGACGGGCGCTCTGGTCGGCATCGCATTCCGTGTCCTGTGGGTCGGAGCTCCCCGCTGGCTGTACACCCCCTGCTACCTGGCCTTGGGCTGGGCGCCCGTGCGGTACCTGCCCGACTTCCTGCACAACGGCGGGGCGGCCGTAGTCTCCTTGATCGTGACGGGCGGGCTTCTCTACAGCGCGGGCGCGGTCGTCTACGCCCTCCAGCGCCCCAACCCCTCACCCCGCTGGTTCGGCTTCCACGAGGTGTTCCACGCCCTGACCGTCGCAGCCTTCACCGCGCACTACATCGCCATCTCCTTCACCGTCTACTGAGCACGGCAATGTTCTGCCCGGGGGCTGCTGTCGCCCTGGGGCGGGCGAGTTGCCTTGCTGGCTTCGGGTCAGGGTGCGAGGGGGCGGCGCAGGGAGAGGTAGTAGTTGCCGACGGCGGACAGGTAGCGGTGGTCAGCCATTTCGCTGTCGGTGGTGAACCGGGGAGCGGCTTTGATCTCTTCCCGGGTCCCTGACACCTTTACCGTCCGTGCTTCGGTGTCGATACCGGCGACGGCGCCGGCCGGGATCAGAATGCTCCTGCCGAACATCCACACGCTGGTGTCGACGACCAGGTGTTGCATGCCGGGCTGGTCCTGCCGGCGGTCCACGTGCCCGATGGTTCCGTCAGCCGCCTCAACCGTGAACCCCACCAGTGTCTGCCGGGACGTGTAGCCGCTGTCCTGCACGTACATCCACACACCGCTCACAATCGCGCGTACGGGCGATCTCCACCCCCGCGAGGCCTCCGCTCGGTTCAGGCCGAGGGCGGCGGAGGGGATGACTCGGCGGCGCGGCGGTACTCGGCGTTGATGCGCTGGGCTTCTTCGAGCTGGTCTTCGAGGATGATGATGCGGCAGGCGGCCTCGATGGGGGTGCCCTGGTCGACGAGTTCCCGGGCGCGGGCGGCGATGCGCAGCTGGTAGCGGGAGTAGCGGCGGTGGCCGCCCTCGGAGCGGAGCGGGGTGATCAGGCGGGCCTCTCCGAGGGCACGGAGGAAGCCCTGGGTGGTGCCGAGCATGTCTGCCGCCCGGCCCATGGTGTAGGCGGGGTAATCGTCGTCGTCAAGACGGCCGAACGAGTCGTCTGCTGTCATTGAACCTCTCTCATGGAACGCGTGGAGGGGCCCTGGTGCCGTACGGCACCAGGGCCCCGAAGGAACTACTACACCATCTGTCGGCCCTGATACTGCGCCGACCCTGTGTTTCCGCCGACCCGACCGAGATGCTGCCGGGAGTGCGGGGATCGCGGTTGCTTGACCGGAGACCACCTCACTATCGATGTCCTGCGGTACCCGGGCTCAAGGCTTCCGCCCGGGCGATCCTGATGGTGCTCGGCTCCTCCGTTCTTCCCTCGGTGATCAACTGCGTACTGCTGGTACTGCTCTACTGCGTACTGCTGGTGGCCTGCGTCAGCGCCACTCTTCGGCAGCCAGCCCCGTTGCCCGTCCTGCGTCTGCTCTGGCTTGGAACCCCACTGTCGAACTTCCCGGTGCGCGCGTCCGCAGCCGACGCCTTCACCGAGGTGCTGCTCACTTACTTCACTGCTGCGTACTGCTCACGGCGGCCCCTGATCACTGCGGGCCACCCGGTCCGGTCGTCAGTCCCGTCGCCGTCCTGCAACAACCCTGGCTTCGGAACTCCACCACCGCACCGTCCTGCGAACTGCGACTGCGGGTACTACTGCCCGGCAGTTCGTCTCTGCCAGGCCCTGCGGTCTTTGACGGGCCCACGCGGAGAGCATCGAAGTGGCCGTTCACGACTCCAGCTCGTACGCGCCGCGTATGCGCACCCCTGACCTGTACGGCGGTACCGGTGGATCCGGCTGGCCCATGGTCAACCTCCTCGCCCGAGCGACCGCTGTCACCCGTAGGGCCTCCGGCGGGAAGAAGACGGTGAGTGCTCTTCTCGACCGGTAGTCCTCCCGGTCGAGAGAACGGGACGACCGGTGCATAAAATCGGCTCTCATGTCGAAGCCTGACGAGCTGCTCGTTGACGTCGCTGCCTTGGTGGAGTCCGGGCAGAGCAATCAGATGTCCCTGACCGTGGTCACCGGTGGTGCTGTCATCACCGGTCGGCTGGCTCCCGAAGCCGTGTGGAGGCAGCGGGTGTCGGAGGTCCTGACGGACTCGGCCCGCTTGGGCGAGTTCTCCGCCGTCTTCACCGCCACGACACCCCAAGAGGGGCCGCCCACTCATCTGCACTTCCATGTGGCCCGCATCCTTCAGGGCACGGTGGGGATCCCGGAGACGGGTGGGATGTATCGCGTCTCGATCGCGGATGTCAGTGCCTGGACCATGGGCGACTTCAGCTACTCCGACCACTGACCCGACATTCGCGTAACCCCCGGTATACGGGAGGGCCCGACCGGCGCGTGCCGGTCGGGCCCTCCTCGCTGTTCGGGTGTCGGCTCGCGCCGGTCCTGTCCGTCAGACGGTCACCGGGGTGCCGAGCATCGCGGAGGCCTGCTGGAGCGGGCCGAGGACGCGCGTGGGCACGGCGGCCCGGGGGAGGCCGCGGCAGGTGAACCCGAGCTGGTTCATGGCCCGGAGGACTTCACCGGCGCTGAAGTCACGGCGGTCCTGCCGAGTGATGACCTGGCCGACCTGCTTCACGGGGTAGGTACGGCGCCCGATGATCACTGACTCGCCGACGACCTGCTCGGGCTTGATGCCCTTCATCGACTCCAGGACACCGCTCTTGGTCAGGTCGAACGGGAAACGGGCGATGACACAGCGCATGTTGCCTCACAGGAAGAAGAAAAGGGGGACGGTCGTGCCGTGGTGAGGCCGTTCAGCGGGCAAGGGCGAGGACGCCCCGAGCACTGCCCTGGTCATCGATGACCGGCAGGGCATCGAGCCGGCGGTAGCGCATCGCGTGTTCGGCTTCGGCCATCGTGGTCACGGGTGAGGCGACCGGCCCGCGGTCCCCCAGCAGGTCGCGGAGACGGACCCGGTCGGTGTACGCCGTGCTGTCGCGGATGGCGGTGAGCTGGGCCTGCGTGACCAGCCCGGTGCACAGGCCGTCCTCGTCGCAGACGAGCAGATGACCCACGCGGGCGCCGGCCATGACGGCCAGGGCCACCTCGACCGTCATGTCGTCACAGATCTGTGGACCGTCCGCCTCCATCGCGTCGTCCACCGTCCGGTGCACAGGGTTGGTGTTCGCCGAGCGGGGCTGCATCTGTACCAGCGTCAAAACGTGCCTCCTGCAGAGATGGGTCAGTTTCCTGATCACGTGGTTCTCAGGCCGCCGCATCGAAGGCGGACTGCCGCACGCTCACGCGCCGGACGGTCGAAGCGGGCCGACGCCTGCCACGGGAGGCCGCGCCGCGCTTGGCGCGTTCGACGACCGGTGCGGTGATGACGACGGGGACACCGGAGGGGGCCTGGGCGCCGGTGATCCGGTTCAGGGCCTCTTCGCCGGAGCGGACCTGGGTGGTCTGCGGGGTGATGCCGGCGGCCTGCATGAGGCGGGTCATGTCGCGGCGCTGGTTGGGGGTGACGAGGGTGACGACGCTGCCGGACTCGCCCGCGCGGGCGGTGCGGCCGCCGCGGTGGAGGTAGTCCTTGTGGTCGGTCGGCGGGTCGACGTTCACGACGAGGTCGAGGTTGTCGACGTGGATGCCGCGGGCGGCGACGTTCGTGGCGACCAGCACGGTGACGTGTCCGGTCTTGAACTGCGCGAGGGTCCGGGTGCGCTGCGGCTGCGACTTCCCGCCGTGAAGGGCGGCGGCCCGGACACCGCTGTTCAGCAGGTCCTGCGTCAGCCGGTCGACGGCGTGCTTGGTGTCCAGGAACATGATCACCCGGCTCTCGCGCGCCGCGATCTCCGTCGTCGTCCGGTGCTTGTCGGAGCCGTGGACGTGCAACACGTGGTGCTCCATCGTGGTGACCGCACCGGCCGAGGGGTCCACCGAGTGCACGACCGGGTCGGTCAGGTATCGGCGCACCAGCAGGTCGACGTTGCGGTCCAGGGTGGCGGAGAACAGCATCCGCTGCCCCTCGGGACGCACCTGGTCCAAGAGAGCGGTGACCTGCGGCATGAAGCCCATGTCGGCCATCTGGTCGGCTTCGTCCAGGACGCTGATTGCGACCTGGTTCAGCCGGCAGTCACCACGGTCGATGAGGTCCTTCAACCGGCCGGGCGTGGCCACGACGACCTCCGCGCCTCCGCGCAGCGCTCCGGCCTGCTTGCCGATCGACATGCCGCCGACGACCGTGGTCAGACGCAGCTTCACGGCGCGGGCGTACGGGGTGAGGGCGTCGGTCACCTGCTGGGCCAGCTCGCGGGTGGGGACGAGGACGAGGGCCAGCGGCTTGCGGGGCTCGGCGCGCTGCCCGGCGGTGCGAGCCAGCAGGGCGAGGCCGAAGGCCAGAGTCTTGCCGGAGCCGGTGCGGCCGCGGCCGAGGACGTCGCGGCCTGCGAGGGTGTTGGGCAGGGTGGCTCCCTGGATCGGGAACGGCACGCTCAGGCCCTGCGCGCCAAGGGCCGCCAACAGCTCGGCCGGCATGTCGAGATCGGCGAAAGCCTCGACGGCGGGCAGAGCGGGAGTGATCGTCTTCGGCAGGGCGAACTCGCCTTGGATCGCGGCGGGCCGGCGGCCGTAGCCGCCGGAGCGGCTCGGACCTCCGGAACGGCTCGGGGTCGACGAGCCGAAGCGGCTGCCCCGCTCCGAACCGGTGGCAGCGCCGAAAGCGGGGCCGCCGGTGCGGCTGCGGGTGCGAGAGGAACGGTCGTTCGTACGTGTGCGGTTCATTCAGAACCTTCCTTGATACGGCACATATCAAGGAATTCCGGCAGCAGAAACGCGGCGCGGGGAATCACAAGAACGGGCCGAATGGAATGCGAAAGCGACTCTGGCCTACAGAGATTCTGTACGGGCGCATGCGCTGAGATGGGGTGGCGTCATGTGGACGCGAAACCAAGAAAAATCTAGGGGGTGAAGCGCCGAGCAGGCTGTGACCCTGAATACTTCGTCACGCAGGTGACACCACTGCGGGAAATGCGTGCAGCTGGGGCCCGCACCCCAAGGATGCGGGCCCCAGCTACGAAATGTGCGTCAGCTTCAGGCGGGAACGATGTTCTCGGCCGTCGGGCCCTTCTGGCCCTGTGCGATGTCGAAGGTGACCTTCTGGCCTTCCAGCAGCTCGCGGAAGCCCTGGGCGGCGATGTTCGAGAAGTGGGCGAAGACGTCGTCGCCGCCACCGTCCTGCTCGATGAAGCCGAAACCCTTTGCCGCGTTGAACCACTTCACGGTGCCAGATGCCATGCCATATCTCCTTTGGGGCAGTACACCAGCATCCGCGCTGTACGGACACCGTGTCGCCGCGATGATGCCCCGCCGGAAAAATGACCGGAAATATAAAGCGCTCGAATGTGGCACGGAGGCCGACTGGAGCGCCTGAAGTTTTTGGGTACCAAGACTGCAACCGAGATCGACAGTAGCACGCTGCAGCGGTTTGTGTGCGTGGAATATCTCCATCGTGTGCGGTGCGGAAAAACTCTCCCTGCGGGGTCCATTAAACTCTCTGATCGCGGGGATAGATATTGATTCCCCCCGAGAGCAGCGTTCCGGGAGCAAGGCGTCCGCCGGCTGCGACGTGCAGCCAGTGGGGACCGGTGTGTGAAGCCTGTCCCGCTGGGAGACGTGGCACCCTCGTCGCGAGCACCGTTGGCGGGGAGGGTGGCGTAGGTGATGGCTGAGCTGAAGTTCGAAACCGTCGTGTGCCCGCACTGTGCGGCCTGCCCGGCCACTGGGCAGGCCCGTGCCATCGCCGCCGACCGGCGCCGGGTGACGGTGACGTGGCACCTCCCTTCCTGCCCGCACTGCGCCGCCGATCGCGTGTTGGCGGGGAAGGAGGGCCAGGTGGTCCCGAGGGTCGGAGTCAACCCCTCCGGCCAACCGCCCCCTTTTGAAAGCGAATTCACGCGACGGAGGCAGCGGTGTGACGCAGGGCATCGAGAACGCGTCTCGCGACGCGAGGCCGGCGAGGGCCGAGAGCTCCGGACAACGACGAAGCCCCAGGTCGCTGACCTGGGGCTTCGTGGAAGAGCGGATGACGGGAATCGAACCCGCGCTATAAGCTTGGGAATCACCCGGCACTTGGGCTGTCGAAGTGCTGCTGACCTGCGGAAACATACTTGCGTGGGTTGATCGTGGGGGCCCAGGAATGGCCCCGGTTGACCGCTGTTTACCGCCCCGACTGGCACGTAGTGGCACGCACCGTACTGAGCCTGCCCACGTTGATCGCCGAGCGGTTCTCCTTCGGAAGGGCCAGCTCAGTGCTGGGTCGGCCCCTGGATGAAGATGACCTGCTCCAGCGGCGCACGGGTCTGCGGAAACCGCGGTCGTGGGCTTGGGCGCCTCGGAGGTGAACTGGGGCTCCGAGGTGAAGCGGGCATAGGTCTCGCCGATCACGACGGCGTCCTCGCCGGGCCGATCCAGGACTGGCAGGACGGTGTCGGCCTGGACTTCCGTCTTGCCGTCGAACAGGGAGGCTGCCTATACGTCCTGGACCTGCTGCCGGAAGAAGCGCAGCCCGTATCGCTGCTCGGTGACGGTCTTGATGGCGACGTCGATCTTCGCGATGCTGGAGTTGGCGTCGATTGCCGTCATCACGTTCACAGGGCCAGCTACCTGCGCACCCGCCCCGTGGGCCCCGGGCGCTGCCGCTTCGCTGGCGAAGAGGTGCCGGATGGCGGTGGCAAAGATGTTCACCGCGAGCGCCTCGTTGGTGTGCCCCGACGTGGACCCTGGTGTCGGCCGGCGCCTCGATGAGGGTTGGACCGCCCGTCTCCCTGTCGACGACGGTCAGCGTGCGTGTTCTGTTGGAATTGGCCTGGCCCGCGGTCGGTCGATCGCGTCAGCCAGTTGGTCGATCTGGATCGTGGACCGCTCCTCCTCCGTATAAGTCCCGTTCGTGCTCCGGGTGGAGAGCACCCGCAGCATTCGATGCCCGATGCGCTGCCATCCACTCCCGACACCGCCGTACGACGCTTTCCGCATTCAGCGCTGGTCCTGAAGTCCACCTGAACGAGGTCGAAACCTGCGGCGGCCTTCGGCGTCAAGCACCGGAGTGCACGTATGCGGCCCACAGCGACGGCGCAGCGCGGTATCGGTCCCGCAGCATGTGCACTGTCCGGTGGAGGGCCTCAGCGGATCGGGGGATGGCGAGGTCGCCCGACTCGTTCCCGAGTATGTCGTAGAACGACCTCGCGGCCTGTTCCGCGACGGCGTCATCGATCTCCCAGAGCGTCCCGATGACATGCCGGAAGCCAGCCAACTGGAATGCGCTGGTCAGTTGGATGGCTTCATCCATGAGCTCGGTGTTGGTGTTCGCCGCGGTGCTGCAGGCCGAGAGATAGGCAAGGTCTGCGGAGTCGAGGTTGATCCGAGCGAGGCTCGCAACGGTCAACGGGGCGGATCGGTGGTCGCTGAGCAAGAGCCGGCTCCGTGACGGGTCCATCCGGTCGGTGATCCCGTGACAGGCAAAATGAACGATGGCGCTCTGTTCAAGCGCGACGAGGACCTTCTCCTTCGTCGGGTCATCAGTGCCGGCCCGGCCGTCCGGAGGTGCGGTGGCGATAAAGGTATGCGGGGAGGGCAGGCGAGCGCTCACCCAGTCCGCCTCGGCCGCAGCCTTACTAAGTGGGGCACCGTTCGGTAGACCGGGTGTGACGGGCATGGCCACGACCAGCGACCGACGGTCGACGGTCGAAACCGCTCGCTCGGCTCTCCGCGCATACCGCAGCGAACGTATGCTCGGCGCGTACGAGGAGATCGCGCGGTCCAACACGGTGCGGCTGTCCTGCTGGTCTCGGTGGTACCCGGCCGCATGGAGGGGCAGGAGTCCGAGAATCCCGCCGGGAAGCCACCAGACGCGCGGCATCGGCGAATCGGGTGACGGCGGGGAATCCAGGCCGAGGCTCATGAGAACCGGTTCAGCTACGACGTCCCAGAGCCACTCCAGGACCGCCGACACATCACGTTGCGCCTGGACCCTCTCGGCCCGGGCAGCTTGCGGGTCGCCGACCGTAGCTAGGGCCGCGTAAAAGGCGTTGATTCGGGCGCTGAGTGACTTAGTGTCAAGGTTTTTGAGGTGGATCCTGTTGACGCCATTCTCCGTCACCGCAATGGCATCGCTGCCATACCTGCTGACGTTGAAGAGCACCACGGGGCCCGACCGAGCTTCCTTGATCAGGTCCTCGGCGACCGGTTGGCGCAGGAAGTCTGCGAAACCGTCCAACGAGCGCACCTGGTCAATGAGCTCGGCAAGGTCCAAGGCTGCCCGGTGCCTGCCAAATGGCCGAGACGCTCCCAGCGCGCCGACGCGCGTGGAAGCCTGGCCTGCCGCAGTCGGCGGCGCAGGAACATCGGAGTCGAGCACGTCGGTCAGCTGGACAAACCGATCAGCCATGCGCGGATGAGTTTGGCGAAGGATCGTCAGATCCGTCCTGTTCTCTAGCGCTTGGCCCAGCAGGACCGCGCGCCCCGACTCCAGCACGACCAGTGCGCGCTCGAGCACCGGAAGGGCAGGCGGTACCGAGCCGGAGCAGCCCAGCAGCAGCGCTGCGGCATCACCGGCGAGTCCGGATAGTTCACCGAGCTCGTGCTGCTGGTCGCTTCGCCTGAGCCACCGTTCTGCGACGGTCGGCAACAGCGCGACTGCGGCAGCGAGCAGCTCGGCTCCCCGGGCAGGTTCCGACTCGGCGAGCAGCGCCGTGGCCGCCCTCGCCGCGCGGATTCGAGTGGACGGCGCACCGGAGGTGAGTTTCAGCGTCGCCTCGAAGGCGTTGACTGCCTCCTCCCTGCCGTGGCCGGTCGCTCGGAACCGGGCGCCCAGGGAGATCCCGAGATTTGCCAGCACCGCCGTCCGGGAGGGTTGGTCCGCCGGACTGGCTGCCACCGCCTGCTGGCCAGCTTCGATCGCGGACTCAAGGTCACGCCGATCACCGGTGGCCGTGAACCTTGAGCGCAGTGCGCCGCCCAGATTGGAGATGAACCCTGCGCGGTCGGGGTGGCCGACCGGCGTGACATCCGCAGCCTGGCCGAGCAGCTCGACGGCGTCATCCAGGTCCCGCAGGTCGCCGGTGAGCCCGTACCTGGCTTCCAAGGACATCCCATGGTTGGACAGAAGCAACCCACGATCGGGATGGTTGGCCGCCGCACGGCGCGCGGCCTCGGCGTTCGCCCGAACCGCCGCCTCCAGGTCTGCTTCCGCGCCGGTACGCCAGAATCGCGTCTGCAGGGCGCCCGCGAGATTGGAGAGGTACCTGGGTCGGTCCGAGTGGTCCGGCTGAGTGGCCGAGACAGCCCGCTCTCCGTACGAGATGGCGGCGTCCAGGTCCGCCGTTGTGCCGGACCGCCTGAATCTCTCGGTCAGGGAAAGGGCCACGTTGGACAGGTACCCCGGCAGGCCCGGATGGTTCTCCGGCGTAGCCTTGACTGCCTGCTCCCCGAAAGCGATCGCAGCTTCCAGATCCGCGACTTCTCCAACGGATCGGAACCGGGTGTTCAATGCGATGCCGAGATTGGACAGGTGGTTCGCGCGCTCGACATGGCGGTCCGGCGCGAGCTCGACCGCCTCTCGCAGAGCTTCGATGCCAAGCTCCAGGTCGACAGACTCCGCCGTCAGCCGGAACCGCGCCAGCAACGCACCGCCGTAGTTGGACAGCGCATCTGGTCGCTCGGAGTGTCCGATTGGAGTGATCGCCAGGGCTTTCCCCAGGGCGTCGACGGCTTCGGAGATGTCCTGTACCGCCCCGCCGGCTTCGAATTTGGTCTGCGTGGCGTGTCCGAGGTTGCCGAGAACCCCGCGCAGCAACTGGGAGTCGGTCGGCGCACAGTCGGCCGCGCGTCGACTCAATAGGACGGCCTCAGCCAGATCCTCCACCTTCCCGGATTGCTCGAACCTGATCCGATGAGCACTTCCGAGATTGGACAGAAATCCGGCAAAGGCTGGGTCTTCCGGCTCGGCGAGTTCCATCGCCTGCCGATGCCTGTGGATGGCCTCGTCCAGGTCCTCCAGGTCCCCGCTGTGTCCGAAGACGATCAGCAGCACCTCGCCCAGGTTCGCCGACAAGGGCGGAGTGAGGGCGTCTACGCGGATGGCTTGGTCGACGCCTTGCCGAGCAGCGCCGAGGGATTCCTTCAGATCTGCTGACGTGCCGGCAGATCTGAATCGGGTGCACAGTGCCTGGCTCAGTAGCGCCAGCGCGGTGCCGTGTTGTGGGGGGGGGGGGCCGGGGGGGGCCCCCCGGCCGGGGTAAACAAAAAAAACACCCCCCCCCCCCACCCAACCAACGGGGTGAGGGGGGGGGGGGGGAGGT